>JAWOJF010000273.1:0-3823 GCA_046481785.1 Ignavibacteriaceae bacterium | reverse complement strand
TGCAATTGAGAGCCCGGGTTTAATGACCGGCTTTGCTGTTACTGAAGACGCTTCATATCTTTTAGTAAGCATAGGGAGTGCTAATAAAGTCGATTTTATAAATCTCCGGACAAAGCAGGTTGAAACAAGTTTAAGTACATCACAAAATCCGCAGATGATAGCAGTGCAGGGGAATTATGCTTATGTAGTGTGTGTAAATGGTAAGGCAGTTGAAAAAATAAATCTGAACCAAAAAAATGTGGAAACAACCTTTCCCCTTGATTTCTTCCCCGGGGAGATTGCAGTTTCAAATGATGGAAACAAAATTTTTACTATAGACCAGCCTAAAAAAGACCTTGTAATTATTGATGCTTCAAACGGCGCTGTTATAACAAGAATTCCCTCTGCTGTTACAACTTTTGCAAACGGTAAAATAAAAGCTGATGATAACAACAGGGTTTTTATATGCGATGTAAGAGGTAATAAACTTAATGTTGTTGATCAAAATAATAACCTTACAACGGCATATGAGTTTGCTTCCGGCGGCCCCGGAAATATATGTTTTGATGAAAATTTTATTTATGCAGCATCAGGAACATCTGTAGTTAAACTTGACAAACAAACTTTTATTACAGACACCAGCAGGGTGATCTTATTTCCACTGGATGTAAAATCTTTATGTATACTGCCATCTGATGATATACTTTATGCAATAACAAATACTACTGCTTATATAATTGATCTGAAAACATACACAGTGCTTGCAGAAATAAAGCTGGACGGCACAACACTCCAGGAAATTATTTGTAGTCCAATAAAATTTTAACAGTGAGGATATAAACAGTGAATAAAAAACCGGCAATAATATTTTCATGTCTGATGTTAATATCTTCTTCGGTTGTATTATCACAGGAAGATCCGATGGTATACCAGAGATGGAATATCATGGATATAAACAGGATAAGAACTGTATTTACAAATATGGGTATGTTGGGGAATGGTGATTCGTATGTAGGTCCCCCGCGCAGGCCGTCTTTCGAGTACCCGAATGGGAGCGGTGTGGATTATGGAAGAGCGGTTGGAGTTGTTGTTGCTGCGCCGGGCAACCAGGAGCCCGGTGCTGTTGGTGGTGATGATAACCCTGCAGAGATACCTTATGTAGATGCAACATTTGATGAGGGACCAGTTCCCTTTTGGGATCCCTACCACTTTGCACCATTTCCTGAAGTAGTAGGAAGCGATAAAGCTCCGTTAAGTACTGATCCGGAAACATGGCCTTCAGGCTGGCCTCAATTAATTCCGGGAACAACAGATCCATTGTTGGTTGGAAGCGACGGCTGGCCGGGATTTGGTCCTAATGGCGAAATAATGGCTGACCAGGAAACATATACCGCAAACTATTCCTGGAGAGGTAGAAAATTAACAGGTACTCAGGAATTAAGAAGATGGCTTAAAACTACTCTGGAAATGCGCGGCCTGGGATGGACAGGACAATTATACCAGGACTTTTTAATATGGGTATACGTTGTCCGGAATTCAGGTGATGCACCAATAACAGATATGCGAATGGCAGTACACAGTGATTTTTCAGTTATCCCTGTTATCTTTGATCCTGGTGGAGGGAGTGCTCCCAACAGGCATTATTATGATAATAAACTGCAGCTTGCGTGGGTTATAGCTGACAATCCACAGGCTGTTCCAAACCCATTAGGCGCCGGAGTTTTGCAGGAACCTGCTGTAATGGGTACACTGGTATTAAGGATGCCGGGTGAATCAGGAAAAGTTGATAAGTATAGTGCGTATCATATTTTTGAAGGTGCTACTCAGGCGGGAGGTAATGGCGCAAGAGCCAGTTTATACTATAGATATAATATCTTAAATGAAGATAACCCGCGAAGCAGCCGGAATGATGGTTTCTGTGATGATTTTGATATGGATGGAATCCCTGATTCTGTTAATGGCGGGCCGGGATATTTTTATGTACCGGGGGGACAAGGTGCTCAAACTTTAAGTTCCGGTGCATTTACACTTCAGCCGGGTGAATCCGACACACTGATATTTGCAACTGTTTTTGCAAAGAGCAGGGAAGAACTTTTCCAGAACTCAAGAAATGCTATGGCTCTGTATAGCTCCGGGTGGAAAGTGGAAAAGGCTCCTGTTGCCCCTTCGGTTGAAGTAGCACCCGGTAATAAACAGAATACAATTTACTGGGGTTTGCAAAGTGAAAATGAACCTGCTTTTGAAGGCTATAAAATATACAGATCATCAGATAATGGTGTTACGTGGGGTTCAAGTTCAATAACAGATTTTGATGGCGGTATACATTACATACCAATGGCACAGTTTGATAAATTAAATGGTATCCTGGGGAATTATACAGGTATACCCAAATTTGCCTGGTATGATCTGGGTGATGATACGGATCTGCCCCCTGTTCATATTGTTACTTCTGAAGATAAATTGCAGTTCTTTAAACCGGGCGACAGTGTAAGGGTTTTCGTGGATAATACTGCGATTAATGGATTAAAGTACAAATACTATGTAGCAGCTTATGATACCGGCCATGGGATTACCGGTCCACTTGAAAATACTGCAGCATCAGTTCCGAAAGCAGGAACGAATACAGTTGAAGTAGTACCTCAGGCAGGCCTTTCAACTGCACCGGGAGACCTTTCCCAGGTTAGAGTTGTTCCTAACCCCTATATAGTAGCAAGCGGATATGAAGTTGGATCAGATAAAATAGTACAGTTTACCAAACTGCCAGCATCCGCAACAATAAAAATTTATAACTCTGCAGGTGAGTTGATTAGAACCATTGAACATAATGGAGGAGGATCTCTGGCTCCAAGTATAGCCACCTGGGATTTAAAGAACGAAGACCGGCAGTTAGTTGCCCCGGGGCTGTATTTCTTTTACCTGGATTCTCCGATAGGTTCAACGCAGGGTAAGTTTGTTATAATATTATAATGCCTTATGAAAAACTACATAAACAAAATATTTCTCCTCTTTCTGGTAATAGTGTTTTGCCCGGTAACTTTTTTAACAGCACAAAATGTTATTAAAGATTACTTTGTGTATTACGGAGATTTTGATGAGAATACTGTATTAAAGATGCAGTATTTTGATCTTATAATTCTGGATGTCCGCAGTATTACACCTGAACAGGTTGCCGATATAAAAAACGGTTTTGATAATATCCCCGGAACAGATGATGATGTTATTGTTTTAGGATACCTAAGTATTGGAGAGCAGGATGGAGACCTGATTCAGGGGGATGGGACAGGCCCTGTTTACTGGAACGGATCAGAAATTGTATATCAGAATAACGGGTATGCCTCTTTTTATGTTGACGATAAAGATAAAGACGGAATTCCGGATAAAGACGGCATATGGAACAGCTATTATGTAAATGCCGGGGATACCGCATGGTGGGAGTTTAACAGGCCGTTAGCTGATGATGTTTTAGCTGAACATGAATGCGACGGATTATTTTTGGATCTTGTTGATACAGGCGGGCCGAACTCATGGGGGCTCCCGTATCAATGGACCGCTGAGGGAATGATAAAATATATTGAATATTTAAGAGAAACATATTCAGATAAATATATTCTTGGTAACAGGGGGATATTTTATTTTGACCCCGCTTTGGCAGCTCACTATGCTTATTCCGACCGCTACCGTAAAAGCATAGACGGTTTAATGATTGAAAGCTACTATGCAACATGGAACTGGAATCAGTCGGTTGGTATTTACAACACTGGCTTTCCCTATCTACGCGATCATTTTGCACCTTTGCTTAATATCCAGGCTAACAAGCAGGATGGTTTTGATATATTTATACTTG
>JAWOJF010000349.1:0-11051 GCA_046481785.1 Ignavibacteriaceae bacterium | reverse complement strand
GATTTACAAAGACAGGATTGATTTCATTCAATGCAGATATCACTACGATAATTGAATGTTTGCCTACTGCCTACTGTGGGACTTGCCTCACTTGCCTGCTGACTTTTCTTGCTCCTACCTTGCTCTTGCTCTTGCTCTTAATCTCCGTGTAACTTTTTTATTAGGGAAACCTCTTGCAAAAAAAAAAAGCTGGATAAATCCAGCCTCTGCAAAATTTTGCCTACTGCCAATTGCATACTGCCTACTGGCCCCTACTGCCTACTGGCCTTACCTACTCAGCTCAAGCACTACAAGCTTTTTCCCTTTCTGGTTCCGTACATTGGTAGGTTTATAGAACAACTCAAACGTAGTTGATTTGCGTATGTACGGTTTGTACTTCAGCTCAGCCTTTTTGTACTCCTCTTCAAGGTCGCCGCCTTTAAATGCCACAAGATATGCTCTCTCTTTTATCAATGGAAGTGAATACCTGAAAAGAATAATTAACGGCACCGTTGCACGGCTTACGATAAGGTCAAATGAATTTTTATACTTCTCAATAAACTCGGGACTCTCAACCCTGAAATTCTCTGCAGTTACATTCCCCAGTTTTAAGCGGTCAATAAATTCACTTACTGCTTCAATTTTTTTACCCGTTGAATCAACAAGTACGCCTTTCATTTCCGGACGCATAATTGCAAGCGGTATTCCCGGGAATCCGCCGCCTGTACCTATATCAAGAAAATTTGTACACTTTTCCGGGATGTATTTTGAAATATACGATGATATAAATATATGATTCTCTACAATAGAATTAACATCTCTGCGCGAAATTAAATTAACTTTTTCATTCTTTTCTGCAACAAGTTCAGCAAAATACGCCAGACGCTCTACTTTCATTATATCGGGATTGATCTGGTTCTCCCAATAGAATGATAACAGCTCTTTGTAATATAGTTCCTGAACATCAACCATAAAAACCCTTTTAATTTAGTTCTTTAAATATACCAATAATATAGAAATATCAGAAGGAGTTACACCCGATATACGCGATGCCTGCCCTATGGAACGGGGTTTTACCCTGTGCAGTTTTTCCCTCCCTTCTGTCGATAATGCCTTTAATGCTAAATAATTTAATGTTAAAGGAATCTTTACCTCTTCATACCTCTCAAGCCGGCTAATTGTTTCATACTGGCGTTTTATATATCCTTCATATTTTAATTCGATCTCTACTTGTTCGAGTACGGCAGGCTCACTAATAACATTTTTCAGAATTGGATGCCTGTCTATATCAATAAGTTGTATGATCTCTCTCAATTCAAGCTCGGGACGTTTGCACAGCTTTGATACTGTATCAGTTGAATCAATGCCCGGCAGACCCTTTGCCTCAAGAAATGTATTTACATCCCGCGCATGTAATTTTAAATTTGATAATGTTTCAATACCAATGCTTATTAAACGTTCTCTTCTTATTACTTCATCATTCATTTCTTTTGGAATTAATCCAAGATCATAACCATAACCAAGAAGCCTTCTGTCAGCATTATCCTGGCGCAGAAGCAAACGGTGCTCTGCACGCGATGTAAACATACGGTATGGTTCCTCGGTTGATTTACCAACAAGATCATCTATAAGTACGCCTATATAAGCTTCACTTCTTTTAATTACAAACTCAGGCATATTCTGGATTTTTGCGGCGGCATTTATTCCTGCAATTAATCCTTGTGCAGCAGCTTCTTCATAACCGGATGTACCATTTATTTGTCCCGCAAAATATAGACCCTTTATTAATTTTGTTTCAAGTGTAAGATCCACCTGGTTAGGCGGAAAAAAATCATACTCAACTGCGTAACCCGGGCGTACCATCTCTGCTTCTTCAAGCCCTTTAATTTTATGAATTGCCTTAAGCTGTACATCAGCCGGAAGGGAAGTGGCAAAACCATTTACATATATCAGGTTAGAGTCTAATCCTTCGGGTTCAAGAAATAACTGGTGTTTATTTTTGTCGGCAAAACGAACTATTTTATCTTCAATAGAAGGACAGTAACGTGGACCGGTACCCTTGATCAGCCCTGTAAACATGGGTGATTCGCTAAAACCGGTTTCAAGAATCTTATGAACTGTTTCATCAGTATATGTAATGTGGCAGGGCATCTGGGGGAGATAAGGGAATTCACTTCTGTCAGTAAAGTGTGAGAAAGGCTGTGGGTTTTCATCCCCCGGCTGTACTTCAAGTATATCCCAGTTGATAGAATCTTTTTTTAACCTTGGAGGAGTTCCGGTTTTTAATCTCCCTGATTCAAATCCCAGCTTAAGAAGTGTTTCTGTTATACCTGTTGAAGGCTGCTCTCCAAACCTTCCGCCTTTTATGGATTTTAATCCGGTGTGCATTAGTCCGTTTAGAAACGTACCCGAGGATAGTACAAGAGCCTTGCAGCTAATTGTTTCACCCTTAAGCGTTCCAACTCCGGATATTTTATTTCCTTCCGTTATAACATCAATTACCGAATCCTCAACAATAGTAATATTTTTATTTGCATTTACTACACGCTCTGCTTCTGCTGAATATAATTCTCTGTCTGACTGACAACGGGGAGACCATACGGCAGGACCCTTGGATTTATTCAGCATCCTGAACTGTATGCCTGTCCTGTCTGCAATTTTTCCCATTACACCCCCAAGGGCATCTATTTCCCTTACAAGGTGGCCCTTTGCTGTTCCGCCAATAGCAGGATTGCAGGACATCCGCCCAATAGCGTGCCTGTCCATGGTTACTAAACCTACAGAACATCCCATATTTGCCGCCGCATGCGCAGCTTCAATACCGGCATGCCCGGCTCCCACAACTATAATGTCATAATAATTCATAATTATAAAATGTTTCATGTGAAACGTTATAATGTTTTGCCTTCTTTTATCTTACTCCCCAAAAATAGTGTAGGGGCAGAAGAAGATATCAATATCCCGATTTTCGCTCAAAACAACGGTTTCAATTGTTCCACATGAAACACTTTTCTATTTTCCTATGCAGAATTTCATAAATATGTTATTTAATATATCATCCGAGGTTACTTCACCAATTACTTCACCTAAAGAACTGGCGGCATTTCTAAGGTCTACTGAAATAAATTCACCGCTAAGTCTGTTCTCTACTGATGCCTTTGCATTTAACAGGTTTTCTTTTGCCATTTTTAGACAGTTATAATGGCGGAGATTTGAGACAACTGCCGATCTTTCACTGTATGTCGATCCGCCTAATGCCTTCTCTTTCAGCTTTATGAATAGTGTATCTATTCCTTCACCCGTGACTGCTGAGATAGAAACATCACATCCTGTATTTTGTTCCTTCTTCAGATCAATTTTATTCATAACAGTCAAAATTTTTTCTTTACCCGAAAGCGCCGCCATATTCTCAAAAAGATCTTCAGAAATACCCTGCTCAACATCATTAAGAAGAAGAACTATATCGGCATTCTTAACTGCTTCCTGACTCCTGACTACTCCTTCTTTTTCTATAACATCTTCGGATACTCTTAATCCTGCAGTATCAAACAGCCGGAATAAAATTCCATCAATTGATACTTCTTCCCGTATTATATCACGGGTGGTTCCCGGTATTGCGCTTACAATTGCACGCGATTCCTTCAGGATATAATTAAGCAGGGAAGACTTCCCGACATTAGGCTTACCCACCAGCGCTACGTTCACTCCGTCATGTACTATCCTGCCGAATGAATATGTTGAGAGAAGTTTATCTATCTCGGCAATAATTTGTTTAATCCTCTGAAGCAGTTCATCATGACCAATAAACTCTATATCTTCTTCGGCAAAATCTAATTCAAGTTCAATAAATGAAGATGAATTAATTAATGATTCCCTCAGCTCGTTTACCTTTGCCGAAAGAAGCCCGTCAAGCTGATTCCTGGCTCCTTTTAATGATGCCTCGGTTCTTGAAGATATAACATCAACAACAGCTTCAGCCTGTGCAAGATCAATTTTATTATTCAGGAATGCCCGCCTGGTGAACTCACCCGGCTCTGCCATACGTATATTTTTATTAATTAAGAGCCCAATTATCCTCTTGGTAATAAAAGGATTGCCGTGAGTACTTATCTCAACACTGTCTTCACCGGTATATGAATGAGGATTCCTGAATACAGATATTAACACATCATCAATCAGATCACCTTTTTCATCAGTTATTTTACCGTAATGTATTGTATGAGTATCGGCAGAAGAAATTTTATTTTTACCGGTAAAGATAGAGTCAACAGCAGAAAAAGACCGGGGACCACTAATTCGGATAACAGAAATAGCACCTGCACCTGAAGGAGTAGCAACTGCTGCTATAGTATCTTCAGTGAAATTATTCATATAAAGTGCTGATTTTTAAGTCTGCAAAAATAATTAATAAATAACGCATTAACAATTAACCCGCCCTCACCAGATACTCTCAATGAGGTCATGTGAAAATTCAATTGGTCAGAATAATATTCAAAAATCTATTGCCACGACATTCATGTCGTGGTTTAATGTTCCCTGCTTTCTTTGGCTTTAGCCGCAATTAAAGACAAATTTTGGCTAAAGCCATTTGTTGTATGGTTATTCCATCCCACGACTTGAAAGTCGTGGCTATAGAAAAAGCCCCCATTACCAGTTTTTTCACATGAAACAAGAATCTTATCGTGTCATTTTGTCGCATTTTTGACAATCAAATGGCACATTATGTGCCAAGTTCGTACAAAATTATAAAATTATAGATTTAATCTGCCATAATGGCGCACTCCTATAGCCTCCCCCGGAATCCCTGTATCTATTTGTAATATAAGTAATTACAACGATTTTTAGGCTCTGGCACGTCGCTTGTAACCTAGTTATAAAAAATAAATGATAAACATTCAGATTCTATAAAAAAATATTCTTAAAAAATTTAAGAAAGGAGAATTAAAAATGGCAATCGTAAGATGGAATCCCGCAAGAGAAATGTTGAACATTGAAAGAGAGTTCAACAGAATATTTAATTCCTTTGGGTTCAAAGCTGGAACTGAAAGCGGCGACCAGGAGTATGAAAATGCAGTATGGTCTCCATTAGCAGATATTACTGAAGATAAAGATAATTATACTTTAGCTCTCGATATTCCCGGAGTACCGAAAGATGATGTTAAGATATCTTTTAACAACGGACAGTTAACAATTACCGGTGAGAGGAAACAGGAGAAAGAAGAGAAAGACAAAAACTATTTCCGTGTTGAAAGATCATACGGAAAATTTTACAGGTCTTTTAATCTTCCTAAAGAAATAAAAGAAGATCAGATAGAGGCACAGTTTAAAGACGGACAGTTATCAATTACCGTCCCAAAAGCTGAAAAGGTAAAACCCAAAGAGATTTCGATTAAAGTAAGCTAAGATATAACGATGATAATACATGTGCCGGTTCATTGCCGGCACATAAGAATTTTAAAAGGGTAGCCTAAAGTTTTTGGTTACCCTTTTTTTTAATTGTGAAAGTCCCCTCTAAAAAGAGGGGTATCCCGCTTGCGGGAGGGGGTGTGTAAGTACGCAGTACCAGCAGCGTTCACTTGTTCTTGCTCTTGAACTTGCTCCTGCCTACCGGCAGGCAAACTTGCTCTTGAACTTGCTCCTGCCTACCGGCAGGCAGGCTTTAAAAAGGTTTACTATGGATTTTAAAGATTACTATAAAATACTTGGCGTAAATAAATCATCTACTCAGGATGAAATAAGAAAAGCTTACCGTAAGCTTGCTGTTAAATATCACCCGGATAAAAATCCCGATAACAAGCAGGCCGAGGAAAAATTTAAAGAAATGTCTGAAGCTTATGAAGTACTAAAAGATCCTGAGAAGAGAAAAAAATATGACATGCTGGGGGCTAACTGGAAACAGTATCAGAATGCAGGTCCGCAAACAGGTGCAGGGGGTGACTGGTTCAGAGATTTTCAAAATACTCAGCAGGGGGGCGGCTTTCAGTTCTCCGGCGGCTTTGAAGATATTTTTGGAAAAGGTGGCGGCTTCTCCGATTTCTTCCAGAACTTTTTCGGCGGCGGTTTCGGCCAGCAAAGTTCCGGCGGTTCTGCACAACAGGGTTCAGCCTTTACAGGTTTCGGCGGCGCTAAAAAAGGGAGTGACTATGAAGCATCATTAAAAATATCTCTTGAGGATGCCTTCCATGGAAATGAAAAGGAATTCCATATTGATGGAAGAAAAATAAGGATTAAAATTACCCCCGGTATTGAACAGGGTAAAAAACTCAGATTAAAAAATCAGGGCGCTGCAAGTACCGGCGGCGGCGTACGGGGCGATTTATATTTAACTATACAGATTGATAAACATCCGTTCTTTGAAAGGAAAAATAATGATCTATACTATAATCTTAATGTTGATGTTGTTACTGCCGTTCTTGGAGGAAGTAAAACGATTACAACCATTGATGGTAAAAAAGTAAAAGTAAAAATTCCAAAAGAAACTGACAGCGGAACAATACTTAGAATTAAAAGCATGGGAATGAAAAAAGGAGATACTGAACAAAGAGGCGACCTGTTTGTTAATGTTACTATAGTAACTCCTAAAAACATTTCTGGAAAAGAAAAAGAGTTATTTGAAAAATTAGCAGAGTTAAGAAAATAGCTCCGCTTACATCCTACTCCTTCCCTCGTCTCTCAGAGAAGGGAAGGCTGGGATGGCCTGCCGATAGGCAGGGTTTAACTGTGGTAACTGGTAAACCACTTAGGTACACTTAGAAAAACTTTTGACATTTGATTTCTTAGTGCTCCTTAGTGTCCTAAGTGCCTTAGTGGTAATTGGATTCTAACCACTTAGGCACTAAGATCACTTAGGTGCACTCGGAAAAACAAATGTTACTATTTATTTGATATTTGTTTTAAGGATTTGGAATTTGAACCTTGTTTGCATTTTGTTTTTTGTTATTTGGAGTTTATGAATAACAGGTTTTATTGATAAGAACAGGTAAGAAAGACTATGGCATTTAATTTAAATAAACTTACAGTTAAAGCGCAGGAAATAGTACAGACTGCCATTGAAATTGCACAGAACTATACTAACCAGGTGCTGGAACCGGAACACCTGCTTGCGGCAGTTATACAGGAAAAAGGAAATGTTGCCGATATAATTATGCAGAAGACCGGCGGCAATGTTAATGCGGTTAAGTTAAAAGTTAATGAACTGCTTGAACGGCTTCCTAAAGTATCCGGGACGGGACTTGGAAACCAGCAGATGAGCATAAATTCCGGTAAACTTTTTGATAAAGCTGCTGAGGAAGCACGCTATCTTAAAGATGAATTCGTTTCTACGGAACATCTTTTACTTGCACTATCTGCTAATGAAGGTACTGCCGGACAGCTTCTGCGTGATAACGGTATTTCGCATGATGAGATTCTTGCTGCTTTAAAAGATGTACGGGGTACTCATCGTGTTACTACCCAGAACCCGGAAGAGTCTTACCAGGCTCTACAAAAATACGGCAAAGATCTTAATGAACTTGCACGCACCGGTAAACTTGATCCTGTAATTGGCAGGGACGAGGAAATCAGAAGAGTACTGCAGGTACTATCAAGAAGAACAAAAAATAATCCCGTGTTAATAGGTGAACCGGGCGTTGGTAAAACAGCAATAGCTGAAGGCATTGCTCACCGTATTATTTCCGGCGATATACCGGAAAATCTAAAAACCAAAAAAATTGTTGCCCTTGATATGGGTACTCTTGTTGCCGGTACACAGTTCAGGGGACAGTTTGAGGAAAGACTGAAGGCTGTTATTAAGGAAGTCCAGGAATCAAACGGCGAGATAATTCTTTTTATTGATGAACTTCATACACTTGTTGGTGCAGGCGCTGTCCAGGGCTCTATGGATGCAGCAAATATATTAAAGCCGGCACTCGCCCGCGGCGAACTTCATGCAATAGGCGCTACTACTCTAAATGAATATAAAAAACATATTGAAAAAGATGCCGCCCTTGAAAGAAGATTCCAGCCCGTGCTGGTTAATGAACCTTCTGAAGAGGATACTATTTCTATCCTGCGGGGACTTAAAGAACGGTACGAAGTCCATCACGGTGTAAGAATTACTGACGGCGCAATTGTGGCGGCAGCACAGCTTTCCGGAAGATATATTACCGACAGGTTCCTCCCCGATAAAGCTATTGATCTTATTGATGAGGCTGCCTCAAAGTTAAGGATTGAAATTGACTCAATGCCGGAAGAGCTTGATAACCTTGAAAGAAAAATTAAACAGCTTGAAATTGAACGCGAAGCCCTTAAGCGGGAAAAAGATGATGCTTCGGCTAAACGGCTTGAGGAACTACAGCGTGAATTAAACGGGCTGGGTGAAGAAAGAAGTCAGTTAAGGCTCCACTGGAACCTGGAAAAAGAAAAGATCCGCAGTATCCGTTCTATGAAAAGCGAAGTTGAAAATGTTAAACAGCTTGCTGAACAATATGAACGTGAAGGCGATCTCGGTAAGGTGGCGGAACTTCGTTACGGCAGAATTACTGAACTTGAAAGAAAACTTAAACAGGAAACCGAAAAACTTGCAGAAGCTCAGCGTGATAAAAAAATGCTTAAGGAAGAAGTTGATGCTGAGGATGTTGCCGAAGTTGTGGCTAAATGGACAGGCATACCTGTAAGCAAAATGCTTGAAGGTGAAAGAAGCAAACTGCTCAGGCTTGAAGATGAACTGCACAGGCGCGTGGTTGGACAGGAAGAGGCCGTCTCCGCTGTAGCTAATGCTATAAGGCGTTCGCGTACCGGGCTCCAGGATGTTAACCGTCCCCTCGGCTCATTTATTTTTCTTGGTACTACCGGGGTTGGTAAAACAGAACTTGCACGTGCTCTTGCAGAATTCCTTTTTGATGATGAACATGCTATGATTCGGATTGATATGAGCGAGTATATGGAAAAGTTTTCCGTATCCAGACTTATAGGAGCACCTCCCGGATATGTGGGATATGAAGAAGGCGGCCAGTTAACCGAGGCTGTCCGCAGAAGGCAGTACTCCGTTGTGCTTCTTGATGAAATAGAAAAAGCTCACCCGGATGTATTTAATGTGCTTCTGCAGGTGCTTGATGACGGAAGACTTACAGATAACCAGGGACGCACAGTTAACTTTAAAAATACAATTATCATAATGACATCAAACCTCGGCTCCCACTTAATACAGGAACAGCTTGAGAATGTAAATGATGATAACATCGATTCAGTTATGGGTGATTTAAGATTTAAACTTACAGACCTGCTTAGAAAAACAATCCGTCCGGAATTTTTAAACAGGATTGACGAAGTAGTACTTTTTAAACCACTTACAAGAAAAGAAATTAGAAAGATTGTAGAGATACAGATAGAGAATGTTAAAAAAATGCTTCTTGCCCGGGATATCATTCTTGAAGTAGACGACGAATCCAAAGACTGGCTTGCACAGCTTGGATACGATGTAACATACGGTGCACGTCCCTTAAAAAGGACAATACAAAAACACCTTATCAACCCATTATCCCAGGAACTGCTTGCCGGCAACTTCAACAACGGCGACCGTATTAAGGTTACAGCCAACGGCACCGGCAAACTAAAATTTACATAAAAACTCGTAGACGCATGATTCATCATGCGCCAATGAAAGTCTCCCTTTAGCTAAAGGGAGACAGTCCCGCCGCAGGCGGGACAGAGGGATTGTGTACCGCGGTACTGGCCGCATATTAACACAACACGTAATGGCCTCTTTTACCACAACCCCTTGTAACGCGGACTTTAGTCTGCGCCATTTACCACTAAGAACACTAAGGTACACTAAGAAACACAAACAAAATCTCAAATAACAAAAACATCCGGCTTCGCAAAAAAGCTTCGCCGAGACTTAATACCAAATAAATTTCAAACAACAATAAACCATAAAGGCACCACCAATTTTATATGATCCGGCATGACTACATAATGATGCTGATTGAACAGCTTTCTGTTGTACTTGTAAAAATCCTTTTTAACAAGGACAAGGAAAACTATAAAGAAGCTGCTAAGGAAGCAGAATCTGCCCTTAGTGGTATTGTTGGACTCGATTATAACATGCTTAATTCTCTTTCCGCTGAAGATATAATTTCCTTATTAAATATATCAGATGATACATCGGGATTTAAATGTATTGTTGCTGCAAAGCTTCTTAAAGAAATTGCTGATATAAAAGAACTGAGCAGCAATTCCGGCGGGGACTATAAAACTTACATTAAGATACTAACACTGTACCTTGAGGGAATATTAAAAACAAAGGTAACAAGCACAGAATCAATTGATTTCACTCCTGATATTGAAGATATAACAAAAAGATTGAGTGAATATGAATTTCCACCGGGTATAAAACATAAGCTTTTCAGATTTTATGAATTGACCAGCAAGTTTGATAAAGCAGAAAACCTTTTGTTTGAATTAAAAATAATTAATTATGATAATATTAAAACTCAAGGAATTCAGTTTTATAACAATCTTCAAAAATTGAATGATACAGAATTAGCAAAAGGTAAATTATCACGGAACGAAATAAAAGAAGGATTAGCAGAGTTTTTAAAATAGTATTTTTATTAAAGTGCAGGCACATAATTTAACCTACCCCGCGGGGATCTTAACCTCCGAGGAGACAGTCCCGCCGCAGGCGGGACAGAGGGATTAAGTGCCCCCGTACTGGCGGATAACCTTAGCATAACCGGAGAAATCCCAAGAACTGCATTTGGTATTATGGGGTTACCTGGTAATGCTGAGGTTTGTCCGCCATATAAGATAAACTCAAAATTAAATGAATATTTTAAAAAAAGAGTCTCCCTTTAACCAAAGGGAGACAGTCCTGCCGCAGGCGGGACAGAGGGATTCAGTGCCCCGTACCAGCTGCAAATATTAACACAACACGCAGAGGCCTCTTTTACCATAACCCCTTGTAACGCGGACTTTAGTCTGCGCCATTTACCACTTAGGCACTAAGGACACTAAGCTACACTTAGAAAAGCTGGTTTAAATTTCAACCCCCAATACACCAAAGTCTCCCTTTAGCTAAAGGGAGACAGTCC
>JAWOJF010000263.1:0-10532 GCA_046481785.1 Ignavibacteriaceae bacterium | reverse complement strand
ATATTCATTACCAGCGATAAAGGATTTATCCTTTTCATACTGGTATAATCCATAAGATAAAGAAACAGGAACAGTGCAGAAGTGAGCATTAAAAGTTCATTTATAACCTGGTAAACCGCTGAGCCGGGATCAGTAAAAAACAGTTTAAACAGAAAAAATAATACCAGGGATCCGCTAAATAACCGGAATCTGATATTGTCTTTAATATCCGCGACTGTAAATTTCATTAAATAGATATACCTTAGCCATATTTTCAAGAAAAGGGATACACTGCCTTAACAGGCACATTTTACCTCTTAATGGTCAAATTACGGCAAAATTGGTATTTTGTAAAGGGAAGTTATATAAACGGAAAAAATATGGGATAAGTTTTCACTCTGTACTGACGCACTTCAAAGCATGGCGAATAAGAACTGAGGCAGTCCCCTAATGCTTATCAAATGAATAAATATTCACCGCATTTAATTATGTAACAGGCCTTCAATATAACAGGAAATTTTATATTACTATACCTTTTTTCTTGTTTACCTTATTGGAATCTTTCTTCAAATCTCTTTTCATATTTTCCATTTCTTCTTTGAATTTCTGCATTTCTTTCTCAAATTCCTTCATTTGCTGCCTGAACTCCTGGTTCTGCTGGTAATGTAAAGAATCACTAAAATTAAAATTATAGCTTGAAACAAGCGAATCGAGATTAAAACTCCTGTTAAAATTAAAGTTCCTGCTAAACTGCTTTATTAAGGAATCTACCTGGAATGGAACAAAATGAGTAATGGAATCCAGATCAGGCACACGGAAATTAAAATCAAAGCTATCCAAAGAATCAGAACCTACCCTTACTCTTATATCCCCCCTTGATTTCCTGTTTCCGGGGAAACTTACAGTAAAGGATTGTATATGTTTAGTTGCTTCCTCAATCTGTGCTGCAATATCATTAAAATCCGGAATAACTATTTCCGGGATATCAATTTTGGAAAACTGCACCCTGTAAAAATTAGAATCGAAATCAATTTTAAAATCTTTGCTCAAGGAGGAATCTTTACGCAGTTTTGCCAGATTACGGTTTAAGTTAACAGTAAAGTCTACTTTTTTCAGTTCTTTATCTGCTTTCCTTAACTCTGTCTCCATCTGTTTCAACTCTTCTTTGAACTTCTTCATGTCAAAAACAAATTCTTCCGAAAATATTGTATCCGGAGTTAAGAAAATAAACTCATTAGGCCGGGCAGATTTAACCTCATTAACTATCCTTTTAACATTACCATGTGTATACAATGGTATATCACCGGGGATAATTTTTGAAAGCTCAGCCATATTTGCATCTTTGGCAAAAGCAATAAGATCAGCAGCTATAGCTTTATTGTAATTCCACAAATTTGGATTGATAGCAATAGTATTTTTTTCATTGGCAAGTACCTGCAGCTCCAGTTCATCTTTGTATGATTCCAGTATGGAGTCCATCTGTTTCTTTTCTTTTTCATTCAGTTCAAGGGCAGATATAAATTTATCATAATTGCCTCCTGTAAAAGGAAGATCAGATGTTTTAATTTCAAAAAACTCTTCACCGGTATTTGAATAACCAAGCTGAAGTACCTGGTAATCATCCTTATCAAGCGGAAGCTGATGGTAGAAAGCAAAATTAAATATATCTTCATTCGAAAGATCGGCAGCAAAAAGAAGCGGTTTTAGATTTTCTTTATAAAACCCTGCCAGGTTTGATTGCTGCTGCTGAACTATCTCATCAATAGCATCCGGATTATATTTAAGGAATATCATAAGAAAAACAGCAAGAAGTCCGAACCCGATAGCCGGGGACCATTTTTTAAGTTTACTGCCTGAAGTTTTTTCGCTGCTTAATGAAGCCATCAAACGTGTTTCAAAATAAGGGGATTCCTCCAGTTTTTTAACCGATGAGTAAGTAAGTTTTTTTAGTTTCTGCAGCTTTACCAATTCCTGCTGAAGCACAGGAGAAAGTTTAATTTTTTGTTCAATCTCCTGCCGTTCTTTTTCATTTAGTTCGCCGTCAACATAGGCAGAAAGTAATTCTAAATCTTTTGTATTCATCTCATTAACTCCTGTTCATACGGTTTCAGAATGTTCCGCAGCCCCTCTCTTGCACGGAATATTCTTGATTTAACCGTACCAATTTCACACTGCACTGCTTCAGCAATTTCCTGGTAGCTTAAGCCCTCAATATCCTTTAGCATTAAAGGAATTCTCAGCTTATCGGGTAACCTGGAAATTGCATCCTGAACAATTTTAGCTATATCTGAATTTTCATGATCAGGCATATAGCCGATTTGCTCCTCGGTTTCTTTAATGGGAGAAAAAATGCTCCTGATCTTAACCTTTCTTAAATGATCTTTACACTTGTTAATTGTAATCCTGTAAAGCCAGGTTGTAAACTGAGATTCAAACCTGAAGTTTCTCAGATTTTTATACACAGTAATAAACACATCCTGAGCCACATCATCGGCAGCTTCACTGCTGTTTAAATTTAAGTAGATGATATTTCTCACCTTCTCTTTATGCCTGTAGACAAGAGTCTTAAATGCAGACTCATCGCCTTCGATAAATCTGTTAATCAGGGAAAAATCATCATCTAAACTGAGAATTTTTGGAACCTGCAATTTTGTTTTCTTTTTTTTGAAGTTCATTTTTTAGACGTAATCCTCTTAGGATTGTTCCGTAAAATTACTATAAAAATAGATAGAAAATAAATGTGGAAATTCTATCAAGAAAGTTTCTTGAAGTTTTATTTTTTTTGTCTATTTTGATTTTTAATAATACAGCACCGGCAAAAATATGAGAAAAATTAAAACAAAACGCGAAAAAAAGACTAATAATAAAGAAAAAATTGGGACTATCCTGGATAAAGACGTTATTCAGAAGGTTAAAGAACGTTCAATAAAAGAAGGAAAAACCATAAGTGAAATTATTCAGGATGCTATAATAAAGTACGAAAAAACAGACCCCATAGATATTAGTATTCGGGGCAGCAGCAAAGAATTTTTGCTCAAGACCTTTTAAAATAAGCCTTACTGAAATTAACCATTTATTGACAGAGGACTATTACGAACAATGAATCTCAATGATATTTCTCATCAGGCAGTTGTTATTGCTTCGAATATTTTTGTATATGCTGCCTTGGAAGTTCTCAACTGTGCATAAGTTTACTTGATAAATGTGCCGGCAATGAAATATACGGCATTCTGCCGGTGCATATCCTTGCTGAAGTAATTCATGTTTTAATGATGTAAAAGATATCTCTATATATTCTCCTGACGATTTGGTATAGCTTGCCGTAAGGTTAAATATTTTTACCTTAAAAATCAGGGAGGACTCATATAATCTCCCTATCTGTTATCATGTTTGGAGCATGACAACCAGGAAAATTCCCTTCATATTTATTATCTTGCACCAAATACCAGTAAATATTTCATGGACTTTCAAAGGGTTCTTACTCAATTACAATAAATCTTGCCAAATCCCTTATTTCCTGCAAATTAATAACATCTTTACTTGCAAAAATAGCGCTATCTAATTAAATTGAACCGAAAATTTAAGGGAGTTTTATGAAAATTAAAGTCAATGAACAGTACGGTGCAGTTGTCATTGAATTAAAAGGTAATGTGATGGGAGGGGATGATACAAAGGATTTTACAGAGCTGTTACACAAGCTTATTGATGAGGGTAAAAAGAATGTAATTGTTGACCTTGCCGATGTAAAGTTTATGAACAGCTCCGGGCTTGGTATGTTAATCAGCGGATTGACTACAATGAAAAAAGAAAACGGCCATCTGAAGCTTGCACGTGTTACTGATAAAATAGAAAGCCTTCTTATAATTACAAAATTGATTACGATATTTGAATTTTACGAAACAGTTGATGAAGCAGTTGCAAGTTTTTCAAAATAATAATAATTAATTAAATTTTTAAAACTCCGGATAATATGCCGTAACCCGGCAATTGGGATTCGGAGTTTTTATTTTGTTTAAAAGGGAATAAAATGAGCGTTACAGTACTTGTCGGCAGCCAGTGGGGCGATGAAGGTAAAGGTAAAATAGTTGATATTTTAAGCGAAAACTTTGATATTGTTACACGCTACCAGGGCGGAGCTAATGCCGGGCATACTGTTGAAATAGAGAATAAAAAATATATCCTTCATTTAATTCCTTCCGGAATTTTAAGAGAGGGTGTTGTTTGTGTAATTGGCAACGGTGTGGTTATTGATCCCACTGCGCTGCTTGAAGAGATTACATTACTTGAAAGCCATGGTATTAAGGTTGACGGCAGGCTTTTTATCAGTCATAATGCTCATTTAATAATGCCGTATCATAAACTATTAGACAGTATAAGCGAGAGCGGCAGTAATAAAATAGGGACAACCGGCCGCGGCATAGGCCCCTGTTACATAGATAAATTTGCCCGCAAAGGTATTCGTATAGTTGACCTTCTGAATAAAAAAGTACTTGAGCAAAAAATAAGAGAAAACCTGCTTGAAAAGAATAATCTTCTTCAGAAGGTATATGACCATGCAGCACTTGATGTTGAAGAAATAATTAAGCAGTACCTGGAATTTGACAAAGCAATTGATAAATATGTAAAAGATGTGCCCGCTTATCTTAACAATGCAATCTCTGAGGGTAAATCAGTACTACTGGAAGGTGCACAGGGTGCATTACTGGATGTTGACCATGGGACTTATCCTTTTGTTACATCATCAAGCCCAACCTCCGGCGGCGCCTGCACAGGTACCGGTATTCCGCCTACTAAAATTGACAGAGTTTTCGGGATTGTAAAAGCTTATACCACCCGTGTAGGCAACGGCCCCTTCCCTACCGAGCTTCTTGATGAAACGGGCGAAAAATTAAGACAAGTTGGTGCTGAGTTTGGTGCAACTACGGGGCGCCCGAGACGCTGCGGATGGTTTGATGCTTTCCTTCTCAGATACTCACAAATGGTAAACGGCATTACAGATGTTGCCATAACTAAACTTGATGTTTTAAGCAGCTTTGATGAAATAAAGGTTTGCATTGGTTATGAACTGGATGGAAAACAATTAAAATCTTTCCCTACTGATGTTGACAGACTGGGTGAAGTTAAACCGGTTTATGAAACGCTCCCCGGCTGGAACCAGGATATTTCAGGATGCAGGTCTTATTCCGACTTGCCGGAAAATACAAAGAAGTACCTGCAGTTTATTGCAGTACAATCAGGTATAAACCTAAATATTATATCTGTTGGCGCTAAAAGGGCACAGACATTCTTTATTAAGGAAATGGTGGAATAAAGGAGCGATCCTGCTTAGGCGCAGACTTTAGGAGCAATTTTTTTTAGCTTTTTATTTTCGTCTTTTTAACACCTATCTTAGAAACAGGTTTTCCAATTTCATATAAACTGTAAGGAGCAATATCAGCACCATTTGGCCAAACCAGGGTTTTTAATAGACTATCAACTTTAAATTGCATAAACAAATTTTTATTCTTAAGAGGTTCAAATACTTCCCCTGATAATTTATTTTCAAGATCAATAATTTTACCTTCACCATTGCTAAACAAACAGTATATTCTATAGTCTCCCAAATATCTGGCTTCTTTTATCTTTAATAAATAATCCATTCCTTATACTCTCCTATTCTAAAGGCTCAATAGCTTTAGGCCTGAGGTTGTTCTTAATTCTATCCCAATTTTCAATCAATTCCTCTCTGTGTAATTTAGCCCATGTCTTCACCATTCGATCAGCTCTTTTGGGTAATGCTCCTGCCAGTATGGATAAATCAGGCAATCTATATACACATTCATACTCATTATAAACAGCATGAAAATGTGCAGAGGGATGCCTTGCAAACCCGCCGCCGCAGGTTCAAGAGCTTCAAGTTCAAGTTCAAGTTCAAGTTCAAGTTCAAGAGCAAGAGCAAGTTTAAGAGCAAGAAAGATAATTTTTTCTAGAATGAATATCCGACACCGGCAGATAAATGCATTGTTAAAAACTCCTGGTAATAATCATCAAGATTCCGCAATCCTTCATCAAACCAGATTGAATAAGTATATCTTAGCTTTAATTTTGAGGTAAAGAAAAAATAATTTGGATTGTTATCAAGAGGAATTCTGAATTCTAAAAAGCCATTTAAGCCAATACCTGAAGAAGCGAGTTTATCATAGAAATCCATCTTCGATTGAACTGCTCCAATATTGTCAGGTAAATCAACCTCAATCGTCCTGTTAGTAATAACAAAAGATGGGCCTATCCCATAAAGAAAGTAACTGCTTATTCTGCCTGTACAAGTAAAATCAAAATTATGATTTATAAGAGATACATCTGCACTGAAAAAACCTGAAGGGTCAGGACTGGCTTCTCCCGAGTATACAAATGTTAATACGTCTTTTTTTACCATTTGATGATAATTGTATTCAAACATTAAATCAAAACCAAGTATATTCTCCCTTTCATAAGCAAAGCCGTAAAACAGGTAGAACTTATATCTTTTATCACCAACAATATCCAGTGAGTTTTCGGAATTGTTTAAATAATAACCGGAGCCAATATTCAGGCTTAATTTATTTTGAGAAAAAACAGGTGAACTAAAAAATCCAGCGAAAACAATTATTAACAACAGCAGATGGTTTTTCATTATTTCACCAGGATCATGTATTTAGTTGTTTTATAATAATAATCCGTTTCCATACCTTTAACCTCAATGGTATAAAAGTATATACCTTCCGCAAGGTTTGAAACATCAAAGTTGGCTGAAAAAACTCCGGCTTGTGTTACCCCATCAACCAAGGTGGCTATAACCGTATTGTAACTGTTTTCTACTACTACTTTAACATATGATCTTTCAGGAATGCTGTATTTAATTATTGTTGCCGGATCATCAACTATAGACGATTCACATCCATAATAAGTAACTATAGCAAATAAAAATAAAATGATCTTTTTCATAGATTGGATATTTTATTATTAAGAAAAGAATTCCCCTCAGGCTTTTTAAGTTGTAGTAATTTAATTATTTGTATAGCCTTTTGCAATTCAAACCCCTTCCCCAATCTTTCCCTTCCCATCTCTGATTTCCGGTTTCTGATCTCTGAAAAATATTTACCTCAATTATTTGATCAATTTTTTCTATTTTACTCTAAAAGAAATAATAACTTTAATATATGCTTTTCTTATCAGTTTTTTTAAAGTCTCTCCTGCTGTCGGGGCTCTGCCTCACCGGAAACAATAGGAGAGATTTATTCCAAAGGAATCCCTTTGGGAGAGGGCATGGGCTCTCCCTATGAAAATGTCCGGCGGGCCCGCATCAATTAACATTAAGGTTTTCCTCCTGATAATAGCTGTTTTTATAGCGGGCGGGACTTTATACTACACTCAAAATCTTGTCCAGAAACTGCAGGAAAAAGAACGAACAGTAGTAGAACTGTATGCCAAAGGAATTGAATACGTTGCAAACACTACATCACCGGAAGTTGATATAACTTTCCTTTTTGAGAATATAATTAAGCCGATAGATTTCCCCCTTATTATTACTGACGCAGATAATAATGTAGACCTTGAAAGCACAACCAATATCAGGAATGTTTTTATTGATTCAACATTATCACGCAGTGAATTAAAATTGTTTGTACAGAATACTTTAAAAGAAATGGATGAACTTCACACACCAATTGAAGTGGTTTATGAAGATTCATTAGTTCTGCAGGTTATTCATTACGGCGATTCCGAGTCAATTAAGCAATTAAAATTTTATCCATACCTTCAGATAATTATAGCTTCCTTATTTATTATAATAGGTTATATCGGGTTCAGCAGCATTAAAAAAAATGAGCAGAGCAACATATGGGTAGGTATGGCAAAAGAAACTGCTCACCAGTTTGGCACACCAATATCAAGCTTAATGGGATGGCTGGAAATGCTCCGCCTAAGCTACCGTGACCCGGATAAGGTACTGGACATTACTGAGGAAATAAACAATGATGTAGAAAAGCTTAATAAAATCACTTACAGGTTCTCAAAAATAGGCGCAACACCGGAGCTTAAACAAAAAATTGTTTATGAGGAAATTAAAAAAGTAACCGAATACTTTCAGCGGAGGCTGCCGCAGACCGGTAAAACTGTTGAATTGACTATTCAGGGGGATGAAAATGTCTGTGCAGAAATTAACTCAGAGTTATTTGAATGGGTAATTGAAAATCTTGTTAAAAATGCACTTGATGCAATAGACCATAAGAGCGGAAAAATCTCTATACATGTTAAAGACCACAGATCGCGTGTGGAAATTGATGTATCTGATAATGGTAAAGGTATAGACCTGAAAAGAAGAAAAGATGTATTCCGCCCTGGTTACAGCACAAAACGGCGCGGGTGGGGACTGGGCCTAAGCCTTTCAAAAAGGATTATTGAAGGATATCATAATGGGAAAATTTTTGTTAAAAACTCCATACCCGGCGAAGGAACTACGTTTAAAATAATACTTAACAAAAGCTAGTTAAGTCAGAGATCAGAAGCCAGAGGTCAGAAGCCAGAGGTCAGAGGTCGAAAGACAAAAATTACCTCTTGAGAGGGCATATCATCGGCTTATAAACGGCAAGCGTCCTTTATAAAAACAAAAAAAATAATCGAATTGTTTTGTTATGTTAGCAATTGAAGACGAGTATTTAAGAGTTAAAAAAATATCTAAAAAAAAAGGTCAAACATTTTTAGGTAGCAGTACCCATAAGGATGACAGAGAGATATTCATCCTTGGAGCCTTCTCTGAATTATTATCCCAGGGAAAACAAATTGTTCCAAAGTATTTTGAGAAAGTGAAGCCACCAGAACCAGATTTTCATATTTTTACATCAGATAAAAATTTTTATAAACATATAGAAATAGTTGAAAATTTGCATTGGGGAAGAAAAAGAGGTATTGAACATAGATTGCCTTTAGATAGGAACAAATATTTAGACGATTCTAATAGATGTAACATCAGGGTATGGTATAATTTTATTAAGAATATAAATCAAAAATTTACAAAACATTATGGCAAGAATAGCTGGTTGGTGATTTATCATAATATAAATATATATCATATAAGCAGTGTTGGATTCTGGATAAATATAATCTTCAACATGAAAGATGAATTTGTGAGAAGAAGACTAATTAATTTTTCCAATTCCACATATGAAAAGATATTCGTAATTAATGCTGGCTTAACAGAATTGCTCACTATTTATCCGGAGGATAAAATCATTTTTTCAGAGTATGCCAAATATTCTATAAAAAAATAGCCAATCTAATGACACCACTCTGTGCTTCCGATTTCTGATCTCTGACTTCTGACCTCAGACCTAGCTCATCTCAAGCATTTTCTCAATCGGCTTTAATGCTTTCATCATTAACTCCTGAGGCATTTCTATACGCGGAGTTTTATTCTTCATGCAGAGGTATAGTTTTTCAAGAGTATTCAAACGCATATAGGGACATTCATTGCAACTGCAATTTTTTTCCGGCGGTGCAGGAATATATGTTTTGTGAGGGGCAGTTTTCTGCATCTGGTGAAGTATTCCCGATTCAGTAGCCACAATATAAGTTTGTGCATCATCCTCTTGTACATACTGAAGCAGTTTGCTGGTAGAGCCGATAAAATCAGCCTTACTTAAAATAATATCTTCACATTCGGGATGGGCTATTAGTTTTGCACCCGGATTCTGAAGCTGCAGCTCAATTATTTTTCGTTCACTAAAAGTTTCATGGACTATACAAGCACCATCCCACAGAAGCATTTCCCTGCCGGTTTTTTTCATCAGATATTTTCCCAGGTTACGGTCAGGACCAAAAATAATTGGCTGATCTAATGGTATCTGGTTAATTATTTTTTCAGCATTACTTGAGGTACAGATTATATCGCTTAGTGCTTTAACTTCGGCAGTGCAGTTAATATATGTAATTGCAATATGCTCAGGATGTTGTTCCCTGAATGCTTTGAACAAAGGAGCCGGACAACTGTCAGCCAGTGAGCAGCCTGCTTCAAGATCCGGTAAGAGAACTAATTTATCGGGGTTAAGGATCTTTGCCGTTTCTGCCATAAAATGGACACCAGCAAACACAATAACGTCACAGGTGGCTAATTTTGCTCTTTTGGCTAATTCTAAACTGTCACCTACATAATCGGCAAGGTCCTGAATTTCAGATTCCTGGTAAAAATGAGCCAGTAAAACTGCATTCAGTTCCGTTTTAAGCTTTTTTATTTCTTCTTTCAGGTCAAGTTGAATATCTAAATCTGTATTAAACATTTATTTTTTCCTTTATTTTCTCATAATAATAATATTTTAAGAATATTATTGGATTGAGACACTGGGTAACTTAAAATCATGTATTTATATAACATAATCAAGTCATAAGCAATGGCACAAATGTTGTAAATTTTATTTCAGAAAATAGTTTTAAGCATAACACCCCCCCTTTAAGACACTCATAACTGCCCGCTCCCAAGCGGGCAGCACCACTTTAAACAAAAGACAAAATAGAAAGAGCAAGTTCAAGAGCAAGTTCAA
>JAWOJF010000227.1:0-17299 GCA_046481785.1 Ignavibacteriaceae bacterium | reverse complement strand
CAATTCCATTAGCTGTATCCGGTAATACGCTCTCTTCAGGAATTCCGGCTACAGCAAATTCTTCATTTTTTATTTTTGATTTGTGAATTTTAACCTGAATAGCAGGCGCATTCTCAAACATAGGAAGAAGCAGTTCATCGGTTGTACCCGGATAAGTAGTTGATTCAAGTGAAATCAATTGTCCTTTTCTTAAATATTTTGATATAACTTCGGCAGTCTGTTCTATATAAGTCATATCCGGTTCACGATGTTCATTTAATGGAGTAGGAACACAAATAATAACAGCATCAGCTTCGGGAAGCCTGGAGAAATCTGATGTGGCGGAAAATTTACCGCTTTCTACGGCTGCTTTAATTCTTTTTTCATCGATGTGTTTTATATATCCCTTTCCGCTGTTTAGTATAGGGATTTTCCTTTCATCAACATCAAAACCGATAACATTAAATCCTTTAAGTGCAAACTCAAGGCCAAGTGGTAAACCAACATAGCCAAGGCCGATAATTCCAATATTAGCTGTTTTATTCTGAATCTTAATTAATAAATCCATTTTTACCTCTATGCCGGATTGTTTAAACGTATAATAAGTTTTTAATTGAGAGTTTTAATTTAACTAATACGCCCCTCTAATGCACGTGAAAATTGGCACAAATTAAGTACAGGAATTGTTAATAGAAAATGACATGATACTTATCATTAAAGTAAACTACCGCTAAGAAGCAGTATAGCAAAGCTAAAATAAATCACTAACCCTGTAACATCTACAAGTGTAGCCACAAGGGGAGCCGATGAAGTAGCCGGATCAAGTCCCACTTTTTTTAACAGGAAGGGGAGCATTGAGCCGGTAAGGGTTCCCCATAATACTATTCCAATAAGCGAACAGCCAACAATTAAAGCGATTATACCAAGCGATGCCTTAAGTTCTATAATAAAATTTGATAGTAAAAGAACCTGGAAAAATCCAATAACTCCTAAAATGCAGCCAAGAAAGAATCCCGACATTACCTCGCGCCGCATAATCATCCACCAGTCCTTTAACGTTATTTCACCAAGAGCCATTGCACGGATAACCAGGGTTGCAGCCTGTGAACCGGAATTGCCTCCGCTGGATATTATAAGAGGAATAAAAATAGAAAGGACTACTGCCCTGCTTAGTTCATCCTTAAAATAACCCATAGCAATTGCTGTAAGAGTTTGAGCTATAAACAATAATGTAAGCCAAACCACTCTCTTTTTTATCATCGAAAAAAAAGGCATGGTTGCATATGGTTCATCTAATGCTGCTACGCCGCCCAGTTTATGGATATCTTCTGTTGCTTCTTCCTCTGCAACATCCAGCATATCATCAACAGTAACAATTCCAATTAAAACCCCAAAAGCATCAACTACCGGAAGCGCAATCCTGTCATATCTTTTAAAAACATCAACTGCTATTTCCTGGTCATCGGTAACATGGAGCGCAATAAAGTTCTCGTCTAAAATATCTGTTATTCGTTTTTCCAGCGGAGCTAACAGTATATCACGGATCCTTACATCATCTATTAACTTACCCCTTCCATCAACCACATAAATAATATTTAATGTTTCGCTGTCCTCCCCGTTTTCTCTTATATATTTTAAAGTTTCCTCCATAGTCCATTCGGGCCTTACTGCAAGATAATTTGGAGTCATTAAACGGCCGACACTGTTTTCCGGATAACCAAGAAGGGACTGTGCTATCTTTCTTTCCTCAGCCGAAAGAAGCATTATTAACTGTTTTGCTGCTGAACTCGGCAATTCTTCAAGGAGTGCCGTACGGTCATCAGGGGACATCTCATTAAGGATTGATGCTACCTCTTCTTTTCCCATTGCTTTTAATAATGCCATCTGGGAGTCAAAATCAAGATATTCGAATGTCTCGGTAGCTAATTCGGGGTTTAGAAGACGAAAAACAATAACCTGTTCATTTTCGGGAAGCTCGGACATTAGTTCTGCTATATCGGCAGGGGACCAATCGCTTAATATTTCCTTTAATGTGCTAAGGTTCCGCTCATCTATGAGGGCGGTTATTTCCGGTTTAAGCAATTGGCTTAGCATTTAGATTCTCCTGGGTTTCTATGAAAGGATATTTATTTTTTTCTACATAATTTTAAATAATTATTTATGAATGGCGCATAAAAATAGCCTTTAATCTCTCAAAAAACAACCAATTTTAAGGCAAAAGCCAATAGTAATAATTTAATTACTAAAGATATTTTGACTTTTGACCTTTGATTTTTGACCTTTGTTCTATGAAAATTATTGTTGATGAAAATATTGCCTTTGCAAATGAAGCTTTCAGCCAGTTTGGTGAAGTTGTACTGCTGCACGGCAGAAAAATTAACAATGAAATATTAAATAATGCAGATGTTTTAATTGTCCGTTCTATCACAAATGTTAATAAAGACCTTCTTGAAAATTCCTCAGTAAAATTTGTTGGTACAGCTACTATTGGAATTGATCATATCGACCTGGATTATTTGCACAAAAACAATATACAATTTACCGATGCAAAAGGATGTAATGCCGATGCTGTGGCTGAATATGTTTTTACAGCATTGACTTGTCTTGCAGTTCAAAATGATATCGGGCTTGAAGGAAAAACATTAGGTGTGGCTGGTGTTGGGAATATAGGCAGCCGGGTTGTGCGGCTGGCTGAAAATGCCGGTTTAAAAGTCTTAAAAAATGACCCCCCTGTTCAGCGGAAAACAGGAAGTAATGATTTTGTTACTTTTAATGAAATCCTGAAAGCTGATATTATAACTCTGCATGTCCCGTTAAATACAAAAGGAATTGATAAAACAGTACATCTTTTAAATAGTGAGATTTTATCACAATTAAAAGATGGGGCTATATTAATTAACGCATCAAGAGGGCAGGTTACAGATAATAAAGCACTGCTTGAAGTGATAGATAATAAAAAGCTGCAGGTTGTTCTTGATGTTTGGGAGAATGAACCGGCAATTAATAATAATCTGCTGGAAAAAGTAAAGATCGGAACCCCTCACATTGCCGGGTACTCACTTGAAGGGAAGGTAAACGGAACCAAAATAATTTATGATGCTTTATGTAAATATTATGGTCATGAAAACACCTGGAGACCTAAACTCCCTCCTGTCAAAAACCCTTATATAGATTTCGAAAATAAAGGAAATCCTTTTGAAGATATGGGAACTGTTTTTAACAGGGTTTATAATATTAAACGTGATGATAAAGAGTTAAAAAAAATGATATGGGTACAGGAAAGTGAAAGAGCAAGTTATTTTGATGTGCTGAGAAAAAATTATCACCTAAGAAGAGAGTTTAATAATTATACAGTTAAACTGAATAAAAAAGATGAGAAAGTAAAACCAGTACTGGAAGGTTTCAGGTTTAAAACCGAAATTCCAGTTTAAAAATAATTTAAATATTAGGGGTTCAGTTTAAACTCAACCGGTATTGTCATCTGAACTTTAACAGGTTTTCCTCTTTGCAGGCCGGGTTTAAATTTTGTGTAATAAACTGCTATTCTAGCCGATTCATCGCAGCCGTATCCAATCCCCTCAACAACATCAGCCTGTTTTACTACCCCGTGTTCATCAATAAAAGTTAGTATCTTAACTGTCCCCTGTATTCCGTTTTCACGTGCTTCTTTAGGATAAAGCACCTTTCTTTGAATCTGGTCAGAACCGCCGACCGGTTCGGGCATTACTTCAACAGTTAAATAATAAGCAGGATCAATCTCGTCGCTTTCCTCATCAATTTCGGGCGGAAGCATTTCATCCTGATTTTTCCTTACGCTTTTTGCAGGTTTAACCAGCTCCTTTTGTTCTACTGCCGGTTCTGCTATGGTTTCTGCTGCTATAACTTCAGATGCTGCAGGTATTTGTTCATAATATGGATGGTGTTCTACAACTTTTTTTCCTGCCTGGTAATAGATATCGGTAATGTATGCCCCTGTTGAATCAAAAATGGAGGTGGGCCCTTCGCGTTTACCATTTTCAAGATTGGCCATTTCAATAAGTTTCCCGGCTTCATTATAGTATCTTACAAGTCCTTCAATTCTACCATTGCTATAAAAAAGTTCCTCTTTAAGATTACCGTTTTCATAGTAAAACTTTGCTTCTCCCTCTCTGATCCCATTATAGAAATTTATTTCGGATTTAACTTTGCCGTTAGTATGATATTCCTTTATCGGACCTTCCTGTGCAAAGGCAGCACCTCTCCGGTTCTCTCCGAAGGGGAGAGCGTAAAGAACAAAAAGGAAGAAAAATATAACAGATAAATATCGGTTCATATGGTTAAGCTTAAATTTAAGAAGCAAAAATAAGGATTAATCCTGAATAATAAGAGGCATTAAGATAGCCACAATAAATATTATTACACTAAATCCAACAAAAATATATCCAACAACATCATCAAAATGCAAAATACCTAATTCACCAAGGATATAGTGCCAGTCGTGGTACACCTTACTGCCGCCTAACAGGGGAAGGAGTCGTTCTTGTGCATCAGCAGCATAAACGCTTATGTTAATCAGATTCTGACCGAGCCACAAAAGGGCAAACTGTACTCCGGTTTTATAAAAATTTCTAAAAAAGTACCAGGCAATTAAAGACGGAAGCAAAATCTGCATCAGGGTTCCGCCCAGGGTATATATGAATTTCCCGAAAAACATAAAGAAGAAATGGCCGGCTTCATGTATTACTAAATCGGCGTTATCTATAAATGTGAAATCTCCCCGGTTTATAATCCAGTATGCACCCAGAAAAAAGATGATTACAGAAGGAATCCATGCAATAATTTCTTTTTTTTGGCTATATTCTCTGAACTCAAAATCCATATATAAAATTAGATTATGTAAAGTTCTTTTCAAAAATGTTTTTGATAAAATTTTTCATATCTTTGTTTATACCCATATCAAAAAAAACAACCAGAGGTAAAAATGAAAAGTAAATCATTTCAATTTTTCAGCTTATTTATGTCCATGGTTTTTATTTATACCGCTGCTGATATATCAGCACAGCAGTTCAGTACACCCCGCACAAGTCCTGTTGCCTCTGTAAGCCAGACAGTTGGCGTAACAGATGTTACAATAAATTACTGCCGTCCCGGGGTAAAAGACAGGGTAATTTGGGGTGAACTTGTACCCTATAATGAAGTATGGAGAACTGGTGCAAATGAAGTTACTTCAATTGTTTTCTCAGACCCGGTAAAAATAAACGGTAATGAATTGCCTGCAGGTACATATGGTATTCATACTATTCCTGCACAGGATGAATGGACCATCATTTTCAGCAAAAATACCCAGGTTGGCGGAAGCTCTCAATACAAGGAAGAAAATGCAGCATTAAAGATTAAGGTAAAGCCGGAAACTTCTGAATTTAATGAAAGGCTGATTTTTACATTTACAGATGTAACCGATAATTTAGCAAAAGTAAACCTGGCATGGGAAAAAATAAAAGTACCTTTTACAATTGAAACCGCAACGCAGGATATTACTCTTGCAAAAGCCAATAGTATGATAGACTGGGGAATTCCTTTGCAGGCTGCAGCATACTGTCTCCAGAATGATGTAAATCTAGACCAGGCAATAAACTGGATTAATGCCTCTGTTATAATAAATGAAAACTACTGGAATATGAGAATAAAAGCCCAGCTTCTGGCAAAAGCAGGTAAAAAAGAAGAAGCCGTTTCTGCAATGGAAAAAGCTATTGAACATGGGAAAAAAATGGAGAACAAACCATTTGATATGGATAATATGGAAAAAATGCTGAGTGAATGGAAGTCGTAATTTTTCATTATTTGAATTGTTGATTTTATTCTGAACCTGCTTGTTTATGCGGGTTCAGAATAATTATTTTTTAAATATGTGTTTATTATCTGCTTATTTATTTAATCTGCCGGGGAATTAAACTTGAATAATCCGGAACCAATTAATTTTAATACTGTTGCTGATATTTACGATATCTATGTAAACATAGATACCGATATTCCCTTTTTTCTTAAAGAAACGGAAAATTTCAGCGGTGAGATACTTGAACTAATGTGCGGAACAGGGAGGGTTTCAATTCCGCTTCTGGAGGCAAAAAGGAAACTTGTATGTGTCGATTATTCCGAAGGGATGCTTGAATCGTTCAGGAATAAAATTATAGCCGGGTATAAAGTGGAACTTATTAGGATGGATGTAACCGAATTAAGCCTTAACAGGAAATTCGGATTGATTATTCTCCCCTTTCATTCATTATCAGAAATTCTTACAAAAGAAAAACAAAAAAATGCTTTAATAAAAATAAGTGAACATCTTAAACCCGGCGGGACATTTATCTGTACATTGCAAAATCCAAAAGCAAGATTAAAAACTGCCGACGGATCACTGCGTAGTTTAGGAGAGTATAAATTACCTGGTAATAATAAACTGGCAGTTTCTTTCACAAATCAGTGGAACAGCGAACAGGGGATTATAACCGGATATCAGTATTATGAAATAATTAGTGATAAGGGTGATCTTTTAGATAAAAGAATGATAGAAATTAATTTCCGCCTGGTAACAGATTATGAATTTAGAGAAATGATAAAAGAAACAGGAATGCAGATAGCAGAAGTTTACGGTGATTATTCATACTCTTCCTTTAATGAAGATACAAGCAGCTTTATGATCTATAAGCTTGTAAAGCAATAATACTTATCAATAAAACAGAAACATTTCTATTTATAAAGTCTTATTATACAGCAACAAATTTCCGCCCTCTGAACTTTTCAATTTAACCGTTTAACATTTTGCAAACCGTAGATACATCTTTTGCCTTATTTTAGTGTAACAATTTAAAATAGCAGCAAGAGAGGTATTCATGCAAAGCTTTATAAGATTAATTTCCGGATGGTTTAATTTTTACTGTGCTTTAGCAATTTGTTTTATTCTGATGCTCTCGCCGGATTTAACGGCTCAGGAAAAAGAAGATACGGCACCTAACCGTGATTCAGTAATTGCAGCAGCCAGAGAAATAATGGGATTACAGAAATACTGTGCACTTATTACTATTGATTCTGTGGGATCACCCCAGATTAGGACAATGAATCCGTTTCCCCCGGAAGAAGATATGACTGTATACATGGCGACTAAAGATATCAGCCGTAAAGCTCTTGAAATAAAGAATAACCCGAATGTCTGCCTTTACTACAGCGACCATAGTAAAGCGGTTGGATATGTTGCGATTACCGGCAAAGCTGAATTGGTAAGTGATATGAATGAAATATTAAAACGTAAAAGAGATTATTGGGATCAGTCTTTTCCCGGTTTAAAAGATATTGTATTAATAAAAGTGGTTCCTGTAAAACTTGATGTGTTAAACTATAAACGGAACATGCATAATAGTCCAACTACCTGGAGAACACCATCTATAACATTTCCAGCAGGCAGTAGGCAATAAGCAATAGGCAGTAGGCAATAAGCAGTAGGCAATAAGCAGTAGGCAGTAGGCAGTAGGACTATTGCCTGCTGAATTAGCCGTAATATCGCTTACGTCTGTTTTCAGATTTCCTGCATTCATCGGAACAGCAGTAATCATTTTCAACTTTGCATTTATGACAGCTTACAAGAATTTTATCGCAGTCAAGATTATGACAATTTATATAATAAGAAGCAGGTTCACCGCAGAAATAACAGTTTGCGATATGTTTTAGTTCTTCTTTAGTATTAGGCTCAACAATACGGCGTTCATCAAAAACAAAAACGCTCCCTTCCCAGTAAGTGTCGGGAAACTTTTTTGTATAACTTACAATGCCCCCCTCAAGCTGGTAAACATCTTTAAAGCCCTGTTCAACCAGGTAGGCGGATGCTTTTTCACATCTTATACCGCCGGTACAATAAGTAACAACAGTTTTATCTTTATAATCTTTTAACTCTTCTGCAGTTTTTATCCATTCGCGGAAGTTTTTCATCGGCGGGGCAATTGCACCTTTAAATCTGCCAATCCTGCTTTCATACCAGTTGCGTGCATCAACAATAATAAAATCTTTTCCTTTTTCGTAAAACTCCAGGAGGCCTTCCGGTTTTAACCTCTTACCACCGTTTTCAAATGACTTTACCGGTATATCCGAATGAACTATTTCTTCTTTTACTCTTACATGCATTTTTGTAAAGGCATGTTTATCTTCTTCATCTTCCTTAAAAATAATATCAGAAAATTCAGGACAGCTTTTAAGATTAGTTTTATACTTCTCAATATTTTCTATAGTACCCGAAACAGTTCCGTTAATACCCTCTTTACCAATAAAAACCCTTCCCTTTATTTCATTGGCAAAACAGAACTGAAGGTGTTCCTGCATAAATTTTTCAGGCTCAGGGAAATTAATATATTTATAATAGAGTAAGACTCTGTATTTTTTCATCTTTTTTACTTGTTCTTGGGAAATTTGAGGGGGAAAGATAATCAATTGACTGTAATTTATAAACACTAAAAGGGAGTATTGCGCCGTCAAATTATTTCTTTGCGATCCTTTGCCGTTCATTGCCGCTAAAAGTTACACTGAGTGATACGCAGAGGCGTACCACAGAGAGAACATTATTTTACGAATTCGTTTCCAACTCCTTTATACTAATTTTGCTTTCTGTTTGTATGGATTCTGGTGAGCTTTTCTTTTCTTCACCAGGGGCATGTTTAATTTCACTGTTTGTATTCGATTCATTATAACTGCCTATACCGCATACAGAAAAAAAATTGAACAGGCTTCTGTTATAATTTCCCTCTTCATTTGAATCAGAATTTATCTGCTTTAATTTACACATTTTTTATACTCCATAATCTGTAATACTGGTTTAAACTAAGCTTCTGTTTTCATTTTGGGGACAAAATATCCCCTCCCGCCGCTGCGGGCATTATTAATAAGGAGGGGATAAAGGCAAAAAATGTTACATCTTTTTAAGCGGCTGGAGTAAATTATTTAGTTTTTTCCGGTACAGCTTTCCGGGTTGCTCTTAGTATATTTAGTGATGTTTGTTGTTAAATGTATCTCCATCATCTTTATTACATTGGTTTAACCGGAATGCAAATATCCATTACAAATTTCTTCTCATTACCGGGATCATTATAATAAATCTCATAGGCATAGGTATCTTCCGGTAAATAACCTGCAGAGGGAATATAATTGCCATAGGCATACTTATATGCTCTAACAATACCATCTCCGGTCCCTTCAAAATGAACCACAGCATATTTGCCCGAGGGCAGGTCCATAACCTGTATCTCTCCTTCTCCTTCGGTATGCGGCGGTACTGATACGGATGCATAAAAACGGCACTTATCCTTTGGCGTAATTTCGGGATCATCCAATGATATACCTATATACTTTGTCTCAGGGTTCAGTAAACCTCTCGCACCAGCCCACCTGCAAATTTTTTCATATGCAATTTCTATTTTCTTTTCATTATACCCTTCAAGATTAACCACATAAGCAATATGCAGTGCCTGTAATTCTTTGATTTCACCTTTCATACTTTCTCCTTCAGATATTTTTAATAACATATTAATTATGTCGCTAAAATATTCTTCGGGAGATAAAAACTCTTTACTCTGCTTGCTTTCTGTTTTGCAATTCTTGCTATTTTTATATTCCCTTGATTTTCCACTCCGCCACTGGCTTGCGGTGCACTTAAAATGGCTTTTAAATGCTCTGGCAAATACTGATGAAGAAGAGAATCCACATTTGAATGATACTTCGGTTACAGGCATTTCAATGTATGTAGTTAATAAAACTGCTGCCCGTTCAAGACGGAGACGGGTAATGTAATCTGCCGGGCTTTCATTCATAAATGCCGAGAAAATCCTGTGAAAATGAAATTGAGAAAAACAGGATATTTCAGATAAGTTTTTAAGTGTAAGCTCCTCTGAGAGATTATTGTTTATATACTCAAGGACCTTGAGAATTCTTATTGAGTATTCTTTTTGAGTTGAGGATTTGAAATAAGTTATCTGTTTCATAAGATATTCCCCTTATAATCTTCTTCAGAAAATTAATGATTAATGCTACAACTAACTTGATGGTTTGGAAGCAACTAAAAATAAAAGACTGCAGTTTGCAGCCCACGACTGTTAAAGGAATAAAATGCAGTTGAAGTTTATGCCGGCTGAAGAATTATACACTGCCGGCCATTCCTGCTAATTGCCTATTGCATGCTTTTTTACATACTCGTCAACATCAAATTTACGTTTGGCGCCGTTCCTGTTCATATACCGTATCTGCCCGAATACTCCGCGTTCAGCCCATGCCCTGTCATGTACTCCCCCAATTGACCATGCACAGCCGGTATAACCGTTTGGATCTCTGCCGTCAAGACTGTATTTATCATTCAGGTAAATAGAAATTCTTAAAGCTTCTTCAGGAGATTTTGACCATTCAAGTATTTTCTTTCCCCAGTACATACGCATATAACCATGTAGCTTCCCTGTATATAGTAATTCTTTCTGTGCAGCATTCCACAGATCCTCATGAGTTTTTGCTTCTTCAAATTCTTTTAATGTATAGATAAACTCTCTTTTATCCTTTTTATGCTTATTCAATGTTCCCTGCGCCCATTTGGGAAAACCTTCAAAGGCATCATAATTTTTATTATAGTAACAATAATTATCAGATAGCTCCCGTCTTACAATAAGCTCTTCAAGAAATGCATTTTTAGATTCTCCGTCACAATCAAATTCCTTCGTCTCAAGGGCAATACGCTGAGCTGAAATTTGTCCAAAGTGCAGGTAAGGAGAAAGATTGGATTGAGCATTTTTATTAGGATCATTCCTTTGAGAAGCATAATTATTAATTTTCTCTCTTAAAAAATAATTGAGAGTTTTTTGTGCTTCTTTAGAGCCGGGTTTAATCCGGTTTACCTCTTTAACATCATAATTTATTTTTAATGATTTCCCGGCGTGCACCCAGTCCGTTTTATCAAAAGAGAGCGCTTCAGATTTTTTCATTTTACTTAAAAGCGGGAAGTCCTCAAGAAATTCCGGGAGAAGCCTGTTTATTTTAGGACGGATGGTGTAAGCGCCAAACTCCTGCTTACCTGATACATGCCATGCAGGTACTATGTTATGTGTATCCACAATATAATATGGGATTTGTATTTTGGCTCTAACCTGCTCCTGCCATTTTAATTTTATTTTAAGCGGGTCAAAATCGGTAATTAGAGCAGAAGCATTAACATCTTTAATAAAGGATGGAATATTTATTTCCGGTTTCCCGGATAATAGAACAAAAGGAATGTTATATTTTGCTAATTCTTTTTCAGCCTCCTGCAATCCTTTAAGCATAAACCCATACTGGCGGATTGAGGCTTCAAGAAATTCATTCACAAGATTAAAGATTACAACAAGTCCCCTGTTTTTTTCAAAACTTAACTGCTGAGCAAAAAGTAATGCCCAGTTATCGTGTGCCCGCTGGTCGCGGCTCATCCAGTAAATAACCGGGCCAATACCGGTACTATTTCCCCGGTGGAGCAGTTTTATTCTAAACGAATTGATCACTGATTTATTAATTCCAGAAACTCTTCAATACTTAAATCTGCCGCCCTTATAATCGACCGAAGGGTTCCTCTGTCAAGTTGCTTATGGTTGGGAACAACTACTTGCCTGAAAGGTGAATTTTTTCTTAAAATAATATGACTTCCTGTCTGTCTCCTTATCTTAAAGCCAGTTTTCCCCAGTAATTTAACACATTCCTTTCCTGACAGAACCGGCAGAGTACTCATACAGCTACTAGAATGGTATCAAAATTTTCAGGCGGAACCGGCAGGCCGTCTTCTTCTAAGCTCTGAATATACAAGTTTATGGCATCTTTAATATTCTTAACAGCTTCATCTTTAGTTTTACCCTGGCTTAAACAGCCGGGAAGACTGGGGCATTCAGCAACCCAAAAATTATCCTCTCCCGGATAAATAACTACTTGTCTCATATTATCTCTCAATTTAGTACTTTAATAAAAATTACTAAATTATTCATCTATAACCAATACACATTTTCTCATCGATTTTTCTACATCAAGAACTCGTGTATTTGGGCCACTAAAATTAAAAAGCGCTTCCCAGTAGTTTAATCAAGTGATATTTCTATCCCAATCGGACAATGGTCCGAACCCATAATATCACTTTGTATAAAAGCATTTTTTACATTGTCTTTTAAATCATCACTTACAAAGAAATAGTCAATCCGCCAGCCCACATTTCTTTCACGGGCGCGTGTTACCATATCCCACCATGTATATTGCTGCGGCTGGTCATTAAACATTCTGAACGTATCAATGTACCCGCTGCTTATAAACTTGTCCATCCATTCACGTTCTATTGGAAGGAAGCCCGATATTTTAGAATTCTCTTTGGGCCGGGCAATATCAATTTCTTTATGAGCCGTATTTACATCACCGCAAATAATTAATTTTTTCCCTTCACTCCTCAAGCGGTTGGCATATTCCAGAAATGCATCGTAAAAATCCATTTTGTACTGCAGTCTTTCCTGATTTTTTTTACCATTAGGGTAATAGATATTTATTAAGGTAAACCCGGGAAATTCCGCAACAAGTATTCTGCCTTCATTATCAAACTTTTGAATATCAAACCCGCGGTATACTTTAATCGGCTGAACCTTTGAATAAATACAAACGCCGCTGTATCCCTTCCTTTCTCCGGCACAAAAAAGAGAAGAGTATCCCTCAACGTTTTTTAATTCATCGGGAAGCTGTTCTTCGTGTGCTTTTGTCTCCTGCAGGCATAGTATATCAGGACTTTCCTTCTTAAACCAGTCAAGAAATCCTTTTTTATGAACTGCCCTTATACCGTTAACATTCCATGAAATAATTTTCAATTTTTAAACTCCTGTCTGAACTGTGATTCTAAGAATTAATGAATAACAGGATAAATCAAAATCCTGCAAAGATTCAATTCTGATATTGTTGATTAAAATTAGTTAGTTAAAAATAGAAATAATTTTGCAAGTCCGGAATTTTAAAAAGGATAAAAAAAAAGACGAAGCAATTTACCACGAATAGTTAAAACCTGAAACTTATTCCTGTACTTAAAAACCAGTTATCTGAGGGCTGGTCCAGAATTACTCCCGCCGAAATATCAAACTGAAAATTATCCTGTATCAGGTATGTAAACCCGCCGTCAATATTTTCTACGGACTCATTACCGGCTGGTATTTCACCAAATAATTCAATAAATGCTCCAAGTTTTTCTGATAAGGGCGCCGCTACCGAAACACTGTAAAAGTAGATCATTCTGTTAGAACTTTGCAAAGCTCCGCCAAGGTTATACGAAAGCGAAAATGTTTTACTTAAGGGATGTGAAAGTGCCAGCAATATTTCCGGCTCGATATTATCAGTCTTAAAATTTTCACTTCCAAAAGGAATATTTAAATGAAATAATAGTGCCATATCTGGAAAAGATGGATTATCTCTCACTAATTGAAACTTTGCTCCTGCCAGCAGGCCGTTAAGTCCTTCAGCGTTGCTTCTCCCATCTATATCAACTTTTTGATATAGATATTCACTTCCCAATCTTAATTCCAGGTTCTCCATCAGTCCATATCTTAAAAGAGTAGTAAGAAAAGAAACATCTCTGAAATTTGCAGCAACATCATTTTCTTCATCTTTCGTATTCCGTATAACAAACCCTGACTCCACCTGTAAGCTGTAATGCGGAACTGTTACGGCGGACTCAGTTACATCGGGCCGGTCTGTTATAATTGGTTCCTGAGAAAAAATTAAAGATGAAAATGCAAAAAGTAACACTATTATTTTTTTCATTATTACCCAATATTGTTAATTGTAGAACGACATTTGTGTAGTTTACTAGGTGTGGAAGTGCCTTACTATTATAAGTTTTTTCCTTAACTCAACAGCCGCCATATTTGTGCAACAAAAAAGCAAACTATAAACCCAAGTATAACAGGCATTAAAGAGGCAAAGACAGTCCACTTAATACTGCCTGTTTCTTTATAAATAGTATAAATAGTGGTAGAGCAGGGATTATGAAGCAAACTGAACAGCATAATGCTAACGCCGGTTAAGGTTGTCCATCCGCCCGCATATAAAAGTTGAGCTGCAGCTTCAGCGGTTTCAGTTTCAAACATAACGCCGCTTCCTGCGCCGCCGGCAGCACCTGTGGTTAAAACAGTAAGCATAAGTATAGTAGGAATGACAATCTCATTTGCCGGTATTGCAATTATATAAGCCAGAAGAATAACACCGTTTAGACCAAGTAATAAGCCAAAAGGATTTGACCATGTTACAAAATGTTCTGCTACTGTAAGCTCACCGATATGGATGTTCCCAACCAGCCATATTGCTACTCCTGCAGGTACAGCAAAAACAATAGCCCGCCATAAAACAAAAATTGTCCTGTCAATTAATGAAGTATATAATGTCCGTAATATTCTTGGCGGACGGTAAGGGGGAAGTTCAAGGCTGAATGCAGATGCTTCTCCTTTTAAAACTGTTCTTGATAAACTCCAGGAAACAACCAGACTAAGAACTATTCCCAGTAATGCTATACCAACAACTGCACCTGCCGAAACCAATCCGGCTATATGTGCAGGTGCAACAGCCCCTATAAAAATTGTAGCAATTAGTATTTGTGTGGGCCATCTGCCATTACATAATGAAAAATTATTTGTTATTATGGCTATAAGTCTTTCGCGCGGACTATCAATTACTCTTGTTGCAATAATGCCGGCAGCATTACAGCCAAATCCCATACTCATTGTAAGAGCCTGTTTGCCGTGCGCACCAGCCTTACGGAAAAGATTATCCATATTAAATGCTACACGCGGCAGATATCCAAAATCTTCAAGCAGAGTAAAGAGAGGGAAAAATATTGCCATTGGCGGAAGCATTACACTTATTACCCATGCAAGTGCAAGATATGCACCATCAATAAGAACACCGCTTAACCACCAGGGGAATGAAGAGGTTAGGCCTTTTAAAACAGGATGAATATCATCAACCAGCAATGATGCAAGCATTGCTGATGGGACATTAGATCCTTCAATTGTTACCCAGAAAACAACTGCAAGCATAACAAACATTAAGGGGAAGCCAAGCACCCTGCTTGTAACAAGTTTATCAAGAGTCCTGTCCCAGTCAAACCTGGGTTTTTCACCACTTCGTGTTACAGCACTGCCAGCAATTTTAGCCGCATCACTATAGATAGATTCCATAAGTGAGTCATGAAAATTTTCACCTATTTCCCATCTGAGATTATTAGCCGCAGATAATATTGCATCTTTTTTACTTACTTCCTTCATATTGCTTTCCTCAAAAACACTTTTCCTATGATTGCTTTTTAACTATTTTGTAACAAATGCTTCCTGCATCTCATTTTTTCTGCTGAGATTACCAAGCTCACCTGATTTAACAGCATCAATTATTCGCTGGTCTCCTTCAAGCAGGCGCAGGGCAACCCATCTTGCATTGGGCAAACCGGGAAATTCGTCAAGTATCTGCTTTGTAAGAGTTTCAACAGCACGTTTTACTTCACGTGATCCGGTAGTAATCCTGTGCGGCTTGCACACGTATGTTCCGTTTGCAACCTCATAAATATTTTTTAGCAAATCTTTAATACCAACACTTTGCCTTGCTGCGGTTGGTATTACCGGTACGCCAAGCTCTTTTGATAATTTCCTGTCATCAATAGTAATATTATGACGTTTAGCCTCATCAATAAGATTAAGACACACTACTGCTCTGTCTGTTATTTCAAGTACCTGTAGTATAAGATTCAAATTACGTTCAAGGCGTGTTGCATCCGCAACAATTACAGTAACATCCGGCTGACCGAATAATATAAAATCACGCGCCACTTCTTCATCTGTACTTGTGGATAGTAATGAGTAAGTACCGGGAAGATCTACTATTTTGTATTTCTGTTCGTTATACAGAAATCCGCCCTCTGCACGGGTAACAGTTTTGCCCGGCCAGTTCCCGGTATGCTGTCTTAATCCTGTTAATGCATTAAAAACTGTGCTCTTACCAGTGTTAGGATTTCCGGCAAGGGCAACAACATAATCTATATTATTAAGATTAATTCCCAGCCTAACAAGATTACCCTTATTATGAACAGCACATGTTTCACAACCGGCGCTGGCTTTTACTTTTTCTATCTCTGACATACTTTACCTTTTAGTATTTCGTAACTAAGAACAGAGGCCTGTGCAGTAACTATTCTAAACTGCGTTATGCTGCTTTCTCTACATCTTTTATAAAAATATATTCAGCATGCTGTCTGCGCAAAGCAATTAAAGCATCACGTATTTTATAAGCAACCGGATTTCCGCCGGTACTTACCAGCTCAGCGGTAACCTTACTGCCGGGAACAACTCCCAAATCCATCAATCTTCTTCTCTGCTGGCCTCTGCATGCTTTTGAAATTCCTATTACCTCAGCAGATTCTCCCTGCTTCAGCGAATCGAGTGTTTTATAGTTCTCAATAATTCTCTCTTCAGCGGGGAGTTCAGCAACAGATATATTAACTGCAAACAATGGTGCAAGTATTACTTCTTCACCGTTAGCTTCAAGCACTATCCTCTCTTGTGAGGACTCAATAAGCCTGATATGCATACCGGGATATAAGCCCTCGGCAACAAGCTGGGCATATATTGCAGACGGCTCATCCTCAATATGAACAATACGGACAATCTCACCAATCCTTACTGAAGATAAAGGCATTCCTTTCAATGCAGGCAGTTCGCCCGAAGCTGTTGGAATAGGATCGCCATGAGGATCGAAAAGCGGGTTGCCCATCTGTGCAGCCAGTGCATCGGCCTGAGCTGAAGTAAAATGATGTTCTCTTTCCTCGGCTTCCCGGTGCCATAAAGTCTCTTCTATTCCTGTTTGATCTGCAAGATATTTTTCCAGAAGCCTGTGAATACGTATAATCCGTAATGCATACGATCTGCCCTCCTTTGTAAGAAGCAGCCCGTTTTCGTCAGAAACAAGCAGGCCCATTAACTCCAGCCGTGAAAGAATTTTAGCGGCCTTATCACCTGAAATTCCAATACTTCCGGCAATACTGTGTATTGTACAATTAATATTTTTATATTCACAATCGTAAAGATGCTTTAAGGCATCTTCAATAAGCACACGCTGGCTATTTTTTTGTAATTTTTTTCTTCTTGCAAGTATTCCCTTTTCTGGCAGAAAGAATAACCCTGCCAGTCCGAGAACAACACCTGCAATAATCAGCGCCTGAATAGGATCAGCCATAATTCACCTTATCTTTTTATCTCCACAAAAATATTTGCAGCAAGAGTGTTGCTGATATTTA
>JAWOJF010000136.1:0-4898 GCA_046481785.1 Ignavibacteriaceae bacterium | reverse complement strand
CATCAAAAAGGACTTTGAATTTTTTTTCTTTACTGAAATGCTTAGAAAACCAACATGGCTGCCTGGGTTAAGCAACTTATATAGTGTGTAATTTTGGATTTGCTTTTAATATGTGAACTAAATAATTGTTATGCTTACGTAAGCACTTACTATTTATTATCTATTTGAGTAGTCTGTGCCTGATAGTCGGGATCTATTACTCCCGGGGTTGAGAGTAATCTGGAGGAGTGAAATTATGCCTGATATAAACATTATATATCCAGAATTTCCTGTGTGCAGGTAAAATAAATAACATCTGCATAAAACAAAAACAGAATATTTTTTGTTTGCGGGATTTCATTAAAACCTCCAAGGTTCAGGAAAACCTTGGAGGTTAAGTTTCAACCTTCAAGGTTTTGGCCTCAACCTTGAAGGTTTCCCTGAATAAAAAAATTATTAAATTATCTCTTTGTAAAACAGCCACCCTGTATACTTATTTGCTGCTCCTTTAAAACCTCCTTCAACTAGATTAGTTAAACGTGTCTTTTTTTGAGATGGCGATAAATAATGAGACAATTTCTACCAGTAAATTTATAACTTACAACCGCATAATTATCTATGTATAGGCTATTTTTTACCCCATATGATAAATGAGCAAATAACAGACTTATTTTAACTTCATTTTTATCATTTATTTGCATGATTTTCAGACATACTATATTGGTCTGATATTTGCAGTATTATCCCAAAAATAAAGAAAGCAGAATGAATACTGGTCAGATGATATTAACTATAGGCGGTTTGATGCTCTTAAGTACTATAATCTTAAGACTTAATACAACCCATATAAATTCTGCTACAGCCATGTACAATTCTAAATTTGATAATATGGCAGTCCCGCTGGCAAATTCTTATATCGAATTAATAAAAAGAAAAGCTTTTGACCATAACAGTTTTGAAGCAGCCGTAAACAGTACCGCTAAATTGTCTACGGTATTAGGTAAAGAACCCGGTGAAACACGCAGCACTTTTAATGATGTGGATGATTTTAATAATGATTCTTTATACCAGAGTATTGACCTGGATGACAGTACAGATATATACAAGTTAAAATGTAAAGTTCAATACTATGATGCAGCTGCAGGAAAAGTATCATCTACCCCAAAGTTTCATAAAAAAATTACCGTTACGGTAACAAATGAATTTATGACAGATTCATTAACACTATCAACTATTTTCAGCTATTGGAAGTTCAGATAATGGGATTTGGAGTATTAATAGATATCGCCGGTTCTATGATCATTGGAGGAATAATCCTTATAATGATTGGGGATATTAACACCAGCATTGCTGAACATAATTTTGACAGGAACGAGGATTTAAGAAGCAGTTTTAATCTTACACATACAGCGGGAATTCTTGAAAATGAATTAAGAAATATAGGATACTCTGCTGATTATCTTTCTGACCCCAAAACAACGGATCTTATTTTACTTGCCGATACAAGCAGAATAAAATTTCTTTATGATTATGACATGAACAAAGTGCTGGATACCATCTACTATTATCTGGGCCCTAAAGAAGAGCTTAGTTCTACACCCAACCCCGATGACTGTTATATATATAAAAAAATTAACAACCGTACTCCTGTCCGTATTGCTTCAGGTGTAACAAAATTCAGATTTGAATATTTTAATGCTAACGGTTCTGTATTAAATACGCCGGTAGCATTAAAAAATGATATTGTTGCATTCCAGGTAAGCCTTAATATAGCATCAGCCGAAAAGAGACAGGAAAGATACACAAGAGATCCATATCCGCAGGAGTACTGGAGATCAACAACCGTTACTGCAAGAAATCTGGATAAGAGGTAGATATGGGCGGAAAAGCTATACTCCTTCTTATAATCGGATTAAGCACTACTTTGGTTTTTGTTAATCAAAACCACACCCGGCTTTCAACTTTAGCCGCACAAAATATTTATGAGCATTATGAAAAGGCAAATGTGCATAATGCTGCTGTAAGCGGTGCCAACCTCGGATGTAATGAAATCTTTTTTAACCCCCGGTGGAAAGGTTATGATAATACCCTGAACTTTGACGGCTGTAGTGTTACTGTAAAAGTAGAAGAACTGGACATTGAGAAAAATATTAGAAGAATAAACTCCATTGCCACTGTACAGGTTAATACTCCGCTTGGATTAATGACAATAAAAGATACTGTGATGGTTACATTAAAACCAAGTAACTTTTCAAAGTTTGCTTATTATTCTGAAAATGAAGGGGGTAATATTTACTGGACAAGCGGTGATACTGTATGGGGACCTTTCCATACTCAGGATAAATTGAGAGTTAACGGTAACCCCCAGTTTATGGGCTACTCAACAAATAAAAAAGGGCTGGAAAAAAACAGCGTTACAGATAATCCGTACTTTAAAGAATATGATACAGACGTTGATCTTCCAATAGATGAAGATGCCGTATCTGAGCTTTATACAGTTGCACAATCAGGCGGATTTGTATTCCCATCAACTTTTTCAACAACAACTACTTCTCAAACCTGGGTCTGTAACCATTGGGGATGGAATAAACATTATTCACCATGTAGTAACGGTTACTGGAGAACAAGCACATCAACTTCATCTGAAAATGTGGAAACTGTTTATTTATCTTTTGAAGGAGATTATATAAAATATAAGTATAATAGTCAGAGTACATGGACTACAGTTGGAGCATCAGAAATTTCTCCTAATGGCGTAATTTATGTTAAAAATGCCCAGTTAAGAGTAACAGGAAAACAGACATACAGCGGCAACGGCGGCGTTAAAGGCAAATTTACTGTAGTTTGCTCTGGCACAACCGGCAATAAAGGCGAAATATATCTTGATGATGATGTTGTTTATCATAAAGATCCTGTTCAATATCCTGCTACAACTGATATTCTTGGTTTAGTGGCAGAAAGAAATGTTTGGATTACTAATAATAATGAAAACAACAACCATATAAATATTAATGCTTCAATTTACTGCCAGGAAGGCGGATTTGGAGCTGAGAATCATAATACAAGGCCTCAAAGCGGTAACATAAATCTTATCGGTGGAATAATCCAAAAAACAAGAGCCGCAGTTGGTATCATCGGCAGATACGGTATTTCAAACGGATTCAATAAAAGATACATGTATGATGGCCGCTTTATGTTTAATGCTCCTCCCAAATACCCCAATACCGGATCTTTCGAAATTTTATCCTGGTACGAATAGTTTTAAAAACCCGTCGAAATAAACTACATAAATGCCATACCACAATTTTAAATGCATCCGATAATCATCACACCCTAAATCCTTATATTTTCTTTAATTAGAATATCAGAAATAAAACAATTAACTTAAATCTCCTTATTCGTTATATAATATTTTTTAAAAAGGAGTTCTAATGGTGAAATCTTTAATAAGAATAAAACCGGCTCTTATATTAATAACCGGTATAATAACAGTACTATTTTTAACAGGGTGTGAGCAAAAAACAGAACAGCCGGGAGAGGGACAGCATGCAGATACCACGGCTGTTTTAGATCAGCCTGTTGATACAGCACAGGATGCCCCGGCGGATGTAACTGACGTTAAACCCGCTGTAATTGATCTTCAGGGAAAATGGACGGGAACATTTTCCAGCCACTCAGCCACCTTTACTATAAACGAACAAAATGAAAATGAATTTTCAGGAACCTTAAACGTAGCATTCAGAGAGCCAATGGTTAAATATGTCAGCGGAAAGGTAAACATGGATGCTATGACTTTTACTATGAGGGATACAAGACAAACCCGTGATATGGGTAAGTACAGTGGTAAAATTACCGAAGACGGAAAAATGAACGGAACATTTACTATGGAAGTTGATGGTAAAAATTTCAACTTCAGCTTAACTAAAAGATAATTAACCAGGAGAAAACAATATGAGATATTTTTATTTATTTACTTTTATAATTTTAAGTTTATTTATTGCTGCATGTGAAGACTCAACAACAGACCCGAATGATGATCAGCCCGGAAGCGGAAGTATATATATGCAGTCCAATCCGGCAGGTGCTCAAATATGGGTAGATGGAACTAACAGAAGCAGAGTAACCCCGGATAGTATAACAGGATTAAGCTCCGGAAGTCACCAGGTTACGTTAAAACTAGCCGGTTACAGGGATACTACAATTTCAGTTAGTGTTTCTGCCGGATTCCAGGTTTCCAGATCAATAACATTAACTTCCGATCTTTCTGTTGTAACAGCAGTAGATACATTGTGGGAAACTTCCGGTACTAATGCTTCACAGCCAAGCGGAATTGATTTATCGAGGGGTGTTGCTGTTTCAAGCACCAGTGCCGAAGCTGATATATATTATTCAAGTGACGGTTTTGAATTCAGATCATCTACTTCAAGAAACACAATCTTTTATCTTACTAACCAGAGTAATTTAATGGATGGAGCAGATGCACCAGATAAAAATGCTGGCGGCTGGGTAACCGTAAATCCGAATGATCGTGATCCAAACTATTTCTTCTTATATGATCATGACGGACATTATACAAAAATGAAAGTAATTGCATCCGGCGGCGGCAGTATTACAACAGGCCCTGCATGGGTTATTGTACAGTGGTTATTTAACACTAAGATGGATGACCAGAGATTTTAATATCTGAACAAATTAAAAAAAGGCTGTCCCCCCAAAAGGCAGCCTTTTTTTTTAATAGGAATGAGAAACTTAGAAATGACATCTTTTTAAAAAGATGTCATCTCTTTATCTCCGGGTTTATAGCAAAAACCATCACCTCAAAAACCAAAAGAGGCTGTTCCAAAAGTAAGGTGAGGAGAATATTTATTCAAAATACAAAAACCAAACATTCATTAGTCAACCTACAATAAAAAGATTTA
>JAWOJF010000092.1:0-8191 GCA_046481785.1 Ignavibacteriaceae bacterium | reverse complement strand
TTGCTGTTAAAACCGGTAAGGCTGATGCGGCAATATACATAACTCAGACCCTTATGGAGATGGTAAGGAAGGATAATTCGCTTACAATTGTTGGGGAGACTTTATTTTCAAGTGCAGTTGGAATGGGATTCAATAAAAACAGTGATGAACTTAGAGAAAAGTTTAATGAATTCCTTATGAAAATAAAGAAGGACGGCACCTATGATGATATTATTAAGCGATGGGTAAATGAAGGCAGTACAGACATGCCTCAGATTAATAATAGTAAGGACAATGGTATTCTTAATGTGGGTATTATGGGGGATAAAGGGCTTCCGTTTGCAGTTGTTAAAAATAATCAATTTGTCGGAGTAGATATTGAGTTTGCCGAAAGGTTTGCTGCTTATCTTGGTAAGGAACTAAAGTTGTCTCCTATGGATTTCGGCAGCCTCATTGCCGCTGCGGCAGCCGGAAAAATTGATATGATTTCATGTACTGTAGTTATTACCGAAGAACGGAAAAAACAAATTGATTTTTCTGATCCATATCTAAAGCTGGGTGCAAGCCTTTTTGCTCTTAAAAAAAATGCAGCCGCCTTAACAACCGGTAGAATGAAAACCCTGTCTGATTTTGCCGAAAAAAGAATAGGTGTTTATGCAGGCACTGTACATGACAGGTATGTAGAAGAACATTATCCCAAAGCTGATGTTTTAAGATTTAATTTCCCGGCTGATTTAATTCTATCTCTAAAGACAGGAAAAATAGACGTTACACTTATGGATTATTTTTCTGCTAAGGTGCTGCTCAAATCAAATCCGGATATCGGGATTTTACCGGAAGATCCTCTTTCACTTCCGGTAGGCATCGGGTTCAATAAAAACAATCCTGCTCTCAGGCAGGAGTTCAATGACTATCTGAAGGAAATCAGGGCAGATGGTACTTATGACGTAATGTATAAACGGTGGTTTATCGATGATCCTGAAAAAGCAGTAATGCCGGAATTTAATCTTGAACAAAATAAAAAACTGATCAAACTCTCTATTGCAGTGGGGGACCTGCCTAATTCTGCAGTGGTGAATGGGAAACATGTTGGTTTTGATATTGAGTTGCTTAAGCGATTTGCTGAACGGAGAAATTATAATCTGAAAATTAGTATTATGGAATTCTCTGCGCTTATTGCTGCTTTAGCATCCGGCAAAGCTGATATGATTGCAGACGGGATATGTATAACTGAAGAGCGGATGAAAATGGTTGATTTTTCTGATCCGTATAATAAATTCGGTACAGCTATACTTGTGATGAATAAAAATATATTGGCGGATGCCGGAGACGGCAATATCAGCGGGGATACACCGGCTATAGAAAATAATTTTCTACACAATGTTGCAGAAAGTTTCTACAATAATATTATCCTGGAAAACCGCTATTTATTAATCATAGATGGATTAAAAGTTACTGCAATCATATCAATTCTTTCAACAATATTCGGTACACTCCTTGGGGGACTGGTCTGTTTTATGAGAATGGCAAAAAGGAAAATACTGGTAATACCCGCAAGAGTATATATCTCAATATTAAGAGGCACTCCTGTACTTGTAATATTGATGATCATCTTTTATGTTGTATTTGCTGCAATAGACATTGACCCTGTGTTAGTTGCAGTTTTTGCATTTGGATTAAACTTTGCCGCTTATTCTTCCGAAATGTTCCGGTCAGGTATTGAAGGAATAGACAGGGGACAGACCGAAGCCGGGATAGCACTTGGATTTTCAAAAGTAAAAACCTTTATTTATATAATTCTTCCCCAGGCAGTAAAACGTATACTGCCGGTTTACAAAGGGGAAATAATTTCTCTTGTAAAAATGACATCCATTGTTGGTTATATAGCCGTTCAGGATCTGACCAAGGCAAGCGATATTATTCGCAGCCGTACTTTTGATGCCTTCTTCCCGCTGATAATGGTTGCCGTCCTTTATTACCTTATTTCATGGCTGCTTATGATATTGCTCGGATATACGGAACGAAAGTCTAACCCAAAATTAACTGCTACTCCGGAGATATCATGATAAAAGTTGAACACTTACAGAAAAAATTCGGAAACCTTATTGTATTAAAAGATATAAATGTTGAAATACACAAAGGAGAGGTTATTAGTATTATTGGTCCTTCCGGCACAGGCAAAAGCACATTTTTACGATGCCTTAATCTGCTTGATAGTCCTTCCGGAGGAAAAATATTTATTGACGATACTGATATCCTTGATAAGGATACCGATGTCCCGAAAATTCGTCAAAAAATGGGAATGGTTTTTCAGTCCTTTAATTTATTTAATCACCTTACAGTACTTGAAAATTTAACTATTGGTCCTGTTAAACTATTGGGAAGGAAAAAAGAAGAAGCTGAAAAGAAAGCCGTTGATCTTTTAAAAATAGTAGGGCTGGCTGAAAAGGCCCAAAGTATGGCTGATGAATTATCCGGAGGTCAAAAACAAAGAGTTGCCATTGCAAGATGTCTTTCAATGGATCCTGAGATAATCCTTTTTGATGAACCAACTTCTGCACTTGATCCAACAATGGTAAGTGAAGTTCTTGCTGTTATAAGACGCCTTGCAAAAGATGGAATGACCATGGCAATAGTTACTCATGAAATGGATTTTGCAAGAGATGTTTCAAACCGTGTTTTTTATATGGATGAGGGATTGATTTACGAAGAAGGCACGCCTCAGCAGATTTTTAGCAATCCCCAAAGGGAAAAAACAAAAGCATTTATTAACCGTATCCGCAGCTTTAATTATAGTATTACCAGTCCTGATTATGATCTTTATAAAATGAATGCAGAGATTGAACAGTTCTGTGAAAAACATGTATTCTCTCTGCAAATAACAAATGATATTTTACTGGTTGTTGAAGAACTTATGATCTTATTCAAAACAAAATCCCTGATATCAAATATCCATATAAGAATAGCATACTCTGAAAAACTTGATTCTGTTGAAATAATTTTTTCCAGTTCCGGTGTTAAAGGCAATATACTTGATGCAGCAGACCCGGATGATATAGGAGTAATGATAATAAAGAACAAAACTGAAAAAATTGAATACCGGTATGCTGATGAAAAAAATGAATTACGTATGTTAATTAAAAGAGGATAATAAAGTATTACAACTAAATCTGCTTAATTAATAAGAGGGAAGTCCAAGTTACTTATCTTAGTTTTTAGCCACTAAGTTTTAAAACGAAGCCTCAGCAGCCGTATCATAAATTTTAAACAAAGACGAAAATCCTGAAATATTAAAAACATCCTTTATCTGCGGATTTAATGACGACAACCTGACCTCTCCGCTTATAGCTTTTGTTTTTTTTGCGGCAATTAAAAGAACTCTCAGCCCTGCACTGCTTATATAATTAAGCTTTTCAAAATTTATTAATAAATTGTTTTTATTTTCATTTATAAGAATTGTTATCTTTTCTTCAAGCTCTTGCGATGTAACAGAATCAAGTTTGCCTTCAGGTGTAATGATTGTATAATTATCTTTTGTTTCTATCGAGATCTGCATTAATGTGCTCCGTTTTTCAGGTTAAAAGTTATAAAGAGTTTATTTTTTCCCTCTTCTCTAATGTAATTTACATTTTCAGAAAAATTTTTAACAAGGAATATTCCAAGCCCCCCCGGTTCCCGTTCATCAATAGAAGCATTAACATCCGGTTTTTCCTGGACGGTAGGATTAAATTTCCTCCCATCATCTATGAATTCTATCCGGAACAGGTCTTTATCCCGGTATGCATTAAAAAATATAAAATGCTGATTCTTATCAGTAAATGCGTACCGGACAATATTGCTGAATACCTCCTCAACAGCAAGGTTGATGTTAAAAAGAGTATGATGGTTAAGATTATTATCATTCCAGTATTTTTCAACTGTTGTAATAATAATCTCTGACTCTTCCAGATTATTTCTCAGTTCCAGGGATACTACCTGTTCCATATTATTTATTATATCTTAACCCCATAACTGTGATATCATCCGACTGCGGAGCTCCTGCCGAGAAAAGCTTAACATCTTCTATTACTTTATTTATAATATCTTTTGTTGAATTACCGGAAAACTCAGTAAGTTTTTCCTCAAGACGTTTTTCTCCATAAAGGTCTTCTTCCTTGTTAAAGGCTTCAGTAACGCCGTCTGTAAAAAGGAAGAACGTATCGCAGGGTTCAAGCTTGAATTTGCCGGAGGTGAAGTTATATCCTTCAACAACTCCAAGTGCAATCTGTGATTCATTGCTCAGGGTTATAAGCCCGCCATTTTGTTTAATAATATAGGGGGGGTTATGACCGGCATTAACAAATTCCACTTCACCAGTATTAACATCAAGGATGCCATAAAATAAGGTTACAAACATAGTTGAAATGCTTTCTACCGAAAGTATTCTATTCACGTGAGTAATACATTCTGCCGGGTCTCCCACATTAAGTGCAGTTGATTTTAGAAGCATCCTGCTCATTGCCATAAACATTGCAGATGGTACTCCTTTGCCCGAAACATCTCCGAGAACAAACGCAAGTTTGCTTTCTTGTTTCCCATTGCTGCTATTGCCTTTACTATTCATGTAAAAATAGTCATAAAGATCGCCGCCTACTTCTTTGGCAGGTTTCATTGCTGCAATAAGTTCAATTTTATCATTCACTGAAGATGGTTTAAATGCAGGAGGAAGCATGGACTGCTGAATATCCCATGCAATATCAAGTTCTTTCTGGATGGTTAAAAGCTGGTTCTTAAACAGAATAGCCTGCTTAACCTGCTGCAGCTCTTCAAAAGTTTTAGTCATAGTAACATCAAGATCGGTAAAATCAAGCGGCTTTGTAAGAAAATCAAATGCACCCCGGTTCATAGCAATACGGATATTGTCCATATCTCCGTATGCCGATACTACAACTGCTTTAGTAATGGTTTTCATTTCCTTAAGTTTTAACAGCAAGGTTAAACCATCCATTTCCGGCATGTTAATATCTGTCAGGATAAGATCAACATCCCCGTCGGTGCTTAGTTGGTTTAAGGCATCCACACCGTTGCAGGCAAACTTGAAATGAAGTTCATCTGCTTTTATTTGTTTTCTGAACTTCTGCTTCATCATTAATTCAAGATCAGGTTCGTCATCAACTACAAGAATATTATAAGGCATATAGCTAACCTATTGATAAAATTTTATTTTTAAGATTTTCAAAGTCGAGCGGCTTATTCAGGTAATCGTCGGCGCCGTTAGTTACTGCTTCCCTGTAGTTTTCCTCATCCGAATATGCTGTTATCATAAAGACTTTTAAATGAGAATAATCTTTTTTTATATTTTTTAATAATTCCAACCCGTTCATACCGGGCATATTTATATCTGAAAGTATCAGAACAATATCTGCCGGCTCTTTCTTTTTTAGAAGCAGCAGAGCCTCTTCTCCCGAAAAAGCAAAATCAAAAATAATTTCTCCGGATTTAATCTCTTTTCTGAACATTTGTTTAAAAAGATGCTGAACATCAAGTTCGTCATCAACTACAAGAATATTTTTTCTATTTGTCATATAAAAAATTTTATGGGAGAAGGATAATGAACCTGATTATTCCTTTTCTATAGAATCCACAAAGATTTCCCCTTTAAGCTCCTGCACAATAATATTGCAGCTCATTGAAAAACAGCAGGTGCTGTATAAGGGATACTAAGACCTTTCAGTGCCTCCGTCTGTTAAGTATCCATGGGTGTTTTGGGGTCTTATAATGTTGTATGCAAAATAAGAATTTTTTTTTACGAATAACAATATCATGATGACTTTTCAGTCTCATACCTGCTTATGGTTAGGTTTATCTTTAGTCAACACGCATATTCCAGTTCTGTTTGTTATTTTAGAACGCCGTAATCGAGATAAATATACGCCTATTAATAAATTCAAACCGGCTAACTACAATATGATCCATGGGGAATGCAGCTTGACGGCAGAAGCTTTACCGGTATAAATGATAAGTATAAATTTACCGGAAAAGAACGTGACAATGAAACCGGATATGATTATTTTGCAAGATATGGAGTTTATCCCGTATGCGGGGGTAATTTAGGTGTGTCTGGTTATGGGATGTATAGTTCGTTTAGCGACAATAGTGTTAAGATTAACAAATCTCTTTATAAAAGTATATACAAAAAATGACATTTGATCCATATAAAAGATTATTCCTTCTTTTATTGTGCGCTATTAGCATAATAAACTTTATTAAACTTTCGGGTCTCCATTATTATGAAATGAATGATTTTGTATATTATTCGATAATGCTCATCTTACTTTTTATTTTGATAAGGTTGTTTGTTATAAAATACCAGTCGCTTAGAATAAATTTTATTAATATTTATTTAATAATTCCTATTGCACCTCTAGATTATATATTTATAAAAAATTATAAAGATTACAATGACAATCTGCTTATTCTCTCTTTTTCGATTATTATAATGATTTTATTAAATATTTCAATTTTCTATGAATTAGACGAGATTAACTAGGATGAATTAGCAACTAGGCTGTAACTGTCTACCGTTAAAGAAGGTAATACGTACAAGATAGTGGTGGGCTGCAGTATCCTCAGACTAATAGTACGTTTAAACTATTTACATTGAGCACAATTAATTGATAAATGGCAGGTGAGTAAGCCCTACCTCCTCACCTCAATCTCTTTAACTTCTTTATCTTCAATTAATTGTTTTATCAATTCAATTGGGATATTTACTGTCGTTATCAGTTTTACTTATAAACAAGATGCAGTAATTACATGATGATGGAGTTTATCCCACATGCGGGGAAACCCCTGGGGAATGCAGCTTGACGGCAGAAGCCTTGTCTCAGGCCTATCCACCGATAAGTATAGGCCTGCCTGCCGCAGGCAGGTTTACCGGAAAAGAACGTGACAATGAAACCGGATATGATTATTTTGGCGCAAGATATGGAGTTTATCCCGTATGCGGGAATAGCAGGATAGCCAGATGGCTGCAGGTAGACCCGCTGGCGGATAAAATAAAATATTTGAAATATTTAACATTATGAAGACAATTCTTCCAGATTACAATTTTGTCGGCCCTAATAGCAATGATTTTATTGTGTTTCTAATAGAAAAAGCAGAGGGGGAGCGTTAATATTACCAGAAGGTGCCTATGGGGCCGGAAGCATATCAAGAATATTTAAAAGAAAGATGGAGACCCATGAAAACATATATAATCCCTAGGAGAGTCCCTTATTATTATGATCCAATAACAGGCAAGCAAATTTGTGAAAAAGAAGAAGAATAACTACTATTTCTAACTAATTTTAGATATGAAAAAGCAGAATCAAAAATATAGAATTTTCCTTTATTTGTTTATTATAATAACTATAGTTTCACAATCTGTGTACTTTTATTACTTAAAGGATACAAATTTATTTGGCGTCGGTATTGCTATTTATCAATTCATATTTAGAAACATTTTTAGCTCTTCAAAGGGCTTTCCTGAGTTATTTGCTTTTATCATGTACCTCATATTTTGTTGTTCTCTAGTTTTTTTGTTTTATCATATAATGAAATTTAATAAATGGCTAGGCATAGCATGCTTTGTTTTATATATACTATTTCTCATTCCTTTTGCAAAATTAACAGCATTATGAGTGAGCAAGAAAATAATCGCCATTTAATAAATTTTTTGATAACTAGGTTTGTAAATATATTGCTTTCTATCTATATCATATTCTTTCTCTCCCATTCACTTTTTGCTCAACCCGCAAATACCGGTCAATCCATTTTTGACATACAAAATGAAAAAGAAGAAAACTTAAACATAGGCTACTGGGCATTAGTTATTGCAAAGGAATTTGACAGTAATGTTGATATAGAGAATTATCTTAAAAAACTGGATGAAATGACAGAAGAAATAAATCTTATGCTTTCCGGAAGAACCGGGGATATGGATAAACTGCTTGCAGTAAAAACATTTATATATGAGCCGGGAATATGGAATGACAGCTTACCTTTTTCTTATGATATGGATGACCCTCTTGGAGAGATAACCGACCACCGTCTGTTAAGCAGCTATATGGATACTAAAAAAGGTAACTGTGTAAGTATGCCAACATTATTTCTTGCCCTAATGGAAAGATTAGACCCGGCAGTGAATTTTTACGGGGTTAAAGCCCCTTTGCATTTATTCTGCCGTTTGAGA
>JAWOJF010000369.1:0-5198 GCA_046481785.1 Ignavibacteriaceae bacterium | reverse complement strand
TATCAAAACTTTCATCAACCATACCGGCTATTTTAACATAGCCGCCAAGCGGAAGCAGGCAAAGCCGGTAATCTGTATTTCCTTCGCCGTCAAAATCCTTAGGAAGATCACCAAAAGTAAAACCTGTTATTTTATTATATCCGAATAATCTTTTACCAAAGCCGATAGCAAAAACATCGGCACGCATTCCGGTTAATTTTGCTGCAGCAAAGTGCCCGAACTCGTGGACAAAAACCAGTATTCCGATAGTGATAGCAAAATAAATAATATATTCCATTAAATGAGATTCTCCGTTATTTTCAAAATTTTATTTTTTAATCTAAGTGCTTCTTAGTGTCCTCAGTGACTTAGTGGTAAAGAGAACCACTAAGGCACTAAGGGCACTCAGTTACACTCAGGAAATTCAATTCTAACCTAACCCTGTTACAAATTCTCTTGTTTCCCTGTCGCAGTCAAATATTGTATCTATATCAGGTGTTCTGTGATTTTCAATTTTGTTAAGTGCCTTATCTATTATAACAGGAATATCCGAAAAAGGTATTTTCCCGTTTAAAAACCTGTCAACTGCAATTTCATTAGCCGCATTAAGTGTACATGGTGCTGTGCCGCCTGAGTTTAATGCTTCAAAGGCTAGTTTAAGGCATTCAAATTTATTCATATCAGGTTTAAAAAATGTGAGAGTGCCGATTTCAGGCATGCATGTTCTCGGGAATGTATTTTTTAACCTCTCAGGATAAGACAACGCATATTGTATCGGCAGTTTCATATCCGGCAGACCAAGCTGTGCTTTTATTGAACCATCCACAAACTGTACCATTGAATGAATAATAGACTGCGGATGAATTACTACATCAATTTTTTCTACAGGAATGTTAAAAAGCCATCTTGCTTCTATTACTTCAAGTCCCTTGTTCATCATAGTGGCAGAATCAATAGTAATCTTATTACCCATCTTCCAGTTAGGATGATCAAGAGCCTCCTTAACCGATACTTTACTGAAGTAAGATTTATCTTTATTCAGGAAAGGGCCGCCGGAAGCGGTAATTATAAGCTTTTCAACTTCGCCGCGGTTCTCGCCGGTTAAACACTGGAATATTGCACTGTGTTCCGAATCTACAGGTATAATTTCGGCCGAATATTTCCTGCATAATTCAGTTACAAGTTCACCGGCAACAACAAGTGTTTCCTTGTTTGCAAGGGCTATCCTTTTGCCCCGCTTAATAGCCTCAATAGTTGGTGCAAGTCCGGCAAAACCTACCATTGCTCCGAGTAAAATATCGTAATCGCAGTTAGCGGCGGTATAAGTTAAACCCTCAATACCCGAAAGAACTTCACATTTGCCTTTTAACCTTTTCTTCAGCTCCGCTGCCGGTTTTTCCTCTTTAACAACAACAAGTGCGGGATTAAATTCTTCAATCTGCGGTTCCAGTAAATCAATTCTTTTATTAACAGTTAAAGCCGTTACCCGGAACTCATCAGGATAATTTCTTATTACATTTAATGTATTTATCCCGATTGAGCCCGTAGAACCTAAAACTAAAACTAATAATTTTTTTGCCAATGGCATCCCTGGAGCATATCTGCTATTAATGTGACCTCAAAAGTAACTAAGTATGGCTTTTTAAGCAATGATAAAAGCCCTAACCTTTAAGAAAGGCTGGCCTGCAAATAAGATTACCGGGTAGTTCTGAATTATGCGGATTTTGCAGGAAATCTCAGTGGAACTCTGTGTTTTTCCCGGTGGATCTCTGTGTAACCAAAAAAACCAGTTACACCGGGAACCACAGAGAAGACACGGAGAGCCACAGGGAAATACAATATTTATTTTCCTTCTTTTGGCACTTTTTGCCCGCCAAACTAACTGATGATTTATACGCTACTCAGTAGCCAAACAATTTAGTAAATTAAGAATAATCCAATTTTAAATCTAACCCGGAGCGCCCATGAAGAGCTTTAAATGCGTTATTTTACTGCTGTCACTTGTTTTTATATCGGAATCATTTGCCCTGCCAAGATTTTCTTTACGCACACAAAGCAATTGTATTGATTGCCATGTTAACCCCACCGGGGGCGGTATGAGAAACAGCCGCGGCTGGAACGTAGGAAAAAATACTCTCCCCATCCGTACTACCGATAAGGATTTTGAAATGAGTAATAAGTTAAATGAAAATATAAGTCTTGGACTTGATTTCAGGGGCAACTTCCTGATGATGATGGATTCCGGCTCAACAAAATCTGACTTCCAGAGGATGGCAGGTACTATCTATACTGATCTTCAGCTTTCTGATGAAATTGATATTTATGCCCGTTACGATTTTGTATGGCAGATATGGGAAGCTTATGGTGTGGCAAAAATTTTACCAAACGGCGGATATATTAAAGGGGGATCCTTCACCCCTAACTTTGGGATAAGGCTTGATGACCATACTGCTTATACCCGCGGCGGCGACCTTGGGATTGTTACTGAAACAGGGGGCATGGGTAACCGCGGACTTATCTATGAACCGCGCTATATAGAAACCGGCGTTGAAGCAGGCATAGGTATTACTGATTTTGCTTTTGTAACTGCAAGCGTCGGCAACAGCCGCTCCCCCCGGGTTTTTATTTCTGATCCCACTTATACAGCAAGCCTTCACATTCAGCCGGATGTTGGGGAAACTATTGGCTTATTCTTTGGGGGATCTTTTGCCTCATTTAAAACTGAAAGGCTTAACAGCAGCTTCCAGGCAATATATCCGAATGTAAACATGTTTGGCGGATATGCAGGGATAGGGATGGGGAATTTTACTTTAATAGGCGAGTATGATATTGCTGATGGTTATCTTGCTGATGATACAAAAACAAATGTAATTATGATTGAAGCTTCATATCCGATTATACAGGGAATAGAGGCAGTTGCACGTTATGATATGTTTGATCCGGACTCAGATCTTTCAGATGATGAGCACTCACGTTTAGTATTGGGATTCGAAATATTCCCGTACAGTTTTATAGAAGTGCGTCCCCAGTTCCGTTTGCAGATGGAGGAGCCGAGCGTGGAGAATAATTCGGTTGTGGTACAGGTGCATCTTTATTACTAATTACAAGATTTAAAGATTCAAAGATTAGAAATCAGCGGTCGGATGTCAGAGATCAACGGTCAGATGTCAGAGATCAGAAATCGGAGATCAGCAAGACAATAATGCAATTAACAATTGAGAACAAACCGGATTTTTTCTAATTGTGCATTATGCATTGTTAATTGTAAGACGACAAGTCCACAGTCGGCAGTCTTCAGTCAGTAAGATAATAAATCCCCACCTGGGAGGGGACGAAAGGGGCGGGTAGACGGGCTGTATGTAAAACGCGTGAACGATTAACAATTAAAATTACATAATTGAATAATTCAAAGATAGAAAGAGGGCAATTAACAATTAACAATTGAGAGCAGGCCGGATTTTTCTAATTGTAAATTGTGCATTATGCATTGTTAATTGTAACCTCTTTTTTTCTTTATACTTTTCGCAAAACTCGTTAACTTGCCATTGTAATAGGGAAGATTCCACTAACTATTTTCAGCAATACAGTTAAGCCGCAGTTATGCATAATGCTTGATGGGCTTTTTACCAAAAATGATCAATTAAAAACAAATACAGCGCTTCAAATGGAAGCTGGAATATGAGTAATATAAAACTATTTGAGTCAAAGAAGATACGTTCAGTCTGGAATGAAACTGAACAGAAATGGTATTTTTCGATAATTGATATTATTACTGTTCTTACTGAAAGTACAAGACCCAGAAAATATTGGAATGATTTAAAAAAGAAGCTTTTTAAAGAAGGATATGCTGAGTTGTCCGAAAAAATCGGACAACTGAAAATGGAGTCAGAAGACGGAAAAAAATATTTGACAGATGCTGCTGATGCGCAAACATTAATGCGTTTAATTCAATCAATCCCTTCCCCCAAAGCAGAGCCCTTTAAACTATGGCTTGCAAAAGTGGGTTATGAGAGGCTGGAAGAAATCGAAAACCCTGAGCTTGCCTCCAAAAGAATGCGGGAGATATACCGGGCAAAAGGCTATAGCGACGAATGGATTGAAAAGAGAATGCGGGGTATAGCTGTACGGGATGAATTAACCGAAGAATGGAAAAAGCGGGGTGTTAAGGAAAAAATAGAGTTTGCAATTCTTACAGCCGAGATAAGTAAGGCGGCATTTGGTTTAACGCCTTCTGAATATAAAAAAGTAAAGAGCCTTCCCGGGAAAGGGGAAAATTTAAGGGATCACATGACTGACCTTGAATTAATATTTACAATGCTGGGCGAAGCATCAACCGCAGAGATCACCCGAAATAACAACTCAATTGGATTTGATAAAAATAAAAACTCAGCAAAAAAAGGGGGTAAAATTGCCGGAGATGCAAGGGAAGCCCTGGAAAAAGAAACCGGCAGAAAAGTTGTTTCAAAAGATAATTACCTTCAGCTAACAGAAAAACAAAAGAAAAAACTGAAATAATGAAACTGCAATTCAACTCAAATCAGCAATACCAGTTTAGAAACAATCAATTCAGTTGTTAATCTGGGCAATGAACAATTGAGAGCAGGCCGGATTTTTTTTAATTGTTAATTGTGCATTATGCATTGTTAATTGTAAGGGGGGCAAGTCCACAGTCGGCAGTCTTCAGACAGCAAGACAAAAAATCCCCACCTGGGAGGGGATGAAAGGGGCGGGTGGGTAATTAACAATGTACAATTAACAATTGAAAGCAGGCCGATTTGCTTTCAAATATTTCTTTGACAATATTATAAACAACCAGTCTTGCGGCACTGGCTCAATATGCTCAGTTGTGATTTGCTTTCAAATTTTTCTTTGACAATATTATAAACAACTTCCGTTTGAAAATCCTCATCTTAGTTAGTGTTGTGGTTTGATTTCAATTTTTCTTTGACAATATTATAAACAACGCGTACGGAGGGGTGATGACTTCTAAAGTAGTTGTGGTTTGATTTCAATTTTTCTTTGACAATATTATAAACAACTTAGTAGGTATACGGTAATGCTGCAGGATTGTTGTGGTTTGATTTCAATTTTTCTTTGACAATATTATAAACAACCATGTTCTAAAAGCATCCACCCATCGCGGTGTTGTGGTTTGATTTCAATTTTTCTTTGACAATATTATAAACAACTGTTACGTCTCTAATCTTGGTGCAGATCAG
>JAWOJF010000365.1:0-6822 GCA_046481785.1 Ignavibacteriaceae bacterium | reverse complement strand
TAAGGACTTCACAAGAAAATTTCACAGGCTTCCCGGCTTTATTCATGGTTAAACGTGCCGGCAGTCTGTTATGCAATAATACTATGTTATTAAAAAATAAAATTGGATAAATACGACATCTTTAAACTCTTAATGCCGCATCATTCCTTGTGCAGACAAAATATTCTTTAGGAAGGCACCCTGAAAACAATTTGAATTCACGGTTAAAATGTGATTGGTCAAAATATCCGCACTTAGAGGCAATTTCAGTCAGGGTTCTATTCTTACCATACTCCTTAAGTGTTGACTGAAATCTTATGATACGTGAAAATAGTTTAGGGCTGAAACCGGAATACTCCTTAAATTTCCTTTCATACTGACGCTGTGATAAATTATATTTTTCGGAAAGAGAAGATACTTTTTCTGTTGCTCCTGAATGAATTATGTATTTAATAGAATGTTGAACGGCGCTATCTTTTATTTTACAGGCATAAATTTTTTTTGCAATAAAATCAGAAAGGATTTTTACCCGGTTGAAGTTATTAGCTGCAAGCATAATATTTTCTTCAAGTTCTTTTGCATCACGGCTCCAAATAGTATCAAGATCAGGCATAAGATTATTAAAATCTGTTGATGGGAGAGAAAACAAATACGGAATAGCATAAGGGTACAGGTAAACTCCGAATATTCCGAATCTTTCTGAAGTAACAAATTCTCTGTAAGTTGTTGATTGTGAATGTATGTGTGAAAGGGGCGACCTCTCTAATCCTTTCCCTGCTATTTCATTAAAAGATCCTTTATAATGAAAGATGAGCTCAGCACAGCCGTCCGCCATTGAGCGGTAGATGTATGGCTTTTCCGGAGTTCCTTCATTCTCAAATACCCAGAAAAATCTTACAAATTGTGCAAGTGCCGGTGAAGGCTGTATTGTGTAGTATTTCATTTGTATAATTAAATATTACAGATTGATCTTTACTGTGATTGCTGCCGCACGCAGAAACACCTTCTTTTCTCTTAAACCTAATCTTCTAAAAAAATTTGTTTCTACCTGTGAAAACTTTTACTTATAAATTTTAGTGCTGCGGGTAAACCGGTTCGCCAGTATTCCCATTCATGAATGCCGTCTCTTACCCTGTACTCGTGAGCAATATCCATTTCACGCATAAGCACATGTAGCGCCGAATTTCCCTTAAATAAAAAATCACCGTCGCCGCAATCAATATAAAAACGGACAGCATTTTTCTGTTCAGCCGGCATATTTTTTACCAGATATAGGATGCTGTTCCGGTTATAATAATCTGAGATACGATCCTTCCCATATTTTTCACCCCCTAAAAGAGGTGCCAGGTCATTCTTATATTTTTCATCGGGCATGTTTATTATTTCTTCATCAGTACGCACGGCTGAGCTTAGTGCACTGCATGCCGCAAACATATCAGGATGATGAAGTGCATACAGCAGTGAGCCGAATCCGCCCATTGAGAGTCCCGCCAGTGCGCGGTATTCTTTTTTACTTCGGCATCTGTAATTTTTTTCAATATGCGGAATCAATTCTTTAATAAAATAATCTTCGTAGCTGTAACTGCCGTTTTCATAATTCATATAAAATGTAAGTTTGGCATCCGGCATTACAATAATCATCGGCGGAATTTCACCCTCATTAATTGCCTTATCTACTATGTGCTGCATCTGTCCGAATTGTATCCACCCTGTATGATCATCTGTACGTCCGTGAAGAAGATATACCACAGGATAGTTCAGTTCAGATGTTTCATATCCATCCGGCAGATATATTGCAAACCGCATATCTTCATTAAGAATAGCGCTTTTAGCAATTCCATTTTCATAAACTGTTCCCTGTTGTGCGGTTATATTAAATGCAGAAATTATTGATAAAAATAAAACAGAAAATAATTTCATTATAATTCCTCAATCTAATAATTGTAGTAATTCAAAAACTGCTTTAGCAGTTTGCTGGTTTGTATCCAGTGACGGCTCCCATAATGTTACCGAGACTGCAGCTATTTTTTCTTTTATTGTTTCTATAAATGTTTTTATTTCAGCAAGTGAGGGTCCGCCGGGTGTTTTGAAAAGCATTGCCGGGGCGTCAACCGGGTTTATAATATCCGTATCCAGGTGAAGGTAAATTTGTTTTTCGCCCATAGACATTTCAATTAGTTCGCTCATGTTTTCCGGCTGCCTGACCTTTGATTTGGCTAACAACACAACTTCTCCGGTGTCAAGATCTCTCCTGTCATAAAGAATTACTTTTTCATCAGGAAGAGGAGATAATCCATTAAGCTTAAGAAATTCAGAATTATCACGCCCGGTTAAAATAGCCAGTGGCATTCCGCCAAAAAATCCGGATTGTGAAGTCTCACGTGTATTAAAATCTCCATGAGCATCAAGCCATAATAAAGAAGGGTTTTTACCTGAATTTAATAAGCCTTTTAGTACTCCGAACGGTTTAAAACAGTCGCCGCCAATACATACGGGTAATTTATTGTGGTGTATATTTTCTTCCACAAAATCAGCAACCTGATTGTTTAACGCGGTTATTATTTGATGCGGATCCTGAGAATCGCCTTTATATAAATTTTCGTACCATCCTTCTCTTTTTACAGAATGATATTCCTCTTTATACTTTTCTAAAAAATATGGTGTAAATATTACCTGCATAACCCCTTTCTAATATTTAATTATTTCCTTATGCCTTTTTAGCATCCGGCCGTCTAAGAAGCGCAATCCTGGTACCGTTTTCAGAATCTTTTATCAGGATATCAAGACGCTTTAAACGTGTTTCTTCCCGCTTCGCACTAACAACCCACCAGCCTGCTGTTTTCCGGTAAGAAGGGGGCTGCGAATTAAAAAATTCCCATGCTTTCTTGTTAGTTTTAATTTTTTTTTCATATACAGGATCAAGTCCTTTATGCCTGTTCTCAAAAGAATATTGGTTGGTTTTATCCTTCCTGCGTGCTTCAAATATTTTAAGGCCGGCAGGCTGCATTAAGCCCAGCTTTGTTAATTCACCTACTCTTTTAATATTCACAGCACTCCAGTTACTTGTTTGCCTTCGCGGTGTAAAACGTATCTTATAACTTTCGCCGTCAATACTTTTCCGGAGCCCGTCAATCCAGCCGAAACAAAGAGCTTCATCAACTGATTGGGGCCAGTCAATGCTCGGTTTACCTGAATTCTTTTTATAAAAACCAACCCATTGTTCGGTTTTTTTATTATGATATTTCTCCAGCCATTTTCTAAAATCTTTTTTAGTTTTAAAGAATTTTATTTCATCCATAGTGCTTTTTTATAAGTTAAACAACTTAAAAAGTTAGCAACTATCGGGTTTTCAAACAAGTGCCTTATAATATTTATATATAAAATAATGTGAGAAGGTTATATCTTTCTGAGATAATAATTTGTTTCGTTCCTGCGGAACTTGCAAATATTGAGATTACCTATGTCTATAAACATAACGTCCCTGACGGGATTTAAAACAGCAATATGATATAAGCTGTATTTATTGTTTAATTAATACAATAACCTTGATGATCTTCTGAAATAAAAACTCTGTGTTAATCTCCGTGTCTCTCTGTGTAACTTTTTTTGTTACACAGAGGGGGCCACAGAAGAAATATCCGGAATATCTCTTTACCAGGTCTATCTTACAAATCGGACTTAACATCTTCTTTTTCTTCTTTAGGTTTTATAAATAATGAAATAAGTATTGACATACCGATTACAACTACAATAAAAATTAAAGACCATGTAACAGGAAATTTCCCGCCGAAGGCTTCATTAAGCCACGCCATTTTTAAGCCGACAAACACAAGCACAATGCCAAGCCCGTATTTAAGGTAACGGAATTTGTGCACCACTCCTGCAAGTACAAAATACATTGCCCTTAATCCAAGTATAGCAAACACGTTTGATGTAAAAACAATCAGCGGTTCTTTCGTAATTGCAAATATTGCGGGAACAGAATCAACAGCAAATATTATATCAGATAATTCAATCACAATCAGCGCAAGCATCAGCGGTGTTGCAAAAAGAATGTTATTTTTCTTTACAAAGAATTTCTGGCCGTGGAATTCATGCGTAACAGGAAAAAACTTTTTAAACAACTTAATTAACGGATTTTTCCCCGGGTCAATCGGTTTTCCGGGTGCAAAAAGAATTTTTAACCCGGTAAGCATTAAAAATATTCCGAATATTAATACTATAATTTTATACTGTATTAAAAAGGAACCCATAGAAATAAAAATTATCCGGAATACAAGTGCTCCTATAATTCCAAAAAACAGAACGCGGTGCTGATACATTAAAGGAACAGCAAAAAAGTTAAATATGATAACAAATACAAAAATGTTATCAATTGATAATGACTTTTCAATTATATAGCCGGTAAGGAATTCCAGTGCAACTCTCTTAGCCGTTCCTTCCGGATCAAAACCGGGAATGGCAAGCAGGCGCTCATTCTGCGGAAATTCCCACATTGCATATCGATAGAAAAAATAATTGAACAGGAACGCCAGGCTTACCCAGACTATTGTCCAGGTTAAAGACTCCTTAAATGATATTTCATGTGCTTCCTTATTAAATATGCCAAGATCGATGGCAAGCATAATAAGCACAAAAATCATAAAGCCTAAATAGAACCACCAGTATTCAGAAAACTGGAAGAGAATAATTTCGGGCATAATACTTTCTTTTAAATATTAATAATACTTTATGTAACACATACTTCAGGATGAGAAGTTTAGCAACAGAACGATTGAAGTAATCCGGCTGTTTTTATGCCGGATGTATACTTTATGCAGTTAAGTTAACCGGTGGTTTCCAGATGAGCCTGTAATTTTCAAGCAGTACGCGGAATGAATTATTTTTAACTATATAATAATCCGGTTTGGATGGAATTATTTCTTTATGAATAATAGTTTTTTCTTCCTCAACCTGCTGTTCAATATAAATGTTTGAGCTGCTGCTTATAGAAGCCGGGGTTTCACCTTCACCAGCATAATAAAATATGCTGGTAAGTATAAGAAAAATTATTAGTAATTGGTTTATCATCAGTCAAATATAAAAAAATCCGGCAAATTAAAGTGTTAGATTTGTTTTAAGAGAAAAAGGTTCCAAAAACTGGTCTGGATTTGGTCAACAGGCTGAATTATTTACACAAACGCCTACCCTCAAGACAGGCAATCACCCCCTATTTGTCTCCCGCAAAATATCCCCGCATTCGCTGAGATTTTGAAAATTCCTGATGTGAAGCGATTCGCTGAATCGCTTCTGTAGTTTTAACGAAACTTCTAATATTTGCGAAAAACAAAAACGAAACATCGTTATCCGGAATCCCTTCTGGAAAGAGTGATTATATACAACTTAGACCAAATATATACAAACAGAGCAGGAGAAAATAACGACTGAAGATTTGCCTCCGGCGTCTCCCTTGGTGCAAAAAATGGATATTATCGGATCAGAGATAAATAATCTCCTTGAAAAACTCAGAACTTAAATAACAAAAGATGATAAAGTATGGGCTCTTATTGATGAGCCATACGAATTTTATCTATGTGGCCATAATAAGAGTCAAGAATAGGATAGTCGTCCTTTTCTGGAAGTTGTAACTCCACAGAATCATGAAATTTTTCTGAGGAACAGCCAGTAATATTTATTGTGTGTTGTTTTGCTTCGACGATGGCAGTATTAACCAGCATCATATCCTTTATATCAAAGGACAGGGTTAACTGGTTCATCCATTCTTTTGTTGCTGAATACTTAGAAAGGATTTTATTTAAAACGTTTTCGTCCATGTTGGACTCCTTTGTCTTTTTAAAATTTGATTGACGTATTGAAACACATACGGGTAGAACAGAGAAAAAAATAAATGAGGAAGGCACGGAAGAAGGTGTCCAAAGTTTCATCACGACTCATGGGCTTCTTCTATTTTCGCCTCCCGATTTAAGACAAGAGTTGTTGGGGGAGTTATAATAAGCGATGCACTTATGATTTGCTCCGTATCCTCACCTTATCTTAATCGGGAACGTGCCCCCGCTTCATCAAGTAAGATATAAGCTTACTCATATTAACCTCCGTCTATTTTGATGTGAATAGAAAGTTAGTTAGATAAAGAGGGGATATTACTCCCTCAATATTTTTTACTTTTAATTTAAAAATTAGTTAATTATATTAAAAAAACAACAAACAGGCTGAACGTTACTTAATTGGCAAATGAAACCCTAGATACAACCAGCTGTAAATTGGCTATAGGGACTAATGATGCCTTTCAACCAGTTTTCCATGATTTAACTGGGGTCTAAAAAATAGCACCCAGTGCATTTGCGAAAGTACAATCCTAAATGAGAAATACAAGTTAAATTATTTAAATTAATGACTACAGGCATGGAAAAGAGAAAAAGACAAAAAAAGAACTTCCCCTGAAAATCAAGGGAAGCTTTGAAGATGTTCTAAGGGTTACCGTTTCCGGGATCTGAAATTTCGAATAAAGTTGAATAAAATTAACAAGAAATAATGTTCTTTTTATATCCAGTTGAGGGATAAAGCGGATAGCCCTTCTTACTTTCTTAGGTTAAGCTTTATTTAGCACCTCCCTTCCTCCTTTTAATTTCCCTTTTATTTATGAAATTACAACGGGGAACGGCGAGGTAGCTAAAGAATGCCCCGAAAGGAGAAAAGAAACATGGCTGATGCAAAGCCTAACGATAACGAACAGTATATTTACTGTAAGTACATCGTAGTCAAGGGAGTTGTACGGTATCCTAAGAATGCTTCGGTGTTCAAGATACCTGTTAGCAAGCTCAAGAAAAAACCGGAAGGTAAATA
>JAWOJF010000307.1:0-8667 GCA_046481785.1 Ignavibacteriaceae bacterium | reverse complement strand
AAATTCCGGGCAGAATGACAAAACCCAGAATTCCTACGTAAGGCTTATGTTCTTCACCAAAAAGTTCTAATAAAATTAAAAAAAGTATAAGTCCGAAACTTATTAGGGCAATTGCAGCACCTGCAAGAGTAATAGGATTATAAACTGAAGGTGGTAGTTTACGCTTCATAAAAGCTGCTCCTCTATATCTTCTCATACTAACCATGCCGGCACATATAAGAAAGACTTTTCATAGTTAATAAATAAACTATTACTTCTTAATTTTCCTTGTTTTCCTTTGTATCCTGATCCTGATCAGATTCTTTATCTTGATCTTGATCCTGCTCTTGCTTCTGTTTTATTCTTTCCAGTTCAAGCGGATGTTCTTCAGCCATTTCTTCTTCAGATATTGTTCCTTTCAGCCATGCCATGCTCATTGGATATATATCAGGATTAAAGATAACAAAGTAGAAATGCCAAACTACTATTGAAAGGAATGCGAGCCATGCTTCATAGAAGTGTATTGTTCTGGCAATATCCCAGCCGAGTTTAGTTAAGAGTCCCATAAATGTATTATCGAACCACATTATGATGCCTGTTACTGTCATAACAATTGTTCCCCAAATAAGTGCCCAGTATTCGGCTTTTTCAACATAACTGAAACGGTCTAATTTTGGTTTTACTTTTGAAAAACCAAGATTAAATTTGGCAACACCAATTGCATCGGTAATATCTTTATAAACAGGGAACAGGTCTTTAATTAGTTGTCTTCCCCTGCTGGTAAATGAAACATAATAAACATGAAATAAACTTGCAGCAACCATAACAACGGCAGCAATTCTGTGAAGATTACTCCTGTATACAAAAGCATCAGTGCTCAATTCTCTTATATGTTCAACCCACCAAGATTCGGGATAACGAAGCATAAAACCGGTTATTACAAGTATTATAAAACTAACAGCCATTGAGGCATGCTGAATTCTTTCACTAAGAGTCATCCTAAGATATAATGCATGACCGTGATGTTCTTCTTTTAAGAAACCGCGCTGCTTAAGTTTTTTAATTTTTGCTTTTTTAATGAAATCAATAAAATTATGGAGGAACATCCCGCCTATTGTTAATGATATAAGCAGAATATATCCGGAAGCAATCCAGTATAAAATAGGTTCATCATCTTTTTCCATTGTAACATGAATTTTACCGACAGTAAAATTCTCATTTGCACCGGGATGGCATGAACCGCAGGTTCTTGCAAGATTAGCTTTATTTATAGTTGAAGTTGGATCACTTGAAGGTTTTATATTATGAACACCATGGCAGCTTGCACAGTTTGCAACTTCAAGCGAACCTCCCCTTAGTGCAAGTCCATGATAACTATCTGAAAACGTTTTGTACCTGTCAACAGAAATTCCATATTTCTCAGAAAGCTTTACTGAGCTGTGGCAGGGAGAACAAATCTCTTTTGAAACTCTGGCAAACGATACCGGAGAATTCGGATCATCATGCCTTAAAATATTATGTTCACCATGGCAGTCGGTACAAACAGGAGAACCAGTATTTCCTTTAAATGCCGAAATACCATGAATACTTTCTTCATATTCTTTAGCAATTTCCTGGTGACACTGGCCGCATGTTTCCGGAATTTTAAACCTGTTTACAGATGATGCAGGATTGTTTTTATCTTTAACATCATGGGATGTATGGCAGTTTATACATGTTGCTGCATCTGTATTACCCCTGGAAAATGCAATTCCATGTACACTTTCCTCATAAGACTTTATGAACCCGGCAGAAGGTGTAGTGCGGGATCTTATTTCAGGATCGTCCAGATGACATGAAAGGCATAGCTGCTGCTGGGCAAGCTTTAAATCAAGTGTATCTCTCCCCGCAGATATACTTGTAACATTGCTTTTATGGCATGTTAAACAATTTGGTGCCCCTTCAGTCCCTTCTTTAAATGCTATTGAATGAGATGAATGTACATACTCATCGGTAACACTTTTATGACATTTGCTGCATGCCTCTGTAAGATTAGCTTTGCCCCATTTGGCCCCTTTTACATTTACCGGAGCAACATCATGAGTTCCATGGCATTGTTTACATGATACTTCGGGCCTGCCGTTAGTACCGGCAGCTCTCATCATCTGCGGATGAAATGTATGTTTTAATGCTGCATCTTTATGACACGATTTGCAATCAATTGGTGTTATAACTTCTTTATGCGGAATCTCTTCAGGATCAAAACCGGTGTGGCAGGAAACGCACGCTAATTTTTTATGTGCGGATTTAAGTAAAATCTGATCATTAACAAAAATGGAGAGTTCTTTTCCATCTCTCTCCATTGTCATTGTATCGTCACTATGGCAGGTAAGGCACTCATCGTTAGTTTGTGGGATGAGGTTTTTTGTAGATAGGATAAAAAGACAGATAAACAGAACGATTATTCTAACAATGTTTTCAGTCTTATTTATATGAGGTATAATGTTTTTTTGATTTAGTTTTTTTTTACTCGACCATAATTTGGAAACTAACATTTTGGCCTTACCTGCTTATAGTGATCTGTGAAGAAAGGGATTATTTTCATAATCCCCTTCACGGTAAAAAATACTAATAAAATTATTTAGATTCTTCTTTTTTTAGCGATTCCAACCATGCAGCCAGATCTTTCAATTCCTCATCTGTGCCTTTGAAAGCTGTCTTATGGTTTTTATCATCTAATTTTACTTCCTTTTTTAAATATTTTGCTATTGTTTCGGCATTATTTACACCGGAATTGGATAAATCAACTGCATCTTTCTTTTTTGAAGTTAATCCGGCTGATTCAACTGAATGGCATGTACCGCATTTTTTTTCAACATATACTGTTTTTCCTGCCGGTTCTTTTTCCTGTGCAAAAGAAAAAGTTAATCCATATAAAGCAACTATTGAGAGAACAAATAGTATATAAAAGAGAATATTTTTCATTTTGAGACCTCTTGGTTAATACATCTTATCTTTTGGTTAATACTAATTTTTTTAATAGTATTTTCAAACATTATGCCGTTCTGAAACGGTTCAAAAAAAGCCGTAAATACAAGCTTTTTCGCAGCCTATCTCAAAGTGTAGAATCATTCTTAATAATGGTTCTTATTGTTGAGAAGCATATCATATTTAAAATAACTATTTTAGCACTATCAGACAAAGTATTAAACACTAAACAGACGAAAAGACACTGAAAGAATATTACAAAATATTATTTTAGTTGTGAAAATATTAATTTTGAAGTGAATTATTAAAGTAAATTAGGATAATTTTATCCCATTTTTTTTATGTTATCTGAATGTTTTTAATTTTGGTTCCTGAGCTTTAAAGATTTCCATAATGCGGTAAATAAATGCAAAATTTGCCTGTTTATACTAAAAAGTATTTTTGGGATAGTGATTTTAATAAACTGAATTTAAAGGAGTATGAAAACTTTATTTTGGGAAGATTAATGCTGTATGGTGATGTTAAGTCCATCAGGTTCATATTAAAATCATATACAAGAAAAAAAGTGGAGTCTTATTTTATAAAAAAAGGAAAATTCGTACTTGATAGAAAAAGTTATAATTTTTGGAAAATCCTAATTGATGAAAATACCTTATGGAAAAAATAGAAGTCTGTTATGAAGTTTTAAACGGTGAAAGAAAAAAACTTCTGCCTGCATTAACGGCTTTCAAAGATAGATTTTATTTGGCAGGGGGCACAGGTTTAGCGCTGCAAATTGGCCATAGGGTCTCTGAGGATTTTGATTTTTTCTCACATGTATCATTTGATAATAAAGGTCTGCTCAAAGAAATAAAAGCATTGCTTACGTCTTATAAGGTATCTGTAATACAGGATGAGGAAAATACATTTACTGTTATTGCGGATGATGAGGTGAAGCTTTCTTTCTTTAAACTGGAATATTCAAATCTTCTGCCACTTGTGCCGGCAAAGGAATTTATGATTGCTTCCGTAGAAGAAATTGGTATAATGAAACTTTTGGCTTTGTTGAGAGCTACATTAAAAGATTATGTAGATCTTTATTTTATCCTCCAACAGCACAAATTAAGCAGGCTTATGTTCCTGGCAAAGGAGAAACATCCTGAATTTGAAGATGCCGTTTATCTAAAGAGTCTGCTTTCTTACGAAGATGTTGACCATTTACCTATCACTTATCTGCCAGGCAAAGAAATAAAAACAGCAGATGTATTTAAGTTTATCAGGGAAAAGACTATTAAATATTTAGAGGAAAAAGATATTAAACTTTAAACCAACTGCTGATGATTTCCTTATTCAATCCGTTTGAATTAACATGAAAAAATTCATTCTTATGAGAGTCATAAGTATAATCTTCCTTCCAGTCCGAAATATTTTTTACAATTTCTCTTATTGCCCCGGTTATATAATAAATCTCTTCATTGGCCATTACAGGATGAATTGACATTCTGATCCAGCCCGGTTTTTCGGATAGGTCCCCTTTATCAATAAGATCGGCAATCCTTTTGCTCCTGGTAGGATCTACATGAAGCAGGTAATGGCCATAAGTACCTGCACATGAACATCCGCCCCTCATTTGGATACCATACCTGTCATTAAGCAGTTTAACTATTAAATTGTAATGGATATGTTCAACATAAAAAGAAATTACTCCCAGTCTTTCTTCAACATTGCCGGCAAGTATATGCAGCCCTTCAATTTTTTTTAATTCCGAAAAAGCAATCTGAACAAGTTCCTTTTCTTTTTCTCTTATTTTATCCGTACCCATTAATTCTTTTAGCCGGATACAAAGAGCTGCCTTAATGGTTTGAAGAAATGCAGGTGTGCCGCCATCCTCACGTGCTTCTATATCTGATATGTATTTATGCCCGCCCCACGGGTTAGTCCAGTCTACTGTCCCGCCGCCGGGATTATCAGGTATTTTATTTTTATAAAGTTTGGAATCAAAAATTAAAACGCCCGGCGAGCCCGGTCCGCCTAAAAATTTATGGGGTGAAAAAGTAATTGCATCAAGTTTTTCAAGCGGATTATCCGGATGCATATTTACCTCAACATAAGGAGCTGAACATGCAAAATCAATAAAACAATAACCGCCGTATTCATGCATCATTGAAGCCATTTTATGATATGGTGTTTCAATACCTGTAACATTGGAACACGCTGTAATTGCTCCTATTTTCAATTTACGGTTTTTATAGTTTTCTAATAACTCTCTGAAATTTTCCAGGTCAACCAGCCCTTCCTGGTTTGGTGCAATGCATACAACTTCTGCTATTGTTTCAAGCCATGAAGTATGGTTTGAATGATGCTCCATATGAGTAACAAATACAACCGGCCTCAAATCCTCAGGAAGTTTGAAGTAACTTAATAATTGTTCGGGAATTCTTAACCCAAGCAGCCTCTGAAATTTGTTTATCATATCCGTCATACCCGAACCGGCTGTTATAATTACATCATCCTGACCTGCATTAACATGTTTCTTTATTATATCATGTGCATGATGATAGGCTATAGTCATTGAAGTACCGGTTACACTTGATTCGGAATGGGTGTTTCCTACCATCGGACCGAAATTTTCGCATAATGATGTTTCAATAGGCGCATATAACCGCCCGCTTGCTATCCAGTCTGCATATACTATTTTTTTTTCACCATATGGAGATATAAAGGTTTTATCCCAGCCTATTGTATGTTCCCTGAAGAATTTGAAGTGTTGTTCTAATGATTGCATAATCATCGCTTATAAAAGTTAATAAATTGCAGGCAGCATTGTGTTATACACCTGCGCCGATAAAAATAAACAATTTCTTTTCGAAAGAGAATGTAAATAGTTTTATAGTCAGGCTTTTTTTATTTTTTCAAACGATTTATTTAGTAAAAGTTAATTTGTATTTTCTTATTCTTAATCGTACTCTTAATCTTAATCGTATTCGGATTCATCGATTAAAGCAAGAGTAAGAGTAAATATATCCCATTGATTGCAGGTTTCCCGTATGCATACTTCTGAGTTTGCCTTCAGTCCCGGATGTTTTGTATATTTAACTAATAAATTGATGAGAATGAGTAAGGAATAATCTATGGAAAAATTAGAAAAACTGGAAAATGATATCCAGAGTCTTAATAAAGATGAACTTGCTGTTTTTAGAAACTGGTTTATTCAGTATGATTCAGATGCATGGGATAGGGAAATTGAAGAAGATATTCATGGGGGAAAACTGGATAATTTGGCCCGGGAGGCAATAGCTGCTTATAATGCCGGCAGGTCGAAAGAGATTTGAAACATTATGCCGTCCCTTCCTTCTGGGAAAGTTATGAGCATCTCCCCTTAAAAATTCAGAAGCTTGCTGATCAATGTTACACAATCCTGAAATTAAATCCTCTGCATCCTTCTCTTCATTTTAAGAAAATTGGAAATTACAGATCAGTAAGAATTGGATCGAATTATCGTGCTCTTGCCATCGAACATCCTGATGGATTATTGTGGTTCTGGATTGGAAATCACGATGAATATCAACGAATGATTAAAAGATAAGAGCAAGGGCAGGAGTAAGAACAGGAGCAAGTGCAAGTCCAGGAATAAGAAGTAATAGGAATATTATGAAATATTACATCGGCATAGACGGCGGGGGGACTAAAACAGACTGTGTAATTACAGATGAGAACCTGAATATATTACACAAATGTTCCGGCGGCCCTTCAAGTTTTTTAATCCTTGGAACAGAGACTGTTTCAGAGAATATTTTGCATTTAATAAATGAATGTAAAACAAAGCTGAAAATAGATTATACAGATATTTCGGCTATTGTTCTTGGAACTGCAGGGGCAGGGCGGAGAAGCGATGCAGAAAGACTTGAAAAAGCTTTTAATGAATATTGTGCTTCCCAGTTAGTTGAGATAAAAAATTTTCATGTTGAAAGCGATGCGCGTGTAACCCTCGAGGGGGCTTTTTCCGGTAAGCCGGGGAGCATTTTAATTGCAGGAACCGGTTCAATAATCTTTGGTAAAGATGCTGCGGGTAATATTCATCGTGCCGGCGGTTTTGGAAGATATATTGGTGATGAAGGAAGCGGGTATTCTATAGGCAGAAAAGGATTAACCGCTGCGGCTAAATCATTTGACGGCAGGGGCGGGGATACAATACTTACACAATTAATTTCTGATAAGTTTGGAATTACCAAACAGGATGAGCTTATTATTGAAGTGTATAGGAATAATTTTGATATTGCTTCGGCAGCTCCCCTGGTATTTGCCGCTGCAGAACAAAATGACCCCGCCGCTGTTAAAATTATTGAAGAAGAGGTAAATGAGCTGATCCTTCATATTACTGCTATGGCCGGGAAAATTAATGCGCAGGTCTTACAGGTGTGTTTAACGGGAAGTATTATTACACACGATAATATATTTTCAAGGACTTTTCTTGCTAAGATAAAAGACAGCTTCACAAATGTTAACATAAGACAGCCGGAGCACCCCCCGGCAATAGGAGCAGTTCTGATTGGCAGGGAGTTTTATAATTAAAATTAGTATCTTGTATTCTACAAACTGCATTCGATGAGGTATTCTTATGTATACAGAAACTAAAAAATATACTTATGATGATTATGCAAAATTACCCGAAAGTGCTCCATATCAGTTAATAAATGGAGAATTAATCATATCAGCTACGCCTAATATTTATCATCAAACTATTCTAATGAATATTCTTTCGGAATTAATTAAATATAATGCCGATATGTCTCTGGGAAAATTTTCCCGTCTCCTATTGATGTTTTCTTTGAAGAACATGAGACTTATCAGCCGGATATTGTTTTTGTTAGTAATGATAGGTCCGGCATATTAAAAGAAACCAGGATTGAAGGCGCACCCGACCTGGTTATCGAAATTCTGTCTGAAGGCTCGGCTTATTATGACCTTAAGCATAAAAAGAATATTTATGAAAAATACGGTGTTAAAGAATACTGGATAGTTGATCCGATGGATAAAAGTGTTGAGATTTATGAGAATAAAGGAAAAGAATTTATTCTTTTTAATGAAGGAAAAAACAAAGGGCTTATTAAATCCAAAGTTCTGAGTAAATTTGAAGCTGAAATTGAGAAAATATTTAAAGCCTGATTTACTGCTTATTCATACCTCATTATGGAGATAAATGTCCAAGAAAAAACCAGCCTCAAGAAATGCGTGGGCATGGGTTCCATCTCTCTATTTTGCTGAAGGCATCCCCTATGTAATTGTTATTACCGTCTCCGTTATAATGTATAAACGGATGGGTATCTCAAATACAGATATAGCCTTGTATACAAGCTGGCTCTATCTCCCCTGGGTAATAAAACCTCTCTGGAGCCCTGTTGTGGATCTCCTGAAAACCAAAAGGTTATGGATTATTTTAATGCAGTTATTAATAGGTGCAGGCCTTGCTGGCGTTGCATTAACTATTCCTGCATCTTCTTTTTTCCAGTATACACTTGTATTTCTCTGGCTTATGTCATTCAGTTCCGCAACACATGATATTGCTGCTGATGGTTTCTATATGATAGGCCTGCCCAAACACGAGCAGGTTTTATTTGTTGGAATCAGAAGTACCTTTTACAGGCTTGCAATGATTATGGGACAGGGCGTACTTGTTATTATAGCCGGTTCAATTGAAACTAATACCGGGGATATCCCTTATGCCTGGATGATAACTTTTTT
>JAWOJF010000065.1:0-14127 GCA_046481785.1 Ignavibacteriaceae bacterium | reverse complement strand
GAGTCGCGCTGTTCCTCGGTCTTGAGCCCCAGGCGCTCCTCGACGCTGTTGATGTAGCGCTCGTCCACCTTGAGGGCCCGCAGCTCGCCGCTCTGGGGGTCCTTGTACTTCCACATGCGGTCGACCCCGAGATCGAATTCCCCTTGGGCATAAAATGTAATGTTTCCTTTGTCATTTTTTATTCACAGGCTAAAGCCCGTGCTACAGTTTCATTTGGAATTTCACAGGCTAAAGCCTGTGCTACAGTTTTATTTGGACTTTCACAGGCTAAAGCCTGTGCTACAGTTTTATTTGGACTTTCACAGGCTAAAGCCCGTGCTACAGTTTCATTTGGACTTTCACAGGCTAAATCCCGTGCTACAGTTTCATTTGGAATTTCACAGGCTAAAGCCTGTGCTACAATTTTACATTAATAGGGCCATTATGGCTTTTTGTACATGCAGCCGGTTTTCGGCCTGATCATAAATAATTGAGTTTGCTGAATCAGCAACTTCATTAACCACTTCTTCACCACGGTGAGCAGGAAGACAATGCATAAAGAAGTAATCATCTTTTGCGCCTTTAACAAGTTCAGGGTTAACCTGGTATGGTCTTAATTCCTTATTGCGTGTTTCTCTCTCTGTTTCCCAGCCCATGCTTGTCCATGCATCGGTGTATATTACGTCTGCACCTTTTACTGCTTCAAACTGATCTTCAACTATATCAACTTTGCATCCAAAATATTCGGCGTTCTTTTTTGCGTCACTAACTATTTGGGGATCCGGCTGATACTTCTTTGGTGCTGCAACAACAATATCAACTCCAACTTTTGAACAGCCATGCAGAAGGGAATGGCATACATTATTACCATCTCCTACATATACAAGTTTTAATCCTTTAAGTTCTCTTTTCTTTTCATAGATAGTAAATAAGTCGCACAGAACCTGGCAGGGATGTTCATTATTAGTTAGCCCGTTAATAACGGGTATCGAACCAAACTTGGCAAAATCAAGCGCATCCTGGTGTGCAAAGGTCCTTATTAAAATGCCATCAAGATAGCGGGATAGAACTTTAGCGGTATCTTCAACTGTTTCTTCACGGTTTAACTGAAGGTCGTTAGGGCCAAGATACAGTGCAGTACCTCCAAGCTGATAAGTACCTACTTCAAATGAAACTCTTGTACGTGTAGAAGGTTTCGCGAAAATCATACCCAGGGTTTTTCCCCTCAGTAATGTATGAGGTTCATTGGACTGCAGTTTCAATTTTAGTGAAGCGCTAAGTTCAAATATCTGCCAGATTTCCTCAAGGGAAAGATCATTAATAGAAATCAGGCTTTTTCCCTTCATGTTTCTTGCCATTTTTATCTTTCAATAAATGAATAAATATGTAAGTAAAAATATGTCCCAAGCTATTGTTATGCAAGTAAATAATGAATTCAATTGCAGAAATATGCCTGTATTCATTAAATATTGAGTTAAATATGCATAAATATACATAAATAAAATACGGAATATATATCATAGTATGTCTGCTTTAATGATATTTTATAAAAACATTTCCCAATTGTATTTTATAAAAGCTGACAGGCATGCCTTGGTGAAGCCGCATAATCTGAAAAACCAGGAATGTTATTTTCTAATTATTTTTGTTGCGATAAATTATTGCGTAAGTTAACTTTCCTTTATCTGTTTAGCCGGATATTAATGTCATCTTATAAAGAACACAGATTCGGGAAATGCAATTCATTTATTTTATTCCTGGTAACATAAAAAATCTAATTAATAATAATTTATAAATTAACCAGAGCTGCTATGAACTTTAAAATTACTATATCAGAATCGGGGAACTACGTTATAGCAAAAGTTTATGGGGAGATTAACCGTGAAATAGCCCAAAAGCTCTCATCTGAATCAGAGGCATTTGCAGCAAACCATAATATAAAAAGAGCATTGGTTGATGTACGTGAGTGCAGGAATACTGATACAGTACAGGCAAATATAGCATATTCCAAAAAAGATGTTCCTTTTCCCAGGCGAAATGCTTTTGAAAAGATGGCTAATCTTGTTAGCCCCGACGATACCTCTCATAGCCTGGTAATAGTTGAGCTGGCAAACGAAGGATATAATATAGCTATGTTTACCGATGAGCAGGAAGCCATCGAGTGGCTTGAAAAGTAAAAGCTTATCATTCATGTATCCTCTGTATACTGCCTGGATACTCTTAATAACTCTAAACAAAGGGAGATATTTCATGCCTGACATTATTTCCAAATTAAAATTATTTATCATTGGATTTATCGTAATAATTAATCCGGTAGATTTCCTAAAAGCCGATGCTCCCGCAGATATTCATGTTTGGGAAATGAAAGAGATATTACTTAAAGCAGAAAAAAATTATAGTAACTTTTATACTGATGTCATATGCTGGGTAGAGCTAAAAGGTCCTGATTTTGCTAAACGGGTATATGGATTTTGGGACGGCGGCAATAACTTTAAGGTACGTATTGCAGCAACACACCCCGGAACATGGAGCTGGGAAAGCGGTTCCAATCAACCTGATGATAAGGGGCTTAACAAACATTCCGGGAGATTTACTGCTGTTGAATGGAGTGATAAAGAAAAGGAAGAAAACCCTGTACGCCGTGGTTTTTTACGCCCAACCTCAAATGGCCATGCACTCCAATATGCAGACGGCACTCCCTATTTTATGATAGGTGATACCTGGCTGGCCGGTGCTACCTGGCGCCTGCCTTTCAGAAATACTGATGCCTCACAAAATTATACACCCGGCCCGGGAATGGGTTTTGAAGATGCTGTAACTTACCGGAAAAACCAGGGATTTAATTCGGTTAGTATGATTGCTGCTTTTCCAAACTGGGAATCTGATTTTAATCCTGCCACTCATGCTGATTCAACCGGTTTATTTTTGAGAAATGCATGGGAAAAGTTTGACTATCTTACTGAAGATGGTAAAATGACTGCAAAAAATATGCGTGATGAGTATGGAAATCTGCCATTTAAAATGTCAAAAGAACATCCCGGTGTTTCTGATTTTGACAATATCAATCCGGAATATTTCCGCAGCCTTGATAAAAAGATGGATTATCTTGCAGCTCAGGGTTTTATTCCATTGATTGAAACTGTTAGACGGGATGCATGCCCGGCATGGAAAGCATATTTTGATTTTAATGAATCATATTCAAGGTATGTTCAATATTTAAGCTCGCGCTACGGTGCTTATAATTTTATTTACAGCAAAATACATCTTGACTGGATTCCAAAAGAATACAGTCTTACTGGAGATGAATTTAACGAAGCATTAATATATCATTTGGATAAATACGGGCATATGCCTTTCGGACAGCCGGTAACAGTGCTTATAAGCAGTTCTACTTATTCTGTTTTCGGCCATGGTGAAGAATGTCCCTGGTTAACCATGCATAGTGTAGGTAATAAACCGAGGGATCACAGAGTTGCAGATTCACTTGAAGTATTATTTAATCTTGATCCCATATACCCTGCAATTAATTTTGAACCGTATTATACCGGATGGGATCATGAGATAAACATGCCTGCAGGCGAGCGTCCTCCGGCAAATTCAGAACGTGATAATTATTTTTCACGGGCTCAGATGTATGGCTCAGTTCTTTCAGGAGGTTTATCAGGGCATGTACACGGAACAGCAGCATATGATATTACAACAACGGGAGAACCGGCAGGCATGAGGCCGCATGTCTGGGATGCATTTAATTATGAATCAGCAAATTATATGCGTCATTTGAATGAATTTATTTTATCAGAAGGGGGAAAATTCCAGGAACTTCACTTAGCACGGCAGGATGTTCAGCCGAATAAAGCTCCTGACAGTCCCCCTATGGGACTGGATGGATGGTCTTATATGATGCGGACACCCGAAAAAGATCTTGCTTTGCTTTATTTTGAAAATCGATCAGTTACACCTGTGCTAAATAATTTTAATCCGGATACTGAATATGTTCTTCAATGGTTTAATACTATCAGCGGAGAGTGGAAAGAGGAAATTAAAATAAAGTCGGATTATAAAGGAACTATTAAATTGCCCGCTTTTCCTGATGGAAATAATCCTTCTTCAATAGACTGGGCAGCTAAGATTAAAATTGATGAATAGAAGAAACTACCGATAATAGTATAGCATATTATTTTATCCGGTAAATATCCACATGTGCTGGTACGAGGATATATCTAATCAAATTTAGGGGTATAAAATGGAACAGCCTGTTCTTTCCAATAAGGATCAGTTTCCCACTGAAGAAGTTATTTTTTCCCACCTCGGGAAAACTAAAACAGCTTTATGGGGTTCTGTTTTCGATTCAGTTCATTCATCTTTCCCGGAGTTAAACGAAGAGTGGCGGTATTACAATGACGGGAAAAGCTGGCTTATGAAAGTAACAAGAAAATCAAAAACGATTTTCTGGTTATCCATCTGGAAAAATGCTTTCAGAACCACTTTTTATTTTCCCGATAAAGCAGAAGAAGCTATACTAAGCAGTTCAATCTCAGATGAATTAAAAGAACAGTTTACAGGCGGGAAAAAGTATGGTAAAATAAGAGGCGTTACAATTACTTATAAAAATAAAAAAGATATTGAATACGCAAAGGCACTGATCGGGATAAAACTTAGCCTGAAGTGATTATCAAAAAAAACGTCACAGGCTGTGCTACAGTAGAGACGCCCCCGCGGGGCGTCCGTGTATTGGTATTTAAATAATCATAAAAGGTAAAATATATTATCAGGAATTAAGCGCAATAATAAGTTCAGCAAACTCTCTAAAGGCACCATTTCCTCCTTTATGTTCACATACATAATCAACAATATCCTTTACATCAATCATTGCGTCAGCAGGCGATGCTGTAAAGCCGACAAGTTTCATTAATTCAATATCATTTACATCATCCCCAATATAGGCTATGTTATCAGCTTTAATTTTATTTTTTTCCAGGATTTCATCTAACAAAGAATGTTTCTCTTTTGCTCCAAGAAAAAGTTCTGTGATCTTTAGTTTTTCGGCTCTCTTTTTTACAGAGCCGGACAATTCCCCGGTTATAATACCGGTTGGTATGCCCAATAAATTTCTCAATCGTTCCACCCCCATTCCGTCACGAATTGAAAATCTTTTCATCTCCTCACCGCGCTCAGAATAATATACGCCTGTGTCAGTAAGAACGCCGTCATTATCTGTTAAAACCAGTTTAATCCTTTTTGCTTTTTCAAGCAGATGAATATTTTTTTCTTTAAGCTTATTAGCAATTGCCAATTATGTTCCTCGTATGAATGAATAATTTATTAAAAATAGTTATACAGCATGGTAAAAGTAAGAAAAATATTTACCATTATATTCCATATAAAAATAGCATGACTGCATGAAGGCATGATTTGCATGGTGTTTTTTCAGGGTCATCTCCGGGAAAGTGGAAATCAGGATTCCATAATAACCACTTTCGTGGAGATGACTCAACAATCATGTTTTCATTATGAAGTTTTTCCAGGAGTCATCCCCGGGAAAGCAGATGCGGTTTTATTCGCCACCTGCTTTCGTGGAGATGACTCAAACATTCATGCAACCTTGCTTTGCATGCAATCATGCTAAATAGTGACATACTTAAATATTATAACAACTCCGGTCCTTTTTATTTCCCAACCCATACACCTGATTTTTTTATTTCATCAAGCCTCTGTAATATTTTTTCCGCAATAGCTTTTCCTGTAAAACCTTCATATTCAAGAACTGAAGGAAGTAAAGAAGGCTTAAACCATGTGGTAAGTGCGGCAGGAAAGACATCTGCCTTCACATTATTTCTAACAAGTATTTCGCTTAATATTGAATATAAACCGCCTGTAAGAAAATGATCTTCTACAGTAACGAGCAGGGATGATTTATGAGCTCCCTGAAGTATTATCTCCTCATCAATCGGTTTTAAAGTCCGCAGATTGATTACTCCTGCTGATTTACCTGTTGAATTTAATATTTCAGCAGCAATTAAAACCTCTTTGAGCATCATTCCGTAAGTTAAAATAGTAACGTCATCTCCTTCAGAAATAACTTCAGCTTTTCCTAATTGAAATGGAGAATGTTTTATTTCAGCTTTTAAATTATTATATCTGATATACCATGGGTTTGGATCCGGAATGATGATTTTCATTCCTGATATTAATTCCTCTTCATCGGCAGGACAAAATATATTCATTCTCGGTATGCCCCGCATAAGGGAAATATCTTCAATAGCCTGGTGAGTGGGGCCGTTTGCCTCTGAAAGGAAGCCTGCTACAGCTCCCACTAATTTAACGGGCAGGTTAGCTATACCTATATCGGTTCTTATAAATTCAAATGCACGCATAGTTAAAAATGTAGAAAGTGCATGAACAACAGGTATCCTGCCCCGCAGAGCAAGTCCTGCCGATATACCAACCATAGTTTGTTCGGCAATACCTACATCAATAAAACGCTCCTTAACTTTATCGGGCAGATTTCTCATTGCACCCCGGTTTTCGGCTGTAAGAATAACTATTCTTTCGTCTTCCTCTGTAAGTTTTAATAAAAGCTCTTCGTAATTCATTAACGCACCATAAGAGTTTCAGATGTTAAATTAGCTTTACCCTGTGAATGAAGCTCTTTTAAAAGCATTTCCACTTCTTCATGCGAGAAATTGCAGAACCACCTGTCAGCACGGGATTCAATACTTGGCAAGCCTTTACCTCGTATAGTATCTGCAATAATAACAGATGGCGCGTTCTGTTGAAAGGGGAGCTTTGTGAATGTTTCATGCATGTCATCAAAACTATGCCCGTTGCAGGTTACCGGAATCCATCCAAATGCTTCAAATTTTTTCTCAAGCGGCTCAAGAGGAATTAATTCTTCGGTTTTTAAATTTGCCTGGAACTGGTTCCTGTCAACAACCGCAATAAGATTATCAAGCTGATGTGCAGCAGCAACAAGGCAAACTTCCCAAATGGAACCCTCATTAAGTTCTCCATCTCCAAGAACCACAACAATCTTATTTTTTTGCTTTTTTATTTTACAGTCTATTGCAACACCCGCTGCTACAGAAAGCAGGTGGCCAAGCGAGCCGGAGTGAAATTCCACACCCCGTATTTTTACATTCGGATGCCAGTAAATTGAATCATTAGTCTGGAGATGATTTTTTAATCTTTCACGCTCAAGTATTCCCATTTCGGCAAAAGTCCCATATAAGGCAGGTACATCATGACCCTTAGACAAAAACAGGTAGTCCCTTCCGGGGTCATCCAGGTTTGCATTATTAATGTTAAGATAGTTTGAGTACAAATAAACAAGTAAATCTGTACAAGAAAGGGAAGCTCCTATAAAACATCCCCCATCTGCCGACATTCTTATAATATGCTCTCTTACTTTAAGCGATATTTGCTCTAATTCCGTTTTTGTTTTCATATTTTATACAACTTTGTTATTTCTGCGCCGAAATATATCTGTAATGTATTACGATAATATTAACTCATTATTATTGTAGTTTTAAAACAACGCATTTTTAAGCTATTTTCAAACATTTTAAAATCATTTATTGAATATATAAAAGTTGTATAGGTCAAACTCTTTGATTAAATTCACATAACCTATTAACGAACTATTCGGAGCGGTATGAGAGTTGTTAAACCAAAAAGACTGCAAAAAGGGGATACAATAGGAATAATCTCACCTGCATCATCTCCTGATGACCTTTCAAGAACTGAATCCGGTGTAAAATACTTTGAGAAGCTCGGCTACCGGGTTGAAGTAGGAAAACATGTAGGAAAATTTCATGGGTATCTTGCCGGCACTGATGAAGAAAGAATCGAAGATATTCATAACATGTTTAAAAATAAGGATGTTAAGGCCATTATTGCTGTAAGAGGCGGTTATGGAACTTTACGCCTTCTTGATAAAATTGATTTCAAAATAATAAAAAATAATCCCAAGATATTTGTCGGCTATAGCGATATAACAGCTCTTCAAATGGCTATGTTTGCTAAAACTGGCCTGGTAACTTTTGCCGGACCAATGGTTGCTGTAGATTTTTATGATGAAGTTAGTCCCTACACCGAAGAATCATTCTGGGAGCTTTTAACCAATAACAAAAAACCCGGCAAAATAGCATTCCCGGAGGGTGAAAAAATATTTGAAATTTCCAAAGGTAAAGTAAGGGGCAGGGTAATTGGCGGAAACCTTGCATTGGTTGCATCCCTTGCCGGTACTGATTATCTCCCGGATATGAAGGAAAAAATTCTATTCCTTGAGGATACTGCAGAAGCACCTTACAGAATTGACCGTATGCTTACACAGTTAAAATTAGCAAAGGTATTTAAACATGTAAAAGGGGTAATTCTTGGAGCATTTACTGATTGTGTAGAAAGCAATCCTGAAAAAAGAACATTAACCCTTGGTGAAGTAATTGAAGATCATTTTGCTAAACTGAAAATTCCGGTAGTTTATAATTTTCCCCACGGACATGTAAAAAACAATTTTACTTTACCATTAGGGGTGCAAATTAGTCTAAATACCGGAAGACATATTATAGAGATTACTGAAAGTGCTGTTTCTTAGGGAGCACGTCTTAGTTCTTATGTATAAAGGTGAAGTAATTCAACTTATTAAAATGTCCTTCTGCCTTTTTTATTTTATCCATATCCGGATATATCCCAAATATAGTTGATCCGCTTCCAGTCATTAATGAAAATAATGCGTCCATGGAATACATGGTCTTTTTTATTTCTTTTAATTCCTCGAATTTACGGAATATAACATCTTCGAAATCATTATAAAACAGGTATTTATAATCCTTTACTTCTATTTTATTATTTATGTGTGATAATAAACTTTTGGATATAGGCTTGGGGGTTATATTTTCATACGCCCATTTAGTAGAAATATGAATGCCGGGATTTACTAAAAGTATAGGGTAGGGAATATTAAAATCAATTTCGCGGAGCACTTCGCCTCTGGATGAGGCAAAAGATGGTTTGTTTCTTAAAAAAAAAGGAGCATCCGAGCCGAGTTTTCCGGCTAATATGCCAAGTTCTTCTACAGGAATTCTTAATTTATATATCTCATTAACCGCAAGCAGAGTTGCAGCAGCATCGGAACTTCCTCCCCCTAAACCTGCTCCTATTGGTATATTCTTTTTATGTTTAATATCCAGCAGGAATTTTTCACCTGTATATTGTTCAAGTAATTTAACTGCTTTCAGTATCAGGTTATCCGGTTCTTTTGCCAGTTTCTCAGAGGTAGTTGAAAAAGTTAACTTATCTGAAGGCAGGAAACTGAGGGTATCATAAAGACTTACAGGATAAAATATTGTTTCGATATTATGATAGCCGTCAGGCCTTTTGCTTATTATGTTCAGGCCGATATTAATTTTAGCCGGTGCTTTAATTGTATATTCGTGCATCCAGTACTCTTTTTAATTCGTTTATATGTTGAGGGGAGGATCCGCAGCATGCTCCGATAAATGAAGGCGATTTTAGAAGAAATTGTTTTGCATAGTCTGCATACTCTTCAGGAGAAACTCCACAGGCAAGATTTTCACCGGAGACTTCCCCCTTGCCGCAATTAAAATATATACCCCAATTATAATCGAATTTATTTCTATTGAAGAATTTTAGAAATGTTTCAGGTTTAATACAGTTAAAGCCAATTGCCAGCGGGTTGTACTTCAAAATATATTTAATAACATCGCCAAGCTTTTCCCCGGAAAGAATTTTTAAATCAGCATCAAAATACAGGCTGATTACAAATGGAATTTTATTATGGGAACAGAATCTGCATATTATTCTAATTTCATCAAAATGGCTTTGAGTTTCATTTAATATAAAGTGGGAACCCTTTTTTAAAAGATATTTTATATGCCTGGAATGATTTAAAAAAAGTTTATTAAACGTTAAAGTCCTTTCCGTCTGGTAACAATCTTCAGCAGGCGGATTTGAACCCGCAATAAGAACCGGGGTGTTTTTAACTGCAGTTACAGCTATATCAAGAGCTTTTTTTACAATAAACCTGGAGGAATATTCATTATTCCTTTTTACGGCGGCAGGGTTAGTACGGAATGTATTTGTGGTTATGATGTCTGCTCCTGCTTTTATATAATCCTTATGGACTTTTAATACCGCACCCGGATTTTCAATATTTAGATAAGACATCCATAATGCTTCTTTACTTTTTTGCTTTTCCTGCAGAAGGCTTCCCATTGCTCCATCCAGAATGAGAGGCCTGCCGGTTCTGCGGGTAATAGAAAAAATATTTATATCACTGCTAAGCATTTCTAATATTCATTTTCTTTTCAAAAATGGCGGAAACTTCTCTAGTTATTTTGTTCATATCAATCATTTGGATACATTCAAGGTTGTAGGGGCATTGTTTCTTCCAACAGGGTGAGCAGAACAAACCTTCTGGTATAAGTTTTATCCCTCTGTCATACAGGTCTATCTCGGTCCAGCAGCTAACACCAAACCAGGCAACTACATATTTTTTTAATGCAATAGCAAGGTGCATTCCGAATGAATCCCCGGTTATAACTACATCTGCAATATCTTCAAAACAGGCTCCTCTCCTCACACCAAGGTTGGTCGGAGTATTAATTATTTTCCCCTTAAAAGGAGCATATATTTTTTCATTTCTTTCGGTATCCTCGGGACCGCCTAACAGAATAATTTTATATTTATTTTCCTTCAGCAGTTTTTCAATCAGAAAAATATGCTGCTCTACTGTCATTTTTTTATTAGGATAAAGATTTGAACACCCTGTATTAAAACCTACAACAAAATCATTTTCCGAAATACCTGATTGATTTCTGTATGCCTTGATGAAGCTTTTTTCTTCCTCAGTAAAATTAAAGGTGTATTCATCACGGCTGTAATCCAGTTCAAAAGTTTCGGCAAGATAATCCTGTCCTGTCCTTTGATTTATTCTGAATTTAAGATTGTCATCCATTCCCAGGTTATAGTTATAAAAAGCGCCTTTGTTCATTGGTACTATTTTACCATCTTCATTAAGTCCAAACCCAAGTTTAAACTCACCGATAACCGAATTTAGAAGTGCACACGAACGCTGGGATTTGTCAACATTCAATACATAGTCAAATTTCATATTATTAAGTATCAGGATAGATTCTGCATCATAAGCAAACACTTTATCCAGGTAATGATTGTTCTGCAGTAAGCCAACAGCTATCTTATCAGTAATCCAGTAAATTGTGGAGTCAGGAAATTTTCTTTTTAATGCCGGAAGCTGAACTGTAGTCATAAGTACATCCCCCATGGCATCAAGATTTATTATTAATATTTTTTTGCCGGTAGGAATATTATCTTTGCACCCGTCTGTCCAGCAGTTATGATCAGGATAGCATGGCTTATAACCGGTAAATCTTTTACAGGAAGGAATTTCAAATTTCATCAGTAATTGCTGATTGGTTAATAAAAATTTATTTAATTTGTCCTGTCATTCCGAAGTTGTTCGGTATTGGCAGGTTCAGTATAAGATCATGACTGATTTAATAATTTTAACAGTAAATATAACAAAAGAATTCCTACTACAATAGAAAGTCCGTTTTGAACAAGTACAAAATATTCCAGTTCAGTTTTGGTGATGGTTATGCCGGGAGTGCCAAAGTTGCTATTCTCAGTTCCAAACTGCTTAAAGAGAAAGGGCACCAAATTACATTGTTTGCCACAAAAGGTTCTTTAACCGAAAAACGGTCAAAAGAGTTCGGGTTAAATGTAATTGCGCTTGATTCAACCCTGAGTTTTAAGGAATTAATTAAACCCATAATAGAAATTTTTAGGGAAGGCAGACCGGAGTTTGTAATTTCCCACCATTCGCTGGATAGAAAAGTGGGATTTAAGTTAAAAAGAAAATTCCGCAATAAGTTTATTAATATCGGCTACAGGCACAATATAACCAAAAGCTTCCCCGTAGTTGGAGCATTTTTATATAACATTTATTATGATGCTCTTATTGCCTGCGGCGGAGGTGTAGCTGAAAGTTTAATTTCATCCGGTATAAAAAAGAAAAAAGTAAAAGTTATCTATAATGGTATATCAGTGCCGGATAATATTGATACAATATCAGGAGAGAGTGTAAGGAAAAAATTTAACCCTGGTAATAAAATCATCCTTGGACTTTCTACATGGTTTCACAAAGAACGAAAAGGTTTTGATATTTTATTTAATGCTTTCTCTAAGCTTGATGAAAAGTTTATTCTTCTGCTGGCAGGTATTCCCGGAGAGCGGCAGGATGAGGTTATAAATTATGCATCTGAATTCGGAATAGATAAAAGCAGGATGATATTTCCGGGATATGTTGAAAATATATGGGAATATTATAAAGCAATGGATATTTTTCTCCTGCCTTCGCGTTCAGAAGGTTTTTCTCTTGCTCTGCTTGAAGCTGCCGCTGCTAAATTGCCTATAGTTGCTTCAAATATTCCGGGTAATAATGAGTTTATAAGAAATAATGAAAACGGGATAATGTTTAATATTAATGAACCTGATGCTTTAAAAGAAGGAATACTAAAACTTACTGCCGACAGGGGATTGGCTGATAAAATCTCACTGCAGGCACAGAATGATGTTATGAATAATTTTTTGATAACTCATTATGCAGATAACCTGGAGCAGTTCCTTTCAGAACTTAGGTACACTTAAAAAATCCCTGCCAATATTTTCTATTTTCTCTAATACCTTTTCTACAGGCAGTTCAAGCATACATTCATGATGGAATGGGCATTCCAGTTTATTGCAGATAATACAGAATAAATCTTCCTTATAAACATAATCTGAAACAGGAGAGTAAGGGCCGTGGTTTTTCGGATTTGTAGGCCCGAATATTCCAAGAGTTGGTTTTCCAAGAGCAGCAGCAATATGCATAGGTCCGGAATCATTTGCTATAATTATATCGCAGTTATTAATCATACCTGCCATAGTCGGTAATTTAGTCTCAGGAGCTAAAACAGCCATGTCAGGTAAATGCTGTTCTATATAGATGGAATCCTCCTCATCTCCGGGTCCCCATAGTATAAGGAATTTTGTCCCGTACTTTTCATTTATTGCGCGGCAGATCTCTACCCATTTAACCGCATCGCATCTTTTAGAAGGCCATCCCCCGGCAGGGATAATGCCTATTACAACATCATTTTCACCAAAATTATTTTTTCTGAATTCACTTCCGAAAAGGTTATCCGCTTCATTTACATAATAATAAACCTTTTTAGAAATAACCGGCACACCAATAGGTTTAAGTATTTCAAGATTATGCTCTGCAGAATGTCCGGTTCCTTTTTCAGATGTTGCACGGATGTTATATGCATATTTTCTTCCGCGGTAACCATAACCGACACGGTATTTTATTCCGGAAAGGAAAGTAATCTGCGCACTCCTGGGGTTAGACCATAAGTCCAGAACCATATCATATCTTTCTTTCCTGATCCGGAGGGCAACCCATAACGGGAGTTCGGTTTTTTCCATTGTTAAAACTTTATTCACAAGCGGGTTATTTTCTACAGAAGGGGCGGCAAAAGTTTCAGTAAGATAATCGATCTTAGCAGAAGGGAAGTAGTTTGTCAGGTTATCAAGGATAATTGTTGAAAGAACAATATCACCTATCCCCCGTGGTTTGATGCAGAGGATCTTCCTTATCTCTTTTATATTTATTTGCATTGTCAAAAATCAGAAGTCAGGAGTCAAAAGTCAAAGGTTAAAAGCGGAAAGATCTCGTTTTTCTATCGTCCCTGACGGGACTAGAAAATGTTAGGAGAAATGGTTTACTATAAACCTTATGACACTAAAGTGACTTTAGAAAATTTGTTTTTTCGTCCTGTTAAGGACGATAGGTATATAGAAATAATGTTTCAGTTATATTTCAGAAGTCCCGTAGGGACGACACTAAAAGCTTTTCTTTTCTCTTATCCTAAAAGTATTTTTCTGTAGAGTTTATTTCGGCAAGAATTCCCCTGGCTTTTTTGATTGCTATATCCACATTAGCGATTTCTATTTAAGCAGAAATATGAGTTTTAATGACTTTTTCATTGCTTCTTTTCATTGGCTTTACCAATTTCTATTATCAAAATAAAAATATAATCTAAAATGCAGACTAAAATTATTATTCCA
>JAWOJF010000134.1:0-22917 GCA_046481785.1 Ignavibacteriaceae bacterium | reverse complement strand
TTATTTCCTTTTTTATGCTTAAATATACAACGGCAAAAACCCCTTCTTTATGTTGTAATACTACCATCATTTTTGTATTATTTGACCTAAAAATTTTGAAACATTAGCAGGCGTAAAAAGATAATGAAACAGAATGAAAACAGAAGTTTCTGGGCTCTGATTCTTGGCGCATCCTCCGGTTTTGGCGAAGCTGCTGCTGTTAAACTTGCTGAAGATGGGTATAATATAATTGGCATTCATCTGGATAGACAGGCAACTATGCCAAATGTTGAAAAAATTATTAAGAAAATTACCTCCGGCGGTTCAAAAGCAAAGTTCTTTAATGTGAATGCCGCAGATGCTTTTAAGCGTGAAGAAATTATTGAAGAACTAAAGCATATTTCCGGCGGAAAACCGGCAATAAAAGTTTTAATGCATTCTCTTGCTTTCGGAACTCTTAAACCTTTTATCCCTAAAGAGGGAGAACAGGCCTTAACAAAAGCTCAAATGGAAATGACCCTTGATGTAATGGCGCACTCTTTAATATACTGGGTACAGGATCTTGTAACTAATAACCTTTTATGTGAAAAAGCACGAATCTTTGCCATGACAAGCTCTGGCGGCCATTCGGCAATTCCTTATTATGGTGCAGTTTCGGCGGCAAAAGCTTCACTTGAATCTCATGTCCGCCAGCTCTCTATGGAGCTTGGCCACATGGAAGTTGCTGTAAATGCAATTATGGCTGGTGTAACCGATACGCCTGCATTAAGAAAAATTCCGGGGAACATACCTATGATAAATGTTGCCAGAAGAAAAAATCCCCGCAATAAACTTACTACCCCCGCAGACGTTGCAAAAGTTATCAGCTTGTTATGTATGGACGGCGGTGAATGGGTTTCCGGCGGAATTATAAATGCCGACGGCGGTGAAGATGTTGTTAATTATGTAGGACAAGGGGAAGAAAAAGAAAAAGAAAATATCGTTAATGTATAATTTTTAATCCGGGATAAATGAAATGAAACCTTTAACTTTTACAGATGATAACTTTGATAGTGAAGTATTAAAATCAGATAAACCTGTTCTTGTTGATTTCTGGGCAGTTTGGTGCGGGCCCTGCAGAATGATTGCTCCTGTTGTTGAAGAGCTTGCCGCCCAGTATGATGGTAAAGCTAAAGTAGGCAAACTTGATGTTGATAATAATCAGCAGGTATCTATTAAGTATGGTGTAAGGAGTATTCCTACACTATTAATTTTTAAGAACGGACAGGTGGTAGACTCTATTATTGGGGCAGTACCAAGAAATACAATTGTTCAGGCACTTGAAAAAGCAGTTGCTTAATAATTCGTACATACTTAAATAAAAAGTCATATCTATTAATTTCAAAAAGGATTTCTTTCACAGGAGAAGAATGAAGAAAATTATTATAACCGATGCTGTTGATAAAAAGGCAGTCGGCGTTCTGGAGGAATCGGGATTCCAGGTAACATATAAACCTGGTATGCCCAGAGATGAAATTAAGGCAGTAATAAAAGATTATCACGGTCTTATTGTACGCAGTGAAACAAAGGCAAATTCAGAACTTATTGCCTTAATGGAAAATATGGAGGTAATAGGCAGGGCAGGGGCCGGTGTTGATAATATCGATCTTGAAGCCGCTACCCGCAAAGGCGTAATTGTAATGAATACACCCGGCGGCAACACGGTTTCAACCGCAGAACATACTATGGCTTTAATGCTTTCTATGTGCAGAAATATTGCACAGGCAAACCAATCTATACGTGCAGGTAAATGGGATAAAAAAACTTATAAAGGCACCGAACTGCTCGATAAAACATTGGGTATTATTGGTTTAGGTAAAATCGGCAGAGAGGTAGCTGTCCGCTCAAAAGCTTTTGGTATGAATGTGATAGGCTATGATCCTGTTCTTTCGGAAGATATTGCAAAAAAAATGGGTGTTGCCCTTGTTGACCTGGATACCATTTTTGCAAAATCCGATATTATTACCGTACATGTTCCTTTAACTGATGAAACAAGAAACCTTCTGAGGGAAGAAACACTTAAAAAATGTAAAGACGGAGTTAAGCTTATTAATTGTGCCCGCGGCGGAATTATAAATGAAGATGATCTTTTAAAAGCTTTGGATTCGGGAAAAGTATCTTCTGCTGCACTTGATGTTTATGTTAAAGAACCCCCTGACATGGCACTTCCAATATTTCAACATCCTAAAATTGTTACTACTCCTCACCTTGGTGCTTCAACTGACGAGGCACAGGAAAAAGTAGCTGTACAAATAGCTGAACAGATAGTTGATTTATTTAAAATAAAAGCTGTACGCGGTGCAGTAAATGCTGCAGCAGTTGAAGCATTGGGTAATAAGGATGTGGCTCCTTTTGTAAAGCTTGCCGAAAGCCTTGGCTCTTTGCATTCGCAATTAATTAACGGTCAGTTAAAAAAGATAAATATTAATTACAGCGGTGAACTTCTCCATAATTTTAATACACTTTTATCTGCAGCAGTATTAAAAGGATTCCTTTCAAAAAAAATGACCGAACTTGTTAATTTTATTAATGCACCGTACCTGGCAAAACAGATGGGTATTGTTATTAATGAAACAAAATCCGGTGCTAATTCAAATTATACAAACTTAATGACGGTTGACTGCGTTACTGAAAAAGAAGAAAGATCATTGGCGGGAACCGTCTTTGGCAATAATGAAATTCGCATTGTACTTGTTGACGGCTTCCATCTTGAAGTGAAGCCGGAAGGCAACATGCTCTTTTATTCAAATATTGATAAACCTGGAATGCTTGCAACTGTTGGTAAAATTCTTGCAGATGCCAACATAAATATTGCCGGTCTTTCATTAGGTCGATATGATGCCGGTAAGGATGCGCTTACTGTTATAAATGTTGATAGTGAGATCGATAAAAAAGTTATTGATTTAATATCATCAATCAGCGGCATTCATAAAGTTGATGCAGTAAAAATATAGTAAAGCGGGTATTGTATAGTTGACAAAATTATACACATATTGTATTTTCATTTCTAGCCGTTTATAAAACAATTTATGCATGAGACAAAAATCTCATGCTTTTTATTTTTACACTAAATAAGATTTTCCAGGAGAGTTATGATAAAAAGACTTACTATTTTATTGCTTCTGATTTCGGTGACTTGTGTAATAAATGCCCAGGATAAAAGAGAACGGATTCCTGCAGCGCCTGTTAAACTAACTGAACCCGTGATGAGCTCAGGTGTTATAACAGGTCCGGGGCATACAACAGCAGATGCAAATTATATTGCTGTTGATACTTCCGCAAATGCTTTTGGAGGCGCTGGTTCTGCAATTAATCCCCTTGCATATGATCCGTCATCCGATGTGGTGGCACTTGTATACAGAGGCGATACTACATTTGCATCAGGATCCGGTGAACTGTGGTATTCTATTTCTACTGATAGAGGCCAAACCTGGAGGAGAATATCTGCTGTAAACACATCCAATTCTCAAAAGGCTGCAAGATATCCCAGTATGACTATAGCAAACCCCGCAAAAGGCGGAATAACCGAAACGATTGCTTTATTTTCATGGCCTGAATTAAATCCCGCTTCCTTTGGATTTATAGGGTACGCTGCCGAGCAGCCTGTAGGCGGCGGCGCTCCATTTGCCGGAATTGACCAGGGGCCTCCTGCATACGGAATCAGTATTCCCTGCTGGAGCAGTGATAACAGTTCATGGCTGTTCTGGGCGGCTGATAACCAAACTGATGCCGGTATATATCTTTGGCGTACACAGGATCTGGGTTCTATTGAGAACATTAAACCGCCGCAATGGTCTGATACAGTTTTTTCAGGTGTTGGTAACCTTCCTCTTGGTGCCGACTCATGGAATGGTACTCAATATTATGCTGTTCTGGGAACCTTCAGCGAAAGTCTTGCTCCTGAACCAATACTTAGCGGCTGGTATCCCGGGTATAGTAAATCTACTGATAATGGTGCTACCTGGAATAACTTTAAAGTAGCCGATTGGAGGAATATTCCTGCACTTTCCAAATATGACCGGCTTTATGACTGGACTAAAGGGGATGATTTTGTTTCTTATGATGGTGACATGCGTGTTGATAAAAACGGCTTTGTGCATTTAATTGTAAGTCTTACCGCCATTACAGAAGATGATAATAATACTGGTGTTAATGCTGTTGTTGATATTTTTGAAACTGAAAACGGGTGGGATGGAAGAGTTGTATATGAGGGACTAAATGATGCAACTTACGGATATGGACCGGGTATAGCTCAAATGGGGCCCTCTCCTTATATTGCTTTTAATCAGGATAGAGACATTATGGCTGTCCAGTTTGTGAACTCAGGGCCTGACAATAACTATGCTGATATATATTTATCTTATGCCAACCTTGGTGAGGCATTTTCAGCCCCTGAAAATCTTACTAACTCTCCGCAGATACATAACACCCAATCTCACTTTGCCCCTTATTTAGCCGAAAACGGGGATAGAAACTTTACGGCATTTTCTTTTTATGCATACCAGGCCGGAGCAACAGGACCGCAGACAGATTCAACCCGGGCAACCGCACTTTATGTGGCGCCTGTAAACTTTACTGTGGCTCCAACTGCTGTTAACACCGGGATTAGTCCTATAAATTCTTTTGAACTTTCACAAAACTATCCTAATCCTTTTAATCCTGTTACAAATATTAAATATTCAGTTGCTAAAAACAGCAAGGTTACTTTAAAGGTATTTGATATGCTGGGACGGGAAATAGTTACACTTGTAAATACCACCATGGATGCCGGTGTATATGATGTCCGGTTTGATGCTTCTGAACTGGCTTCCGGTTTATATTTATATACTTTAAATACAGGGGATTTTATATCATCCAGAGTAATGCTGTATTTAAAATAGCAGGGTAAGAGGGTTCAATTATTTTAATCTGAATGGGTAAAAAATTACTTACTGCTTACAGGAACCTTTAAAAAACTACCTTGTTTACAAAAAAAAAAGCGTCTATATTTCTTGTGATATTTTAGTCATGAACAAAAAATATAATAAATGAAAACAAAATTACTTTTAACAGCCGTCTTATTTCTTTCCTGTACCATTACTTACGCGCAAAATAACCAGTTTAATTTTGATTTTGATTATGCGCAGTTTGGTTATGACTCAACATCAAATTATGTAGAGTTTTATTATTCGTTTAACCAGAATTCAATGGAGGTTAAGTCAACAGACTCTGCCGATTATCTTGATGGTATACTCAGTTTTATTATTATTGATACTTTAAAGAATGATACTACAGTAAACAGGGAATGGAGAGTTACTCATCAGATAGTGGACTCAACAGACCTGGAAAGCAAAAGTTTGGTTGGCGTTATCGGTTTTATCATTCCTGCCGGAACCTACAAAGCTGAAATTGCCGGATATGATTATAACAATAATGAAAACAGAAAGACTATTACGGAATATTTGTCTATAAAGCCGTTTGTAATGGATACAGGTAAAGTAATTTTAAGTGATGTCCAACTGGCTTCAAGAATTATACAGGACAGCAAGAATCAAAATTCTATTTTTTATAAGAATGGCCTGGAAGTTTTTCCAATACCCACCTCTGTTTTTGGTGAAAACCAGCCGGTACTGTTTTATTATAATGAGTTATATAATATAACGCATGGCAGCAGTGATTCAAACCTTAAGTTGAATGCAATTGTTTATAACAGCCGTAAAGAGATTGTATTTAGTAAAAACAAGTATGTATCGCGTAAAGTAAATTCGCGGGTTGAGGTTGGTTCTGTGCCTGTTAATAAATATGTAACTGATACTTATACACTGGTTCTGACAATAATAGATTCGGTTGATAATTACGGGATATCTTCAGCCAAAAGGTTTTTTGTATACAACCCTTCGGTGGCTCCGGTGGAAGCTGCCGGATCAGGCAGTGAAATGCTGAGCAGCCAGTTTGCTGTTATGTCTGAAGAAGAACTAAATGACCTTTTTGATAAATCCCGTTATGTTGCAACATCATATGAAATTGACCAATACAAAAAAGTTAATTCAGTAGGTGGGAAGAGGGAATTTTTATATCAATTCTGGAAAGTAAGAGATGTAAGTCCTGCTACTTCTAAAAATGAATATTATATAGAATATATGGAAAGAGCCCGGGCAAGCAATGAGAGGTTTACCTCTATGGGTAAACCGGGATGGAAAACTGACAGGGGAAGGATTTATATGACATATGGAGAGCCCAGTGAGATAGAAAGATTCCCCAATCAGACGAGCAGTAAACCATATGAAATATGGCAGTATAATGAAATTGAGGGGGGAGTGTATTTTGTATTTGGGGATTTAATGGGTTTTTCTGATTATACTCTTCTTCATTCTACAATGCGCGGCGAGCTTAGAGATGATAATTGGGAAAGCAGGTTGTCTTCGTTTTAACGGATTCACGGATTACCGAATTCGCGGATTACCGAATTCGCGGATTACCGAATTCGCGGATTACCCGAATTCTATTTAAAGATATCTTAATCTTGATCCTGCCTGCCGGCAGGCAAGCTCTTAATCGTAATAAGATTTTAGGATTTTTAATCCGGGTTCGATTCTGATTAAGAAATATGATTACGATTAAATATGTAAGACAATTTATTGTACATTTGTTTGATAAAGCACCCACTTTGATTTGAAATAACTTGAATCCGGATGATCAAAATATCCTTTATAAATCCGCCCCACCAAACCAACATTTAGTGAATAGTATTCAAAAATGTTGAGTCTTTCTTCTACATCCTCATCCTGTTCCATTTGATAGTTATAAACTATACAATTAAAATTGCCGAGAGGTGTCTCAAATACAGCATTGGTATCTATACATGTATAGGTTATTGTATCGAAAATTAAATACTTCTCTTCTATCAGATTGTAAACCAGCCGGTATTTTTCCCATATCTCCCCCTTTGCCATTGGGTATTTTAAGTCTAATAGTTTTATTTCCATTGTATCGGAAGGCATAATACCGCCCATAAGATATAATCCATCATGGTAATTTCTAAACAGCCATTCGAATTCACTTGGAATATTATGAACTGTGGAGACATAGACCCGGTGAAATACAGTATCATTCATTTCGCCAATACCGGATACAGAAGATTTTATGACTCTATACTCATGTTCCATTAATTCTGAACGTATATTTCCTTCTTCATTCAGCCGGAATTCTTTATACTTCCAGAAAAAACCTTTTTTAAGCGGTACAATCCCGTAAGAGACTGCTGTATCTTCATCCGGTGGATCGGGTGGTACTATGCTATTGTTTTCATCATTACACGAAATAAAAATAATAGCAATAACGATAGAGTAAATATATAGTTTCACTTTGTTTTCAATAAATTGTAATTATATAACTTAACATAAACATGTTAGCTGCTCAAGCGGGAAATTGGCCCGGTGACCATACCCGGAGTTAAAAACCTTGCAGGTTTTCTAAATCGGTTAACTGCAAATTTATTTAAGTAATTCAATACATGGAAACCTGCAAGGTTTCGGATTTAGTGCATTGCATTTAATAATCGATTTATTTCAAAAGAATAAAAACCAGAATACGATTATGATTATAGTTCGATTAAGAAAAAAATGCAATAGAATCTTACTCCTCCCCTTACCACCCCGGAAAGGGGAGGCTGGGTGGGGTTGGTCTGTTTTGCTTTATAACCAGTATGAATTAAAAAAGCCTGCCGCATCTTACCCATACCCGGAATTAAAAACCTTGCAGGTTCTTTATTCTAACCAAAACTCCTGATTTCTCAATAGCCATCATTACTATTATTACTTTTTTTCACTAATTTAATCCGCCTTAATTATTATGCTAATGAAAAACCGTTTTGAATATATTTTATTTGTCTTCCTGAGCTCCATATTTAGAATACTGGGCTTAAATCTCTCAAGAAGGGTTTCTGTACTTATAGCCTTTTTATTTTTCTACTTTATTCCCATTCGCAAAAAAACCACTATAGAAAATTTATCCCATGCATTTCCCTCATATTCAGAGGATGAAATAAAGAAACTGGCTTTTAAGTGCTACAGGAGTTTCTGTATAACACTGTCAGAAATACTGGTAATGCCTTTTTTAAGTGAACAGGAAATAAAAAATGCAGTTTATTGTTCCAATACCAACCTGATACTGGAAAAACATAAAGAAGGAAAAGGTGTGGTTCTACTGTCTGCACATTATGGTAACTGGGAGTATATTGCCGCTTCTTTTGGCCTGCAGATAAATACTTCCTTATCAGTTGTAGTTAAATCCCAGCGTAATCCTTTTGTTACCGACTGGCTGAATAAAACAAGAACCATGTGGACTAACAAAGCAGTTCTTCTCGGAGTATCAATAAGACAAATATTTAAAGAATTAAAAGAAAAAAATATTGTTGCCATGGTTGCCGACCAGCGCGGCCCTTCGGATGGGATAAGAGTAAAATTTTTCGGCAGGCCTGTTTCGGTTTATCCGGGTCCGGCTATGCTTGCTTTAAAAACCGGTGCACCCATTCTTTACGGAATTGCTGTAAGGCAAAAGGACTATTCATACAAAGCAATAATGCATGAAATATCTTTAGAAGATTTAACCGGGAGCAACGAAGAAAAAATCGTTGAGATTAGTCAAAGGCATACATCGTATCTTGAGCAAATAATCAGAGAGCATCCCGAACAATGGCTGTGGATGCATAAGAGATGGAAATATTAAGCCTGCCGTAGGGCAGGCCTGCCTGCCGGTAGGCAGGAGCAAGTGCAAGTGCAAGAGCAAGTGCAAGTGCAAGAGCAAGTGCAAGAGCAAGTATAAGAGCAGGAGCAAGTTCATCTGAAAATACTGAGCTTACTACATCCCGAAGGGATTTTAGGTTCATGAATTTGAGATTCTTACTATAAATAATAAATCTCCCGACGAGTCGCGAACGAGTCGGACAGGCTTTAAAGGGATTGTTTGAATAAATCCCAGAGGGATGTAATATTTATAGTTATGGTCGAAAAAACAAATCTTAAAATCCTTTAGGGATGTAATAACAAACAGCATTATGGAGATAAAAAAGGACTATGTTTTGTGCTTAGGATTAGCAAATCTGTCTTAAGTTGCGGAATGACAATTTGAAAGTTCTGCGCAGGCAAGAGCAGGTTTAAGTGCAAGAAATGTTTATAGCGGATTTTTAGGACATTATTAATGACAGAAAAAATCTTAGTAATACAAACTGCTTTTATAGGGGATGCAATTCTTACTCTCCCTATGATCCGCTTTTTAAAAGATTCTTTTCCTTCTTCGCAGATTGATATTATTGCTATTCCCTCCACAAAAGAAATTTTTTCTTCTTCCCCTTTTGTGGATAATGTTATAGTGCTTGATAAAAGGGGGGAACACAAGCCGTTAAAAAACTTTTTAAGTTTTTGCAGCAGTATAAAAAAAATGAGGTATACCCGTCTTTATTCACCTCATCGTTCTTTCCGTTCTTCTATAATGGCGCTTTTATCAGGTGTGAAAGAAACCTATGGGTTTGACAAAAACAGTATAAAGTATGTTTACAAAAATATTGTAAAGTATAAATCTTCGCATCATGAGGTTCAAAGGAATTTAACTCTTGCCGGTTTAGAGAACTTAGACAACAACTGGAAAATACTACCTGAGGTAGTAATACCCGGAGAGGCAAAGACAAAAACAGACCAGTTACTTACGCAGATCAACCATCCCGGTAAATTTATAGCTGTTGCTCCCGGAAGTGTGTGGAACACAAAAAAATACCCTAAAGAATATTACAATGAAATAATAAGATATTTGGTAAAAAAAAATTATTTTGTTTTATTGCTGGGGGGAATTGAAGATGCATCAGTATGTAATGAAATGGCCGCAGAGGCTGAAAAGAATGTTTTATCTGCAGCCGGCAAATATTCTCTTATTGAATCAATTGACATTATTAAAAAATGTAGTCTATTGATTTCTAATGACAGCGCTCCCACTCACATGGGAATGTGCGCTGATGTTCCTGTAATAACAATTTATTGTTCAACTATAGCTGATTTTGGATTTTATCCATATAATGCAGTTAGTTCGTATTTAAGTTATAATGATTTATATTGCAAGCCGTGTGGAATTCACGGGTATAAAGAATGCCCCGTTAAAAATTTTGCATGCGGCTATAATCTTAAACCTGAAGTGGTTATAAAAGAAATTGAAGGAATACTTAATGGAAATTAAATCGGCGGATATGATAAATGTAGATGAAAATTTTGATGGTGCAATAAAAAAAGCAGAGAAATTATATTTGGAAGGGACAGTATTTATTTATCCTACAGATACAATATACGGTTTTGGAGCAAACCCGTTTAATGAAGAAACTGTTACAAGAATAAATGAAATAAAAGGGAGAGAGGCTGGTAAAACTTTTATCCTGCTTATAGATAGCATGGAGAACCTGTTGAAATATGTTGAGATTCATTCCGAAAAGCATATAGATTTTTTAATATCCATATGGCCAAACCCTGTATCGGTAGTGTTAAACCTTAATGAAAAAGCATCACAACTGCTTGGGCATGTAACAGCAGCATTCAGAATACCAAATCACCGGTTCTGCCTTAAACTATTATCAAAACTTAAAATGCCGCTGATATCTACCAGCGTTAACCGGAGTAACCAGGCACCGATTGCAGAATATTCTGTAATTAAAGATGAGTTTTCATCTGAAGTTGATGCAATATTTTATACAGAAAAGAAATCGTTCTTTGAGGCCTCTACCCTGATAGATCTCTCAGAAAAAAAGCCGAAGTTATTAAGAGAGGGTAAAATTAAATTCGGGGATTTACTGAAAAAATTTAAGTAATTTGCCCGTTACAGATATAAAAATGTTTGCCAAAAAATTAAAACATATTAAAAAATTTTCAATATTGATTGTTCCTGAGGACGGCAGCCATGGAACACGGTCGCAAAAATTAACGCCGGCAAAGGTTACTGCAATATTAGGATTATATTCATTTGTTGTTTTTGTGCTTAGCGGTTTGTTGTTTGCTTTTACTCCGGTGCGCAGTTTTTTTGCAACTGAGTCTAACTTAAGCAATACAGACCTGCAGAAAATTGAAGAGCTTAATGAAAAAATGTTGTTTTTAACAGGAGAGCTTGAAAGCCTTAAATCAACAAATAACCGGCTGCGCCATGCAATTTTACTTGGTGACTCAACTTTAGCAGATTCAATATCATCTGAAAATAAAAGCAGGAGCAGAAAAAATAAATCCGGCGGAAATTTAATGGCTGTAATCAGGGATCTTTTCTTTAGTCAGGATGGCAGAGTTAAAGAAGAACCATTATATTATTTCTATAGCCCTTCAAATGGTTTTATAAGCAGAGAATATTTCCCGGAAAAGGGCCATTTCGGTGTTGATTATGTATTAAAGACGGGTTCGCCTGTTTATTCAGCGGCTAATGGTTATATTATATTTTCTGATTACACAGTTAATGATGGCTACATGGTTATTATTAGTCATTCAATGGATTATGTTACAATATATAAGCACTGTTCAGTATTAATAAAGCGTGAAAGAGAAGTTGTAGAGCAGGGTGAATTAATAGCTTTAAGCGGAAATACCGGCAGGGAATCAATTGGGCCGCACCTGCATTTTGAGCTTTGGAAGGAAGGCAAGCCTGTTAATCCGCAGGATTTTTTATTAAACTTTAATAATTGAGGAGTAAAATTTGAAAGTGAAAAATAACGGAGTAGGAAAGGATGAAGTAACTATCATATCCGCAGGGGTGGTGATAGAAGGAAAGATTTCCAGTAACGGCAGCGTACGTATTGATGGAGCAGTTAACGGAGATGTTTCAGCTAATGCTAATATTACTATTGGCGAAAGCGGTGAAATAAACGGCGAAGTTAATGCTGAAATTATAACTGTCGGCGGAAGAGTTGTAGGAACAGTTATTGCCAGGGAAAAATTAACACTGGAAGCCAAATCAATTCTAAAAGGTGACCTGAACTCTAAAATTCTTGTTGTTGAAGCAGGTGCAAGGTTTGACGGTAAAAGCATAATGAGCGGACAGGTACCTGGTTTAAAATTAGAAACACCGGCAGTTTCTGAGCAAAAACAATAATGAAGGATAAAAAGCCCTTTAATGATGAGGGGCTTAGTAAAATATACCGGGAGATAGGGCCTTATATAGGGCTGGGGATGCAGCTTGCCGTTACTGTTGGAATAATGGTATTTATTGGTATTTGGCTTGACGGCAGATTTGAAACTACTCCTATGCTTACTGTAATTTTTGCTTTTTTAGGGGTATTTATCGGTATGTATGCATTTATTAAGACTGTTATGAAATCGGGCAAATAATGTCAGCTAATAAGCTTCTGGGTATCTCTGGTATCATATTCTTTTTTCTTTTATTAGTGCTTACCTTTTTTTACCTCTCTTCTTTAATTGATAAAACAATGTTTTTTTCTGTTTTTATTGCCGCAATTACTGTGGGTTTTAATTTTACTGCGGGGTTAATTACTATCCGCTGGGGGCTAAATAAACCTAATGAATTGTTCCTTTTAAGTGTATTTGGAGGGATGATTGTAAGGTTAGTTGTTATGGCCGGGCTGGTAATAATTTGCCTTAAATTCTTGAAACTGTATCCTTTTAGTTATATATTAGCAATCTTGTTTTTTTACATTTTTTTTCTAATAGTAGAAATTATTTACTTAAATTTCAGGAAAAAATAGAGTTTTATGCCCTTAAATCAGGTTCAGGATTCATTATCTGCCGCCGCAGGTGCAGCCGATAGTGTACAGCAGTCAGGTGGTTCGGATAGCGGATGGATAATGCATCATGTTATGGATAGCAGAACTCTTGATTTTGCCGGTTTTGAAATTCACATCCCTCAATTTCCTTTAGTTTTTGGTATAGATATTACACCCACAAAGCATGTTATTTTTATGTGGCTTGCTGCTTTACTGGTGTTTATTGTTTTTGCTGTTGTAGCTTCAAAATATAAAAAAACATTAATCCCTAAAGGGATTGCTAATTTTTTTGAAATTCTGGTTTTGTTTGTACGGGATGAAATTGCTCAGCCAACTATAGGAAAAGGCTATGAAAAATTTCTTCCTTACTTATTAACAGTATTCTTTTTTATACTTTTTGGAAATTTCCTCGGTCTTATTCCCCTTTCTGCAACATTTACAAGTAACATAGCAGTTACTGCTACTCTGGCAATGCTTACTTTTTTTATGACACAATTTGGCGGAATAAGGAGCAATGGTTTTATAGGATATTTTAAAGGCCTGGTTCCGCATGGTATTCCGCCATGGATGCTTGTAATTATGATACCTGTTGAACTCCTGGGATTATTTACAAAACCTTTTGCATTGGCTATACGTCTTTTTGCTAATATGATTGCCGGACATATAGTAATTCTTGCATTGCTTGGTTTAATATTTTTTATGCAGACGATATTTGTGGCTCCAATATCAATAGCATTTGCTGTTTTTATTTATTTACTTGAAATTTTAGTAGCGCTGATACAGGCTTATATTTTCACAATGCTTTCTGCATTGTTTATCGGTATGGCCGTTCATCAGGAACATTAACTTTAATTAACCCCGTTTCTAAAAGAACGGATTAATTATTTGAATTTATTAACAATAAATAAACTATAAAATAAAAGGAGAATATAATGGATTTAGCTTGGTTAGCAGCCGGTATTGGTGCTGGTTTAACAGTAATTGGCGGTGGTTTCGGAATAGGTAAACTTGCTGCTTCAGCTATGGAAGCAAGCGGAAGACAACCCGAAGCAGCCGGTGCTATCAGAACTTCAATGATTATTGCTGCTGCTCTTATTGAAGGTATGTCTTTCTTTGGTCTTGTTATTTGTATTTTATTAGCATTAAAAGCTTAATTGCATATTGAATATATGTTGCACAGGCTTTTGCCTGTGTATTTTAAAACATGCAGCCACAGGCTTGAAGCCTGTGCTACAAAAGGAATTTTATAATGCTTGCTGATTTGATATTTGGTTTATTAGCCTTTGCCCCCCAGGAAGAACATGGCGGCGGCGGACTGCTTGATGTTAATCCCGGGTTGATAATATGGACTGTTATTACTTTTATTATCCTGGCGTTCTTATTAAAAAAAGTTGCCTGGAAGCCTATTCTTGCTGCTCTCGACCAGCGTGAATTAGCTATTAAACAATCTCTTGAAAAAGCTGAAAAAGCCAAAGAGGAAGCCCAGAAGATGCTTGATCAGAATCAGGCTAACCTTAATAAGGCTGAAGAAGAAGCTAAAAAAATTATTGAACAGAGCAGGCAGTATGCTGAAAAGTTAAAAGAACAGATGATCCATGACAGCAGGGAACAGGCTCAGAAAATTGTAACTGATGCTTCTGCAGAAATTGACAGGAAAAAAGAGGCTGCATTTACTGAACTGCGCGGACAAATTGCCGAAATTGCTATAAGCGCTGCTGAAAAAATCCTGCAGGAAAACCTGGATAAGGAAAAGCAGAATAAAGTAGTTGATAAATATATAAACGAAATAACCAAGAACTGATCCCAAAGGGATAAATGATGGCTGACTATAAAGTTTCATTAAGATATGCAATATCGCTGCTTGAGACAGCTAAAGAGAAAAAAAATGTTGATACCGTTTCAACAGACATGGAACTTGTAGTTTCTGTTATTGATTCAAACCGTCATCTGAAATTAATGCTTGACAGTCCGGTTGTAAAACCCAAAGTAAAAAAATCGATATTGAGTGATATTTTTAGGGGAAAAATAGACGAAGATTCACTGAAGTTTATAGTTTTTGTTGTTGAAAAGAACCGGGAGGAATTTCTTTTAAGCATTTTAAGAAAATATCTTGAATTAAAAGATGAACATCTTGGAATTGTTAATGTAAAGATTAAAGCAGCACAGGAATTTTCTGATGAGCAGTCAAAGCAGCTTAAAGGCAGGTTTGAGAGTTTATTAAATAAGCAGGTTAGATTTAAATTTGAAATTGATAAATCTATTATAGGCGGATTTATTGCCCGCATTGGAGATACAGTATATGATGCTTCAATTAAGCATCAACTGAATATTTTAAAGAAACAATTTATTGAAGGCAGCATTTAAGCTGCTTGATGATTGGATTTGCAGCGCAGGCTTTAGCCTGTGGGCGGGTTTTTGAAAGTTTAATAATCACAGGCTAAAGCCTGTGTTACAAAAATAAAAAGGAATAAAAAATGGCAGAAGTAAGACCGGATGAAATATCGGCGATACTAAGAAAACAGCTTTCAGGATATGAAAATGAAATGGATATTTATGATGTTGGAACCGTTCTACAGGTTGGAGATGGTATTGCGAGGGTGTACGGCTTATCGAAGGTAATGGCAAGCGAACTTGTTGAATTTCCTCATGATGTTTTCGGTATGGTTCTTAATCTTGAAGAAGACAGCGTAGGCTGTGTTATCTTTGGTGATTATACCCTTATAAAAGAAGGTGATGTTGTAAAGAGAACAAAAAGGGTTGCTTCAATGCCTGTAGGCGAACAAATGCTGGGGCGTGTAATCAATCCGCTTGGTACACCGCTGGACGGCAAAGGGACAATTACTACCGACAAGTTTCTGCCTATTGAAAGAAAAGCTTTAGGCGTAGTACAGCGCCAGCCCGTAAAAGAACCACTGCAAACCGGTATTACTGCTATTGATGCCATGATACCTATCGGCCGCGGGCAAAGAGAATTAATCATTGGCGACAGGCAGACAGGAAAAACTGCTGTTGCTGTTGATGCTATAATCAATCAAAAAATTACTCATACAGAGGAAGCTAAAAAACTTGGTGTTAATCCTGTTTTTTGTATTTACGTTGCAATAGGGCAGAAAAGTTCTACAGTTGCCCATGTGGTTGCTAAACTGAATGAACATGATGCTATGGCATATACAACAGTTATTTCTGCATCTGCAACTGACCCGGCACCTTTACAGTTTATTGCTCCATATTCGGGTGCTACACTTGGTGAATATTTCCGTGACAGCGGAAGGCATGCTCTTGTTATTTATGATGATCTTTCAAAACAAGCTGCGGCTTACCGTGAGCTTTCTTTATTGTTAAGAAGGCCTCCCGGCCGCGAAGCTTATCCCGGTGATGTTTTCTATCTCCATTCAAGGCTGCTTGAAAGAGCATCAAAACTAAGTGATGAACTTGGCGGCGGAAGTTTAACAGCCTTGCCGGTTATTGAAACTCAGCAGGGTGATGTTTCGGCTTACATACCTACAAACGTTATTTCTATTACTGACGGACAGATATATCTTGAATCTAATTTGTTTAATGCCGGCGTAAGGCCTGCTATTAACGTGGGTATTTCGGTTTCACGTGTGGGTGGTAATGCTCAGATTAAAGCTATGAAAAAAGTAGCCGGAACTTTAAAGCTTGACCTGGCGCAATACAGGGAACTGGAAGCTTTTGCGAAATTTGGTTCTGATCTTGATAAATCTACACAAAAAACTCTTTCGAAGGGTGCCAGGCTTGTTGAGTTATTGAAACAGGGACAATATTCACCTTCTCCTGTTGAGAGACAGGTGGTTTCAATCTATCTTGGTACAAATGGTTATTTTGATGAAATTCCTGTTAACCAGGTTAAGAAGTTTGAAAAAGAATTCCTTGAATATGTTGAAGTTAAGTACAACAATATTTTTGAAACAATTAAAAAAGAAAAACAACTGAGTGATGATACCATTGCTCTGATTAAAAAAGCTGCAGAAGAGTTTACTGTTTCGTTTAAAGCAACTGCAGCAGTATAAAATAATTTATGGCTACATTACGCGATATAAAAAACCGGATAAAAGGCGTGCAAAGTACGCAGCAGATTACCAAAGCAATGAAGATGGTGGCTGCTGCCAAATTAAGGAGAGCACAGGAATCAATTATTAATGCCCGTCCTTATGCAAGAAGAATATCTGCTTTATTAAATCATCTTATTGCTGAGGATGATATAGCAGCTAATCCGTTTATTGCCCCGCGTGAGGTAAGGAATGTAGCTGTAGTGGTTGTTTCCTCTGACAGAGGTTTGTGCGGTGCTTTTAACACTAACCTGATAAAGGAAGCAGCAAGATATGTTGGTGAAGACCTTAATAATGGTAATGTAACTGCTCATATATTTTGTATTGGCAGGAAAAGTTTTGAGTTTTTCAGCAGAAGAGATTACGATATTGCCGGACAAAGAACAGGCATATTTTCAACACTTCACTATGAATCCGCTTTAAGTATTACTGATGAACTTATCAAAAATTATCTGGATGGTATATTTGATAAGGTTATCATAATATACAACGAGTTTAAATCTGTTATTCAGCAAAAAATAACAGCGGAACAATTTCTGCCGGTACCTGTTGATAACGAAACCGGTAAAGAAAATCATAAACAGCCGGATTATATTTATGAACCGGATCAGAAGTATATCTTAAATTATTTGCTGCCTAAACACCTTAAAGCACAAATGTGGAGAATACTTCTTGAATCTAATGCGGCTGAGCTTGGTGCCAGGATGACTGCTATGGATAATGCAACAACTAATGCTAAGGAATTAATACGTACTTTGCAGTTAAAATATAATAGGGAACGCCAGGCATCAATTACTAAAGAAATTCTTGAAATTGTTTCCGGAGCCAATGCCTTACAAGAAGGATAGAATATCAGAAGTCAGAGGTCAAAAGTCAGAGATCAGAGGTCAAAAGTCAGAGGTCAGAGGTCAAAAGTCAGAGGTCAAAAGTCAGAGGTCAGAGGTCAAAAGTCAGATGTCAGAAGGACAGGTAACTTTTGACTGATATAAAATATTGCAGACACTAATAGAGAGTTATGTTAGAAGAATTAACACTTAAATTTGATACGACTTTAAAGAAAATTAGAGGACAGGGAAAGCTTACAGAAAAAAATATATCTGATACTTTGCGCGAGATCAGGCGTGTTCTTCTGGATGCCGATGTAAATTATAAAGTTGCTAAAGAGTTCATTGACAAAGTTACAACAAAAGCTCTGGGGCAGGATGTAATTACTTCCATTACACCGGGGCAGCTTATTACTAAAATAATTTACGATGAACTTGTAAATTTATTAGGCGGCGAACATACTGAAATTAAATTAAATGGATCGGGTATAACCACCATATTGATAGTTGGTTTGCAGGGTTCAGGTAAAACCACATTTTCTGCCAAGCTTGCCAGGCGCCTTAAAGAAGCAGGGCGGAAAGTTCTTTTAGTTGCTGCCGATATATACAGGCCTGCTGCAATTGAACAACTTAAGCTTCTGGGAGCACAGATTGATGTAAAGGTTTTTTCTCTTGAGGAAAGAGACGCGGGGAAGGTAACCCGGGAGTCTTTGGTTTATGCAAAAGAAAATAACATAAATACTGTTATTATTGATACAGCGGGCAGGCTTCATGTTGATGAAGATATGATGAATGAAGTTGCCGCAATTAAAGATATTGTAAAACCGGCTGAATCATTATTTGTAGTTGATGCAATGACGGGCCAGGATGCAGTAAACTCTGCAAAAGCTTTTAATGAACGTGTTAATTATGACGGGATAGTTCTTACTAAACTTGACGGCGATGCCCGCGGCGGAGCTTCACTTTCGATAAGGGCTGTTGTTGGAAAACCGATAAAATTTATCAGCAACGGCGAGAAACTGACTGCTCTTGAGGTGTTTCATCCTGAGAGGCTGGCATCCAGAATACTTGGAAAAGGGGACATTGTTTCCCTGGTAGAGAAGGCACAGGAAAGCTTTGACGAGGATGAAGCCGGCAAACTGGAGGAAAAACTACGGAAAAATAAATTTGATTTTGAAGATTTTCTTAAGCAAATTAAAGTAATTAAGAAAATGGGTTCTTTATCATCGCTGCTGGGAATGATTCCCGGGCTGGGTTCACAGATAAAAAATGCGCAAATTGATGATAAGGCGCTGGTAAAAGTAGAGGCCATAATTAACTCTATGACGCCCAAAGAACGCTCTGCTCCTAAAGTATTAAATGGAAGCAGGCGTATGAGAATTGCCAGAGGAAGCGGTACTACAATTCAGGATGTTAACCGGTTAATAAAGCAGTTTGGCGATATGCAAAATATGATGAAGAAGCTTAACCGGAAGGGCGGGTTAAACGGCTCATTTAAAAATTTTAAATTCAATTGATCGTTAATTTGGAGGTTCAAAATAATTGGCAGTTAAGTTAAGACTTAGGAGAATGGGAAAAAAGAAACAGCCGGTATATAAAGTTGTAGCGGCTGATGCCAGGTCTCCGCGTGACGGAAAATTTCTTGAGGCTATTGGATTATATAATCCTTTAACCGATCCTTTTACTATTGAAATTAAAGAGGACAGAGCTTTATACTGGCTTGGTGTTGGTGCACAGCCTACTGATACTGTAAAAAGCTTGTTAAGTAAAAAGGGAATTCTGTTAAAGAGAGAATTAATCCGCAAGGGATTATCTGAAGAAAAAATTCAGACTGAATTGGAAAACTGGGCGAAGCTACACGAAGCAAAGGCACAGAGCAAAACTTCCAGGAAAAGCAAAGGTTCTGCTAAACAAGAAAACGAGAGTACAGCAGAAGTTAAGGGCGCTACTTCTGAAGAGAATCCTGTTGAAGAAAAGTAAGTCCCGATAATCAGGGATGCTTGCAGGGGTATTCTGTACATAATTTCTAAAGCTCCCGTGCTTTATATATAGGAGGCTTCTTTCTATGAAAGAATTCATTGAATTTATTGCTAAGCACCTAGTAGATAACCCCGGCAGTGTGGTTATTGAAGAGAAAGCTCCGGAAGACAATAAAGTTGTGCTTTCACTTAAAGTGCAGGCTGATGATGTCGGTAAGGTTATCGGTAAACAGGGTAAAACAGCCCAGGCTATGAGGACTCTTTTAACTGCTGTTGCAGCTAAAGAGGGCAAGAGAGCTATTTTAGAAATTCTCGACTAAAACGGAATATTTTAATTATAGTGACTGATTACTTCCTTGTTGCCAAAATTCACTCAGTTTACGGCAGGCATGGATTTGTAAGAATTACGTCTTTTTCAGATTTCCCTGAGCGCTTTTACGCCCTTAAAAAGGTATATATTAATTTCTTTGGAGTTAAAAAAGAATTTCTTGTTGAAGAAGTTAAAAATGTAAAAGACTTTTTTATTATTAAATTCAAAAATTTTAATGATGAAAAGGAAGCCGGGATTCTGGTTAATAAAGAATTATATGTGGATAACAGTAATCTTGTTAAACTGCCGGAAGATTACTTTTTTATTCATGACCTGATAGGGAGTATTGTTCTTAAAAATAATGTTGAGATTGGCAAAATTACTGATATCCTTAGCTTACCGGCTAACGATGTTTATGTTATAATTGATAAACAGGGAAAAGAGATCTTAATTCCCGCAGTAAATGAATTTATTGAAAATTTTGATTCTGAAAAAAAAATTCTGATTCTAATGCCGGGGAAAGATTTGTACGAAGATGAGGATTGATATAATTTCCGCAGTACCCGATCTGCTTTTAAGCCCGTTAAATACAAGTATTATTAAAAGAGCCCAGGATAAAGGTAAAGTAAAAATCTTTATTCATAATCTTAGAGATTATGCCTTTAATAAACATAAGCAGATTGATGATAAACCATTTGGCGGCGGAGCCGGGATGGTGCTTAAGCCTGAACCGTTCTTTGAATGTATTGAAAAACTGCAGAAGGAAACAACTTACAATTATATTGTTTTTCTTACTCCTAAAGGGAAAGTTTTTAATCAGAAAACTGCCAACAGACTCTCTCTTGCAGAAAATATAATTCTTGTTGCCGGGCATTATAAAGAAATTGATGACCGTGTCAGGGAAAAGTTTGCTACCGAAGAAATTTCGATAGGAAATTTTGTGCTGACCGGAGGAGAATTGCCTGCTTTGCTTGTAATTGATGCAGTAGTTAGGCTGATACCCGGCGTTCTTAATGATAGTGAGTCTGCTCTTGATGATTCATTCCAGGATGGAGATAAGGTTGAAGCTCCTTATTACACACGTCCGGCAGAATATAAAGGAATGAAAGTGCCTGAGGTACTGCTTTCAGGTAATGAAAAAGAAATTAAAAAATGGAAACAACAGCAGTCAGCAGTTTTAACTGAAAAATGGAAAAAAAATAATATAATAAGTGGAGAAAATAATGATTGATATTAATAACATATTGCCCGACCAAAAACGGACTGATTTCCCGGCATTTAATCCTGGTGATCATATAAAGGTGCATGTTAGAGTAATTGAAGGTGATAAGGAAAGAGTGCAGCCGTTTGAAGGTGATGTAATAAGCATAAGAGGGAATGGCTCAAACAAAACTTTTACTGTCAGAAAAATGTCAAGCGGTGTTGGTGTTGAAAGAATATTCCCGTTTAATTCACCCAAAATTGCCAAAATTGAACTCTTAAAAGAAGGCAGTGTAAGAAGAGCAAAACTTTATTACCTGAGAAATCTTTCCGGTAAAGCGGCCAGAATTAAAACAAAGTAATTCTTTAAATATTTTTTTATATGCAGGACAGACATTATTGTTTGTCCTTTTTTATTGTAAATATTTCAATAACAAGGTATGAGATTTTTTTTCCCTCAAAATATTTTTACCAGGCTTATTTCTGAGCATCTTGGCGAAGAACTAAATCCGGATATTTCTTTCCGTCCTTCATCTGTGCTTTCCGGCGAACTGGAAAAAAACCCGGATGCAGTTGGCTTAATACCGGTGATGGACCTGATAAATCATAAAGAGTTTTTCGTTTCCTCTAAATACGGCATCTCTTTTGAAAACCAGCTTAGCAATTCTTATCTATATTATAGCCCGGAACAAAGGGAGATAAAGGATATCCATTTATTTGGTGATATTTCCTCGCAGGAAGTAATATTATCAAAACTGCTTTTTAAAGAGTTGTATGACACTGTGGTACAAATACACCTTGTTGCGGATAATAATATCAGCAATAAAAATCTTATAATATCAGGTGATCAGAATTTTGCGGATAACAAATTTATCAAAGGTGTAAGTCTTGCTGATGAAGTAACTGAAAGCCTAAACCTCCCTTATGTTAATTATATATTTGCTTCAAATAAAAAAGAAGTAATTGAGGAACTTCATTCAGGAATTTCCGGAATTGAGGAAAGAATTTTTAATGATGTTGAAGGGATGAATATTGATGAAAAGCTTCCTGAACTTTCCAGGGATTATATAAAATCAAACATCTCGTCTTTAGTCGTAAATTTTGATCAGCAGGATCTGGAGGGGCTTGAACAGCTTATCAGGCTGCCTTATTTTCATGCAATAATTGAGAGTATAGTAGAAGTTAAGTATGTGTAAATCCCTTACGTAAATCGGGCCCTCAATCAGCAAGGTTTGACTCAACCTTGAAGTTATTCCCTAATAAAAGCTTATTAAAAAATCCTCATGTAATCATTGCCTTAATATGTATTGTGCTGCTGTTTTTAAAAACCTCCAAGGTTCAGGAAAACCTTGGAGGCCCTGGAGGTTAATATCAAATTAAATAGCTACATGAGAAACACTTAACACATTCGGATTTTCATTTATCTTCTTTATCATTTCAGTTGTAGCAGATGTTTTCAGTTTCATTGTGCAGCAAGCTACTACACCGCCATCAAAAATTATATTTTCAATCTCTTCAATGTTAATACTTCCGTCTCTTATTACAGCCAGTATTGAAGCAAGTACGCCGGGCTTGTCATAATGTTTAACCACAAGCTGGTGGTGTGCATCTGTTACTTTTGCCCTGTTAACCCAATGAGCAATAATTCCGCTGTGGATATAATCGAGTATAATTTTTATTGTTTCTTCAGCTACAGCATTTTGTGCCTGTTCGGTTGAAGCACCGATATGATGTGTTACATAAATATTCGGGTTATCCTGTAATTTGGATTTTACCTCACCGGCTTTTCCTTCCGGCTCTC
>JAWOJF010000211.1:0-4860 GCA_046481785.1 Ignavibacteriaceae bacterium | reverse complement strand
ATTTTAACTTAAACCGGCATTCTGGCTGTTCTTTTGTTCAGATTTGTATTCATGTATGTATCAACGAATAAACAATGTTTAAAATCTTTGGAAAACAAATACCAATAATTCTCTGTACGCAATCGAACGCATTTGTTTCACTGCCGTACAGTTAAGGACATATGAAATAGCAAAAATCCACTAATTCCGGTTAAAATAGTGGAATGACTTTTGATTTTTATATTTATAATGATGTTTTACAGTAAACTTTTTTCTGATATCCGAAGTCTTACCGGGAAATAAAATAATCCTATTTCCTATAATTTAGAGGGTAACATGAAGACGTTTATTCTGATTCGCATATTATCTGCAGCAGCCGTTTTTATATTTTTAATATCTCTTCCGGTACAGGCAAAGGAAGTAAAAGTAAACTTTATTGATGTGGGTATAATAGATATGGCGGCATTTAAGCTTAATGGAGAAGGTAAAATAAAAATATCCGGTAAAGGTGCTTTGCTCCGGGGATACCGGGACCGCCGGGGGAACGGTCTGCATAATGATCTTAATGTTTACGGCTGGATCATAAAATCTGATACCAGGGATGTTGTATGGCACCTTACACAAAATATAAATTCCGGCAGTAAAAAAATGAACGGTATATTTTCATTTGAGGAAGAAAAAAATCTTGCGCAGGGAGAATATGAGGTTTACTATACCGCAATGTATAATTATGGCAGAAATTTCTTCACTAACAACAACTGGCTTAAAAATATATTTGCAGGAAATTTTAACAACTATGATAGAAATGATCTTATTGGACTGGGGATGTCGGTCTCATCATCATCTCCTTCCTTTACAGAAACAAATGTTGAGGGAGCAGCAGACAGGTTTAACGGTAAAGCAATAATAAACCTGATCCGCAATGGTGATAAACAAGACATAAAAAAAGGATTCACACTAAAAAACAGTACCAGGCTTAAAATTTATGCTCTTGGTGAAGCAGAAGATGAGGCATCGTATGATTACGCCTGGATATATGATGTAAAAAAGAATAAACGAGTATGGAATTTAAATTACAATAATGCAAAACATGCCGGTGGTGCGGATAAAAATATTATGTTTAATGGTGAAGTAACCCTTCCCGAAGGATCATATTTAGTTAACTACACAACTGATGACAGTCATTCGTTTGAAGAGTGGAATTCACTCCCGCCGGATGATCCTCAATTCTGGGGAGTGACAATTTGGGCATCCACTGAAAACGATCTTAAGAATATTTCTGAATTTAAACAGGATGATATTGTTAAACCCCTTGTTGAATTAACTAAGGTTGGAGATAATGAAAGTGTCTCGCAGGGTTTCAGTCTGAGTAAGGATACAAAACTTAGAGTTCTTTGTCTGGGTGAAGGTGTTGGCGATGAGGATATGGCTGATTATGGATGGATAATTGATGCTGATTCAAGAAAAATTGTATGGAAAATGGAAGAAGACAGAAGCGAACATGCAGGCGGTGCAGATAAGAACAGAATGATTGATGAAGAAATTACCCTGAGAAAAGGAAACTATATTGCCTTTTATTCTACAGATGATTCACATTCATATTTTGACTGGAATGATGCGGAACCTTATGATAAAAGCAGATGGGGAATAACAATATGGACTGTTAATGAATCGGATAAACAAGGTATTTCTTTATTTAATGAAAAAGATTTTAAAAGCAAAAATGTTGCCGGAGAAATTGTAAGGGTTAGAGATAATGATTTTGAAAGCAGGGAATTTACACTCGATAAAGAAACTAAAATAAGAATATATGCAATTGGTGAAGGAGTACGAAGCAGTATGGCAGATTATGGCTGGATTGAAGAAGATGCAACAGGTAAAACGGTTTGGGAAATGATTTACAGGAAAACAGACCATGCCGGCGGTGCTTCTAAAAACAGGATGATAAATGAGGTAATTACCCTGCCTAAAGGCAAGTACAGAATTTATTATGAAACAGACGGATCTCATTCATACAGGGACTGGAACTCGGCTCCCCCGGACGATCAGGAAAGGTACGGCATTACCTTAACGTATGAAAAGTAGATTGATATTGATATTCCCTTAGCCATGGGCGGCCGGAGTAATTGCTAATTCCATCTCCGGCCGCCTGTTATTTTTTCCCGGAGCTAATCCATCATCTTGTAGCACAGGCTTTAGCCTGTGACTGACATGTGAAGAAAAAATCACAGGCTAAAGCCTGTGCTACACTTAAAATTAGCGGGGAGGAATTATATGTTCAAAAACTACATTAAAATTACATTAAGAAATATCCGCAAACAGAAGGCCTATTCCTTTATTAATATATTTGGTCTCTCTATAGGTCTTGCCTGCTGTATGCTTATTTCTATTTATCTGCTGCATGAGTTCAGCTATGACAGCCATCATAAAAATGTTGAGAGGTTATATCAGCTTTGCACTGTATTCGTAAGAGAGGGACAGGAAAGAAGTACTGCCAATACCCCTGCACGTATGGCTGAAGTAATGCAGCAGGAGTTTCCGGAAATTGAAAAAACAACCCGCCTTCTTGAAACTTTTGCAGACGATAAAACACTGCTTCAGTACAAAGTACCCGAAAAAGAAATAAAATCTTTTTATGAAACCAATGGCTTTCTTGCTGACCCCTCATTCTTTGAGTTGTTTGCATATAAATTTAAAGAAGGGGATCCGCTAAATGCACTGGCAAATCCAAACAGTGTTGTTTTATCTGAAGAAATTGCCCTTAAACTGTTTGGAAACCAATCTGCATTAAATAAAATTATACATATAAACAGCAGTACAAACGGCGAGTATGATTTTAAAGTAACCGGTGTATTTATTCCGTCGGAAATTCCTACTCATATAGATGCAAGATTTATTATGACTATCAAAGGCGGGGATATGGAGCAGTATATGAACCGCCATACTGAGCTTGCATCAAATAATATGTTCTATACATACTTCCTGCTAAAGCCTGGAACCAATGCTGCGGAACTGGAAAAGAAATTTCCGGCATTTATAGATAAACATGCCGGCAAGGACCTTAAGGCAATGGGCTTTAATAAAATCCAGTTCTTAACTCCTGTAAAGGATATTCATCTTTTTGCTAAAACAGCAAGTAATGTTACTCCGGCGGGAAGCATAACTTATTTATATATTCTGGCGTCGGTAGCCGTATTTACGCTTCTTATTGCAGTAATAAATTTTATGAACTTATCTACCGCCCGTTCGGCAAAACGTTCCGCTGAAGTTGGTGTAAGAAAAGTTTTAGGTGCAGAGAAAAAGTCATTAATAAAATTATTCCTGGGCGAGTCATTAATGATGGCAATGATCGCGTTTGTTTTTGCAATAAGTTTAGCCCAGATTTCCCTTCCGCTTTTTTCCGAAATGCTTGGTGCAGATATATCTTTAACATTTAACCGGACAGGTATTTTAGGAGTAGCCGGATTTTTTATTCTTGCTGTTTTTACCGGACTTCTTGCAGGCAGCTATCCGGCCTTTTATCTCTCCTCTTTCAGCCCTGTAAAAGTATTTAAAGGTAAAAGTGCATCATCCTTTGCTGCAGTCTCATTAAGAAGGGTATTGGTTGTGTTCCAGTTTGTTATTTCTATTGCATTGATAATATCAACCATAATTATAAGCAGCCAGATGGGTTATATGCATTCAAAAGACCTCGGCTTTAGTAAGGAACAGCAGATCATAATTCCGCTCCGAAGCACCAACGCAAAAAATATTTACTCTTCATTAAAAGAAGGGATACACCGGATCCCACAGATCAGTTCAGCCGGCGCCTCCCTGTATTACCCCGGAATTTTTAATCCAAGTGATATGTCTTTTTACAGGGAGAGTTTATCCATGAATGAATCTGTAAGGTTTTTTATGAACTGGGTTGACGATAGTTTTCTTCAGACACTGAATATAAAACCTGTTGCCGGAAGACTTTTTTCAAAAGAGTTTCCCGCTGATACTAATTTCCGCGTTATTTTAAATGAAGAAGGAATTCGACAGTTGAAATTTGAATCTCCTGAACAAGCGGTAGGTCAGTTTGTTTATCTTGACTGGCGCGGAGAAAATTACAAATGGGAAATTATTGGAGTTGTTAAGAACTTCCACTTCAAAGGATTACAGGAAAACATTGAGCCTTACGGTGTTCAGTTAGCAACAGGTCCCGGTTTTAATTATTTAATAGCTCATGCAGGAACTAATGATATAAGTAAAACACTGTCATCAATTGAAGCAATTTGGAATAAATTAAATCCCTCAGAACCGTTTGAATACAGCTTCCTCGATCAGGATTTCCGGAGAATTTACGAAAGTGAAAGCCAGCTTGCATCTACCGTTAACACCTTTACCATTATTGCAATAATTATTTCATGCCTTGGTTTGTTCGGCCTTGCTGCATTCAGCGCAGAGCAGCGCACTAAAGAAATCGGGGTTCGAAAAGTATTGGGTGCCGGGGTTAGCAGCATAATTACACTCCTTTCAAAAGATTTTCTTAAGCTTGTTTTAATTGCAATTGTTCTGGCTACGCCTCTTGCATGGTATATTATGGATAAATGGCTGCAGGATTTTGCCTACCGGATTGAGATAAGCTGGTGGATGCTGCTGATGGCGTGGCTGTTGGCTTTATTAATTGCTTTTATTACCGTTGGTTTCCAGGCAGTGAAAGCCGCTGCTGCCAATCCGATTAAAAGTTTAAAGTACGAGTAAAAGTTGATGTAGCACAGGCTTTAGCCTGTGACTGATATATGGATAAAAAATCACAAGCTAAAGCCTGTGCTACACTTTATAATTAACAGGGATGAGATATATGTTCAAAAACTACATTAAAATTGCACTGAGAAATATCCGCAAACAGAAAGC
>JAWOJF010000195.1:0-21980 GCA_046481785.1 Ignavibacteriaceae bacterium | reverse complement strand
GTTCCGCATACCATTTGAATATATAAATGAGATGCAGGATAACAGGTTTATGGTAGACAGGGTAGAGGGAGAAGTATTCGGCCTTGGAATAAACGTAGGTGATAACGACAGCGGAGCAAGAGACCATATGATACAATGGTCGGCAGCTCATGCAGATTCAGTACACAGCCGTCCGATAGGTCTTGGATCAGCTACATTTATGGCAAACAATGTAGTAAAACTGGAAGCAGTAAGCCCCCGTGATCCTGCTATTGTTAACCCAAATGCAGATGATTGGTATACTCCACCGGCATTAACATTTGCTATTAATATTGATGCTGAAAAAGATGAGTTTTACGAAACTTTAACCGGTCCTGAAAACGGATATGTTTATATTCCTATGCGTAGTTACTTAACAGAAATCGGTACCCCGCCGGATGATGATGCAGATCTATCGGCAAGGGTATGGTTTGCATGGGATGAAGATTACCTGTATTGCTACGGGGAAGTAAAAGACGATGTAGTATCGGGAGCAGCCGGAGACAGGTTCTCGAATGACTGTATCGAATTAAAGTTTGACCCTGATCCGAGCTCAGGCGAGGGGAATGGCACAGCAAACGCAAGAATAACCGGTATCGGTTATGATATGGGCTTCGATTCAGTAGGTGTGGATAACGTCAATGGATCGGGACATCTTGAGGATGCAGCCGGAAATGACTGGGTAGTAACAGCAGGTGATTATGCACGCCGTATAACCAGTGACGGATATGTAGTTGAGTTCCGCATACCATTTGAATATATAAATGAGATGCAGGATAACAGGTTTATGGTAGACAGGGTAGAAGGTGAAGTATTCGGCCTTGGAATAAACGTAGGTGATAACGACAGCGGAGCAAGAGACCACATGATACAGTGGTCGGCAGCTCATGCAGATTCAGTACACAGCCGTCCGATAGGTCTTGGATCAGCTACATTTATGGCAAACAATGTAATAAAACTGGAAGCAGTAAGCCCCCGTGATCCTGCTGTTGTTAATGACAGTGCTGATGTTTGGTATAATCCGGGTGTTGTTGGTGTTAAAACTGAACCGGCTATTGCAAAAGATTATTACCTGTCACAGAATTATCCAAACCCATTTAATCCTAATACGAATATACAGTTCTCAATTCCGGGTTCAGAATTCGTATCGCTAAAGATATACAATAGTTTGGGACAGGAAGTTGAACAATTAATCTCTGAAGAAATGAATGCTGGTGTTTATACTGCTGTCTGGGATGCCTCAAAATTGGCAAGCGGTATTTACTATTACCAGATTAAAGCAGGTCAATTTGTTCAGACAAGAAAATTAGTTCTGCTTAAATAATTTCAGTTTAGTGCATACTAAACTATAAAAGCGATAGTAAGTTATTTTCCTAAATCTTTCTTGCCTCCGAAAGGTTAGCTCAGGATGGGAAGCTAAGCAATCGCTTAGCTTCTTTTTTATAAGTTGACAAAAATAGTTCTTGAAAGAGACAGTGTAAAAATGTTATGCTGAACTTGATATCTGCATCTTCGGCATTTATTATTTAATCAATACAGGGAACCCCCAAATAAGTTCGGGGTGACAAAACCGGATTTTTACACAATCTTTTTTACTGAAGAACTTAAACCAGTTAAAAACACAAATGCTGCAATACAGGTGCTGGCAAATAAGGTATCGCAGCTTTATTAGAGATAAGATAATGAATAGAATAAAACCACAGTTTATCTCTTTCCTTTTCATTCTTCTGATTCCATTTGTATTATACTCTCAGGTGGAAAATCCAATAAGGGTTGCCTGTGTAGGTAACAGTATTACAGAAGGTATAGCACTTACAAATCCGGCCATGGATTCCTATCCTGTTGATTTAGGGCGTTTTCTTGGCGGAGATTATACTGTAAGAAATTTTGGCAAGTCTGGAAGAACCTTGTTAAAAAAAGGAGATTTCCCTATATGGAATGAACAGGTTTTTACCGATGCCATAAATTTTGATCCAAATATTATTATAATAATGCTTGGGACCAATGATTCGAAACCTCAAAATTGGGTTTATAAAGATGAATTTCTTTCCGACTACTGTGCGATGATTGATACTTTTAAACAAGGGGCAGCTAATCCTGAAATTTTTGTCTGCTATCCGCTTCCCGCTTTTAGCAGCGCTTATGATATAAGAGATACAATCATTGTTGCCGATATTATTCCAATAATTGAACATATTGTTGACTCCCTTAATGTAAGTCTGATAGATTTTTATTCTCCTTTTCTTGATAAAGGACATCTTTTGCCTGATGGTATTCATCCTCTTGTTGAAGGATCAGAGCTTATGGCAAAGATTGTTTATGAGGCTTTGAAAGGGAAAAGTATAGAACTAAAAACTGACGTTAACACTGCATTAAATAAAAAAGTTTTCCTGGATAATAATGAAATAACAGAACTTGTTGATAATGATCAGTCTACTAATGTTGTTTTTAACTCCGGAGGCAAGACGGTAATTATAGACCTGATAAATGAATACAATACTGACATGATCAACATTCATTTGCCCGGCTCTTTTCCTGTATTTTCTTTTGTTATTTCCATATCAAAAGATTCCGTGGAATGGGTGACTACTATTGATACCTCTATTGGTCCCGGGTTAACAGGAGATTTTTTTACTGCTAAGTTTGAATCAGCAGATATAAGATTTGTGAAATTTGAAATTCCTGACGGCGGAATACAGCCTGATTCAACAGTAACAATAAGTGAGATGCAGGTTTTTGAATCCCAGCCTTTTCATGCGCCTGCTTTAAGAAGTGAAACAGTTACATCCTCATCATCTTCAAACCGGCTAAAGTTATATATTAGTATGACATCAAAAACCGGGGAGCTTGTTAAAGTTTATAAACAAGCTGCCGATAATGCTCCATTTGAACTTGCATACAATTACAGGAGTAATGACCCCTGGGAATTTACACTTGTACTTCCGTTTGGTACATTAAACAGGTTTTATGCAGTAGCATATTATGATGCTGTTGAGATACAATCTGATACTTTAACAATTATCAGTTCTTTACCAACTGACGTTGGTGATAACAAATCTTATACAGCTCCTGATGACTATTATTTATCCCAGAATTATCCGAATCCTTTTAACCCCGAAACTTTAATTGAGTTTTCTATTCCAATCTCTGAAGTAGTTACTATAGAAATTTATAACGCAGCAGGAAAGTTAATCCGGACTATTGGAAATTACACCTTTCCTGCCGGTAATCACCAGGTTAAATGGGATGGAAAAAATCCTGATGGAATATCTTCTGCATCAGGAGTTTATTTTTACAGGCTGGTGGCTGCAGATAAAGTTATACAAAATAAAAAAATGATTTTATTACGTTAAAGTTTATGAAAAAACAGAAATTTATAAAAAAGTTACTATTAACGGTTTATTTGAAAAGTGTCACTATTCTGATAGCGGCAGCTTTCATATCAGGTCCCGTTTTTTCACAGGATAACCCGGATGATAAAATACTTGCCAGGATTGGCTCCAAAGAAATAACTGTAAAAGAATTTTTAGAAAGATGTGAGCTGACAGCCCGCCCCGCCAATTTTAAAGACAGGTATATAACTCTTAATAATCTAGTAACCGAAAAAATACTTGCTCTTGAAGCAGAAAAAGATGACAGAATATCTGAAAATGTGATATTGCAAAGAAGAATTAAAGGAATAAAAGAGCAGGCAATGCGGGATAAACTTTATGATAAGATAGCCTTTAGTAAAATTAAAACAGATTCGGCGGAATTAGAAAATGCATACAGAGCATCTTTAAGAGAATATGAAGTTGAATTTTATAATATCAAAAGCAAGGAACTGGCAAATGATATTGAGACAATATTAGATACTATTCCTGAATTGAGTGATGAAATATTCAGGGAGTTGGAAAGAAGTATTGATAAAAAACCTGTTAAAAAGGTGAACTTTAAGGATAAAGATGATGATGTTATTCTTGAATCTTTATTTTCAAATATAATAGATACAGGAACCGTAGTTGGTCCGCTAAAACTTAAAAACGGCACCTATATCCTTACAAAAGTTTTAAACTGGACAGATTATCCTCTTTTCGGTATGCAGGAACAGGCAGAGCAATGGGAAAGAGTAAAACAAACCATGCATGAAATAAAAGCAAGAAAGATATGGCTTGCATACCAGACAGAATTAATGAAAGATAAAAGGTTTGAATTTGATAAAAATTCATTTAATGCACTTGCTGATGCTGCTATGCAGTATTACATTGGAAAACCGGAAGATGGTTCACTAAACCTAACTTTGCAGGAACTTCCGGGGAGCACAAACATCCCCCCCGATGCACCCTTTTTTACAGTTAACAATGAAGTATGGTCAATCCGTGATTTTAAAGCAGAGATGATTAGTCATCCTCTTATCTTTAGAACAAAACATCTGGATGAGAATAATTTTAAAAGACAATTCCAGTATGCCGTTGTTGATATGATGAGAGATTATTATTTAAATCAGGAAGCATACAAGTTATCACTTGATAATTCTGATGAAATAAATAAGAGTGTTAATACATGGAAAGATTCATTTTTTGCCGTTGCAGAGATGAATAAAGTAATACAGACCGCTTTAACTGAAGGTATAATCCATAGTGATAACAACATGGAAATGTTGAAATACAAAGAATCGTATATATCAAATATTCAGAAAAAATATAATGATTTGGTTAGTATAAACTTTGAAGAATTTGAAAAGATATCATTAACCAACATCGATTTTATGGCAATGCGGCCCGATGTCCCATTTCCAAATGCAACTCCAAGTTTTCCTCTGCTTATTCGTTCGGATAATCTGGAATATGCAAAAAATAATGGTTCTTTAAAATAAATTTCATAAAAAATAAAAAACGTTGCTGATATTTTTATAAATAATTAATCAAAAACCTATTAAATAAAAAGGCAAGTATATGAAAGTGAGAACTTCAATCTTACTGTTTGCGCTGCTGCTATCTGCGGTTTACGGGAGCATGTTATTTGCCGGAACAACCGGCAAAATAACAGGGGTAGTAACCGATGCCGTAACCGGTGAAGCCCTTATTGGTGCAAATGTTATAATAGAAGGCTCCTCTATAGGAGCAGCCACTGACCTTGATGGTAATTATGTAATTCTTAACGTTCCTCCGGGAATATATACAGTTGTTATTTCAAATATAGGTTACCAAAGAGTAGAGTATGAAAATATCCAGGTTAGTGTTGATTTAACAACCACACTGGATGTTCAGCTACAGCCTTCTACTGTTGAACTTGGCACTCTTATAGTTACAGCAGAGAGGCCGATTGTTACAAAAGATATGACATCCTCTATATTTACTACTACAGCTCAGCAAATTCAAAATCTTCCGGTAGAAAATGTTCAGCAGGTTTTAAGACTGTCAGCCGGAATTGTTGAAGATAACGGCAGGCTGCATGTTCGCGGCGGAAGAGCAGGCGAAGTTGCTTACTGGATAGATGGTATGCCGGCAACTGATGTATATAACGGTACTGTCGGTATTACTGTAGAAAATTCTGCAGTTCAGGAACTCCAGGTAATCAGCGGAACATTTAATGCTGAATACGGGCAGGCAATGTCTGGTATTGTTAATATTATAACCAAAGATGGCGCAAGTAAATATTCCGGAGAACTTAAGTTTTATGGCGGAGATTATTTGAGCAATGATGATAAATTCAGTGTTTACAAAAGTTTATATTCTATGGAAAGCGAGAATCCCCTCAGTGATATAAATCCTGTTTTAAATGGAGAATTCAGTTTAAGCGGTCCTGTTCCATTTGCGGGAAGTGCCTTAACATTTTTTGCTAATGGCCGTTATTTTTCCGATGAAGGGCATCTTTATGGTGTAAACATGTTTAGGCCAAACGGGGCACCCGGAGACAGTTCAATTGTTCCAATGAACCCGGTGCTTACTAATTCTATCCAGGGGAAGCTTACTTACAGATTAAGTAACAGCATCAGGGTTAGCTACAGCTTATTTTGGAATAAAAGTACCCGGGACAGAAATTACAATAATGGAAATATAGATTCATATCTTTATAAATATGTGCCTTATGCATTACCTAAATCTATTACAGAAGGTTATAACCATTTATTTTCTTTAAATCATGTTGTATCAAATAATACTTTTTATGAATTCCGTGTAAGCAGGTACCACACTGAAACTAAACAGCGTGTATACGATAACCCATATCAATCTGTAAAATATTTAGCCAGCGTTACCGCAGACCCAGGCAAAGGTATTGTTGCTGAAACATTTGATCCATACACAGAAGAAGGTGCAGCCAAACTACAGACAATTATTGCAGCCGGGGGTGTGTATAATATAATAGTAGACCCAAACGGGCCGGACGGCTATATCTCTTCTGAAGCAATTAATATTAATCCAACATCATATAGCCTGAAAAACCAGGGAATGGATCTTAATCACGAGAACCGCAGTACTGCATACTGGATTGGCAAATTGGATTTAACAAGCCAGTTAACCAGAACTCACCAGTTTAAGGTTGGTGCAGAAGCCAGGTTTTATGAACTTAACCTGGATAATTATACTCTTGTTCCCAGAACAGATGCTAACGGAAATGCTATTGACCCATTCCAGCCCTCAGTTCCTGGTATGGGGAATATAAACAGAAGTTATTATGAGAGAAAACCAAGAGAATTCTCATTCTATGCACAGGATAAAATTGAGTTTGATGATATAATAGTTAACATAGGTTTAAGATATGACTACTTTGATGCAAATTCTGTCATTCCAACAGATCCATCAGATCCGAATATTTATAACCCTTTTAAGGAACAAAACAGATATGCCAACTGGGTTGAAAAACCGGCAAACTATACAGGTTCAAATGATGAGTACATCAGAGAACAATTAGCTGCCGGAAATATAAGGGAATATACTCCGGAAGAACGCAGAGCATTTATGCATACGGAGGTAAAAGCTAAAACTGCTATAAGTCCGCGTTTAGGAATTGCTTTTCCTATTACCGATAAAGGTGTTATTCATTTCTCATATGGGCACTTCTTCCAGATACCAGAATTTCAATATTTGTACAGCAGGCCCGACTTTGTATTAAGCGGCAGTGCAAGCAATGCTTTATTAGGGAATGCAGATCTTGAGCCGCAAAAAACTGTTATGTATGAAATAGGATTGCAGCAGGGCATTACCGAAGATATTAGTGTTGACCTGACAATGTTTTACAGGGATGTGAGAGACTGGGTAGGCACAAGTCCTTTAATTAAAACCGCAAGAACCACAGTTGAATATTCTCTTTATGAAAACAAAGACTATTCAAATGTTAGTGGTATTACTTTAAAAATAGAAAAACGTTTTTCCAATAATTTTTCTTTCCGTACAGACTATACCTTCCAGAAAGCTGAAGGTACATACTCTGATCCTGATGACGCATTCAATGCAATTGAGGATGAAGAGTCACCGGTTCTTTCCTTACTTCCTATGAACTGGGATCAAACACATACTTTTAATGCGCAAATTATTTATAAAGTTCAGGATTGGACATTTTCATTAATAGGAAGATACTGGAGCGGACAGCCATATACACCTCAATTTGCTGTAGGTGAAACGGTTGGTGCTTCATCTGTATCAGGATTAACTATTAATAGTGCACGCCTTCCCGATCAAAAAACTATTGACCTTACGGTTAATAAGTTTTTCTCTTTAGGCAGTGATCTTTATTTCAACCTTTTCATAAATGTATATAATCTGTTAGATCAGAGAGATGCAATTAATGTGAATCCGGATACCGGATCCCCGGATTATACTACTGAAATAGATCCAAAAAAGATACCATATAGTTCTGATAGAGTAAGTACCGTTGAAGATTATGTTCTTCGGCCGGCCTGGTACACTAGTCCCCGGCAGGTTCAATTTGGTATAATATTTGGCTTTTAATTTAACTCGGGAGATAATAGAATGAATCAAATTTTAAAATATATTCTGGTGACGGTATTTATTACAGGAATTTCTGTTTCAGTCACCAATGCACAAATGGATAATCTGCACGGTTCATTTGGTGAACTACGTATGGGTGTACATGCCGGTAACCAATTTAGAGTTACATTTTATAATGATGGTACCTACGGTGCAATAAGTCCCCGTACTCCTGATGAAATAATGGGCGAGTGGCCAATTAATTCAGGGCATTATTACCTTGTTGATGGTAATATATTTGTCGGGTCGGAGCTGCTGGACCGCCAGGGAAACATATTCCATATTTTAAGTGAAAATATAAGTTCCAATGAAAGTAATTCACGTGGTGATCAGGATCCTGTAACAAATGATTGGTGGACATTTCTACCTTTACCGGGATTTGCCAATCCGGCCAGTTCAAGAATTGCCATGGCTAAAGGTTCAGGTCAGTGGGAAGACTCCTGGCCTTCTTATTGGCCGGATATAAGAGATCCGCAAAATCCTTACGGCATTTATAGTGCTGACGGCTGGGCTAATTCCTGGAACGGTTATTTCGGAAAAGATCAATATAATGCTGATGAAGAAAGTTATTTTGTTGCCGATGATTATAACAACCTTGAGTTTATTAACAGGTTCAATCCCGACAGCACCAATCCTGAAAGAGGAGGATTAGGTTTAAGAGTTTATGTAAGAGGGTTCCAGTGGGCAAAAGCCGCTGTGCAGGATGCACTGTTTTGTCTTTATGATATAGAAAACATTGGCACCTTTAAGCATGATAAAATGATCTTTGCCTATAAAATTGGGAACAACATGGGAGAAACCAGTTCGGGTGATGATGGCAGTGATGACAATGCTGCATTTGACAGGGCAGAGAACCTGGCATATATGTCAGATGGTGATGATATAGGAGCAGGCGGCTGGAGCCCGGTAGGATTTTTTGGCGGTGCTTTCCTTGAAAGTCCGGGCAACCCATATGACGGAATTGATAATGATAATGATGGACGGGACGGATCCGGAGCTGTTATTACTGAAGCTATGTTCCAGCCAAGAACTTTGGGCCTGAATGATCAGATAGTGCTTATTGATTATAATACTTATAATCGTTCTGTAACTACATTGGCTGCCGCTCTGCAGGCTGCAGGTAAAAGTACACAAGATACATTGTATATAACTGTAAATGCAAGAGTTTATAGATTCTGGAATGGTAAAGTTATTGAAGAGATTGGTGACAACCTGTTTGATGATAACCTTAACGGTGTTATTGATGAAAACCGGGGTGCAGAAGATGCACAGGGTATTTATCAGTATCTTTATCTTGGCTATAAGTGTGTTGATTATTTTACAGGCGCAGGTTTAGATAATCTTCTTCTGGACGAAAGGCGCGATGATGGGATTGATAATGATGGTGATTGGGATATTTTAACCGATGATACAGGTGCTGATGGCCTTCTTCCGGGACATCCGAATTATACCGCTCCTGATGCAGGCGAAGGGGATGGTGTTCCAAGCCCCGGTGAACCTCACTTCGATAAAACAGATGTTGATGAAACTGATCTTTTAGGCTTAACCAGTTGTAATCTTTACGAATGGACAAGCGTTCCCCAATATGATGATGAGAGGTACTGGAATCTTATGGTTCCTGGAATCTTTGCTATACCTGTTCAAAGACAGAATGTTGAGTTACTTTTTGGCTCAGGTTATTTCCCTTCAACTCCCGGGCAGACTGAAAGAATTTCTATGGGTATTGTTCTGGGATTAACGCTGGATGCACTGCTCAGGACAAAACGTAATGTCTCACTCGCATACAATCAAAATTATAATTTCTCAAAAGCTCCTTATATTCCAACAGTTAAGGCAGTTGCCGGAGATAATAAGGTAACTTTATTCTGGGATGATTACGCAGAAACTTCTGATGATCCGATCAGCGGGAAAGACTTTGAAGGTTATAATATTTACCGTTCAACCGACCCCAGCTTCAGAGATATGATTCCTATTACTGATGGTTACGGTACAGTTGTTTTTCGTAAACCGATTGCACAGTTTGATATTGATAATGAATATTCAGGTTTTGCTGCGGTTGAATCTAATCAATCTGGTATACATTTTTATTTGGGAGATAATACAGGATTAAGACATAGCTGGGTAGATACAACGGCTGTTAATGGCACTAAATATTTTTATGCAGTTACTTCTTATGACCGGGGTGACCCTGACAGAGGAATTGATCCTTCCGAATGTACAAAGTATGCTGCAGTTCAGGCTTCAGGAGAAGTTGAGCTTGGCAAAAATGTTGTTATTGCAAAACCTGAAGCTCCTTCAGCAGGTTATGTAGATGCTCAATTGCAGAATTCACAGATCATTTCCAGTCCCGCCAATACAACAACCGCTGCAGTTGATCTAGAAATAATAGATGTTACTGAAATAAGAGATAATCACACGTATCAAATAACATTTACAGATACTATTTATACTCAGTTTCCAGCTACAAGAAGTTTTACATTAAAAGATATTACTGACGGACGCACTTTGTTAACTGATACTTCATTAACCGGAGAGGTTGAAGGGCTGCCAATTGTTGATGGATTTCAGATATCTTTCCTGAATAACCCAGATGAACTGACAATTGATTCGGTTAATACGGGCTGGAATAATGATGGTGTGCCTCAGTGGGATTTCAGGCCTTACCGCTTAGGAAGCGCTCCTGTGGAATTAATAAACGCAAATTTTGATATAATATTTAGTGATATGGGAGTTGATACATCTAAAGAATATATGAGAGGCTCTGTGTTGCTTCCGGCTGTTCCTACAAACTTTACTATCATTAATAAAGGGACAAATGCCAAGGTTCCGTTTGCTTTCAGGGACAGGGTTGTAACTTCGGGACAGCCGGGTAAATTTGATTTTACACCTAACTCGGTAGTTTCCGATGAAGTTATTTTACTTGCAGATGTTGAAAACCAGGTTGCAAGCTGGTTATTTAAAGTTCTGCCTGTTAATGAACCTGCTGACTCACTGCCACTTGGCCCGGGTGATCAACTGCAAATTAAGTTCCTAAGGCCTTTCCTTTCAAATGATGTTTTTGAGTTTACCACAATTGCTCCTTCAGTAGATACTGAACTTGCAAAAGCCGATATGGATAAAATAAGGGTAGTTCCTAACCCATATATTGTTTCAAATTCCTGGGAACCACCAAACCAGTATTCAAACGGGCGCGGTGACAGGGAACTGCATTTTACCCATTTACCAGCTAACTGTACCATTAGAATTTTTAATGTGAGAGGGCAATTGGTGAAACAAATTGACCGCAGCTCTTCGGCTGATGATGGTACGGAGATATGGAATATGTTGTCCAAAGACAACCTTGAAATATCCTATGGTATATATATCTATCATGTTGAAGCAGAAGGAATTGGTGAAAAGATCGGCAAATTCGTAGTGATTAAGTAGGAGATAAAAATATGAATACAAAAAATATTTTCGCCAAAAAATTCCTTACGGAGCAGGTTAGCTCTTCTAAAACTGCGCAAATAAAAATTGGAGCATTTAAAATGATAAAATTTATTCAATTAATTATTTGTCTGCTGCTTATTTGTAGTACAAACAGTAATGCTCAGGGTGTAAGTAAAGCTGGTACTACCTCAGCGGGCTTTTTAGTAATAGATATCGGGCCGCGGGGAACCGGTTTAGGAAGTGCGTATGTATCATTAGCTGATGATGCTACTGCTATGTACTGGAATCCTGCCGGTATTGCTAAAGTCGATAATTTTGAAGCCACATTTACTAATTCAAAGTGGATTGCAGACCTATCCTTTAATTATGCCGGGGCAGTAATATCCATTGAGAATTTCGGTAGCCTTGGAGTTAATGCCACATTTCTTACTATGGAAGAAATTGAAAGAACAACAATCGCTCAGCCTGACGGTACAGGCGAATTATTTGATGCCGGAAGTTATGCCATAGGTATAAGTTATGCCCGGAATCTTACTGAACAGTTTGCAATTGGTTTTAATGCAAAATTTATAAATGAGCGTTTATACCATTCAAGTGCCAATGGTTTCGCTATTGATGTTGGTGCTATTTTCCGTACTAATTTTAACGGATTAACTTTAGGAATGAGTATTGCTAATTATGGCACAAAAATGCAGATAGACGGACGTGACCTTCTGGTTCAGCATGATATAGACCGGAGAATTAATGGTAATAATGAAAATATAAATGCAAATCTGGAAACCGATAGATTTGATCTTCCTTTAATGTTTCGTGTAGGTGTTTCAATGGATATTCTTAAAGGAGCAGCTAACAGCAACTGGATAGTGTCCGCTGATGCACTTCATCCAAGTGATGATGTTGAGTCGGTTAACGTAGGCACCGAGTATCTTTTTAATGATATGTTTGCTGTAAGGATTGGCTATAAGGGACTATTTGCGGAAGATTCTGAGCAGGGCTTAAATTTCGGCGGCGGTGTTAAATATAAAATTATGGATAATACCGCATTTCAGTTTGACTACTCATATATTGATTTCGGATTGTTTGATGCTATACATATGTTTAGCGTAACTTTAGGACTTTAGTGAAAATTTCAACCTTCAAGGCTTGTCTCTGCCTTGAAGGTTTTGCCTTTTAGGAACCATATTTTTTTAAAAGTTAATAACAAATAATATTTAAAATGAAACTAACAGGCTTTAGTATAGTTATAATTTTGTGTGCTGCTTTATCACCAGCTCAACAATGGATACCCGATTTAGGCAACGGTATGTATAAAAATCCGATAATACATGCCGACTACTCTGATCCGGATGTTATTAGAGTTGATGACGATTTTTATATGGTTGCATCAAGTTTTAACTGTATGCCTGGCATACCGGTTTTACATTCCAAAGATCTGCTTAACTGGAAAATCATTAACCATGTTTATAATAAACTTCCTTTTGAAAAGTTTGATAAACCTGCTCATGGACAGGGTTCATGGGCTCCGTCTATACGTTATCATAACGGCTTATTTTATGTTTACTTCTGTACCCCGCGTGAGGGGCTTTTTATGGCAACTGCCGAAGATCCCGCAGGGCAATGGGAATTAAACCATGTAGTAGATGTTGAATTATGGGAAGACCCGTGCCCCCTATGGGATGATGATGGGAATGCTTACCTGGTTAGAAGCAAACTGCGTGCTGATATTCTTTACCTGCACCGAATGAGTAAGGACGGAAAAAAAATACTGGATAACGGAAATATAATTTTCCATGATGAAAGTATTCAGCCGGTTATTGAGGGGCCTAAGTTTTTAAAGAAGGACGGTTATTATTATATACTTGCGCCTGCAGGCGGAGTTCAAACAGGCTGGCAGGTTGTTCTGCGCTCAACTGATATTTATGGACCGTATGAATCAAAAACAGTACTGCACCAGGGTGGTACCAATATTAACGGCCCTCACCAGGGCGGAATTGTCGAACTAAAATCAGGTGAATGGTGGTTTGCTCATTTCCAGGATAAAGGAGTATATGGCCGTATTGTACATCTCCAGCCTGTTATATGGAAAGACGGCTGGCCGGTAATGGGTATTGATGAGGACAATGACGGTACCGGTGAACCGGTATCTGAATGGAAAAAGCCGGATGTGGGAAAAAATAACCCTGTAATAATACCCCAAACTTCTGATGAATTTGATACTACAGGTTTAGGTCTTCAATGGCAATGGCATGCAAATCCAAAAGATAATTGGTATTCGCTTTCTGCTCAACCAGGAAACCTGCGGTTATATACTGAAAAAAATTTTACGCAAAACGGTAATTTGTGGTTTGTTCCTAACCTTCTTCTGCAAAAATTTCCGGCACCTGCATTTACAGTTACAACAAAAATGGAAATTGAACCCGATCTTATTGGAGAAAAAAGCGGGCTTGTAATAATGGGTAAAGAGTGGGCATATATTTCATTGGAAAATACTTCAGACGGAATTCAGCTTGCCATGTTTACCGGAACTTACTTTGAAGGTTATGACAAAACAATAAAAATTGATTCAGCAGATATTCAGGACAAAACATGTTTCCTGAGGATAATTGTAAAAGAAGGGGGAGTTTGTTCGTTTTTATATAGCATTGATGGTGAGAGGTTTATTTCAATCGGGAAAGAATTTACTGCACAGCCGGGAGTCTGGATTGGCGCAAAAATAGGCTTGTTCAGTATAAATCCGAATATTATTGAAAGTAAAGGTTACGCTGATTTTGACTGGTTCAAAGTTGAATGAAAATCAACAGCATTAATACTTATAGTTAGTGCGGACTATATTTCTGTGAATAATTACGTAACTGTATAGGGGACATACCGGTCTTCTTCTTGAAAATTTTAGAAAAATAGTATTGTGATTCAAAGCCGAGCATTACTGAAATTTGTTTTATTGAAAGTGAAGTTCCAATAACAAGCTCTTTTGCTTTATTAAGTTTTAATTGTAAAAAATATTGGGTTGGCGCCAGGCCGGTATAATGCCTGAACATACGCCTGAACCATGAGTATCCTATTCCAAGTTCGGATGCCAGGGTTTCAAATTTTATTTCAGAATCGATATTGTCTGCAATATATGCTTTTGCTTTCTGAATAGTATTTTCAATTTCTTTTCCTGCAAACCTTTTTGAGTTTTGCAGAGTGTTAACCTGTGCTATGATTTGGTAAGTGAGAGTAGAAATAATTTCTTTATAACCTATTTTCTCACTTTCAATTAGTTCTAAAATTTGATGATATAAACTTATTAGAGTTTCACTTAATCCAATTTCCAAAACAGGATTATTCTCAGGAAGGATGCCATTTTTCATGAATATATCGGGTTGGCTTCCGTTAAACGAAATCCAGTATTCCTTCCATCCGGTTTTTGAACTTGGCTGGTAGCGGTGCCAAATACCCGGGAAAAGAAGAAGTATACTTCCGGCACCAACTTTCTTTTTACCCGATTTTTTGGTTTCAAAAATACCTTCACCGTGTGTTATATAGAGGATTTGAAATTCAGGTAAAACACGGCCGTTGCTCCAATCAAACATATATGTATCAGGATGTTGGGTTGGCGGGTATTTGGAATTGGGGGGAATATCTGCGCAACCGCAGCCTGTAATATAAAGTCCCCAAAGTTTATCAGTATCTGTACTGGTTAGGTAATTGAAGGAACTGTTTTTTGTTCGGATCATGCTGAAATTTCCTCAATATCATTTTGAGAGAATATATGTCAAAAAATACAAAACAAAACACATTTTGACAATTTATTAATTGCTGAAGATTTAGTTATTTAACTTATAACGTATAAAGGCTTAAGATCTTCAACCTGTTATGGAATGTCAAAAGATACATTTATTTGATTTAAATTGCATTAAAATTCTTAATAGAGGGATCAATGCTTAATAATTCCATATTTACAAAAAAGCTTAACGAGGTAAATGAGTTTGAAAGGATCCCTGTACCTGAAAATAAATTAAAAAAATCCTCCAGTTTTTGGGGTATGTATGCAGGCGAGCATACGGCGGGGACTGAGTTTGTTATCGGTCCTTTATTTGTCGCCCATGGAGTAGCTGCATCTGATCTGGTTTTAGGATTGCTTGTAGGAAATCTTTTGGCAGTATTAAGCTGGGCATTTATAACAGCTCCTATTGCCGCAAAAACACGTATTACTATTTATTTTTATCTCGAAAAAATAGCCGGAAAAAAACTTACTCAGTTATATAACCTTGTTAATGCAGTAATGTTTTGCTTTTTAGCCGGATCAATGATAGCGGTATCGGCTACTGCTGTTGGTATTCCTTTTAATTTGACAATGCCTTCCTTAAATGATTTTTATCCAAGCAGTATTGGGTGGATTATTGCCGTTATATTTGTAGGCACAGTAACTACAGTAATAGCAATGTTTGGATATACTGTTGTGGCCCGTGTGGCAAAATATGCCGCACCGTGGATGCCGCTTGTTTTTATTGCAGCAGCAATATCAGTTCTCCCTGAGTTAGGTGTTAATTCTTTATCTGATTTTTGGACTACCGCAAAAGAAAAAATATGGAATGGTACCCCTCTTCCCGGTCAAAGTAAATTTACTTTCTGGCACATATTATTTTTTGCATGGTTCTGTAATCTTGCAATGCATATCGGCATGTCCGATCTCTCAATTTTACGTTATGCTAAGAAATGGTATTATGGCTTTACTTCATCAGCAGGTATGTTTGTCGGGCACTACATCGCCTGGATAGCATCGGGTATTTTGTATTCCTTATTTCTGCTTGAATCTAATAACAGCCTTACCTTTGCGCCGGGTCCTGTTGCCTATCGCGCTGCCGGCTTTGCAGGGGCATTATGTGTTATCATTGCCGGATGGACTACAGCAAACCCAACAATATACAGAGCGGGTCTTGCGCTGCAAGGCATTATGCCCAACTCTAAAACCTGGAAAGTAACAATGGTTGTGGGTATGATTACTACTTGTGCTGCATTTTTCCCTGCTCTTGTAATGATGCTGCTAGATTTTGTAGCTCTTTATGGTTTATTACTAATGCCCATGGGCGCCATTATATTTTCAGACTACTGGCTTTTTGCTAAAGTAGGGCTGCAGCAGAATTATGCCGAAATAAGTAAAACTCTGTTTAGCTGGCCTGCTGCTGTTACCTGGGCTGTCACGCTTATTGTTTCATTCCTGCTGCCTATTGAAATATTCTTTAAAGCATTACCCGGCTGGTTTATTGCAGTTGCTCTTTATACTGCGTTGAGTTATGTGCAGCAAAAGGTAATGGCAAATAAAGTAGTTAAGGAGGTACTGTGAAAAAAATTTTAATGGTTATTTCAGCTATTGGTTTGTTATTAACTCTCCTGCCTTCTGTATTAGTCTTTACCAAGACTATTGAGTGGGAAATGCATGTTAACCTGATGAGTATTGGAACGGCTCTTTGGTTTTTAACAGCACCTTTCTGGATGAAAAAGGAGAAGCAGGCATAAGACCTGCAGAATAATATTGTTTGATAAGGAAAATTAAAAATGAATAATCTGGTAAAACCTTCTGTAAATATTTTTGAAAAACTTGAAAGTTCAAATATTGATATAAGGAAGGTTAAAACTTTATTGAAAAACCAGCGTATTGAGACACCTAGCTGGGGTTATGGTAATAGTGGTACCCGGTTTAATACCTTTGCATGGCCCGGTGCAGCAAGAAATGTATATGAAAAAATTTCTGATGCATCGTATGTTCATAAATTAACAGGTATTGCTCCCTCCGTTGCTCTGCATATACCATGGGATAAAACCAATAGCTATTCAGAATTAAAACAATATGCAGAAGATAAGGGTGTTATGCTTGGTGCAATAAACCCAAATCTATTTCAGGATAAAAGTTATAAACTGGGGTCATTATGCAGCCCGGATAAGGAAGTACGTGAAAAGGCACTCATTCATATACTGGAGTGCTGCGAAATTATGAAACAAACCGGAAGTAATATTTTAAGTCTATGGCTGGCAGACGGAACTAATTATGCCGGTCAGGACAATTTAGCTAAAAGGAAAGGGTATCTGGAAACCGGTTTGCAAAAAATTTATTCAAATCTTCCTGCCAACAGCAGAATGTTAATTGAATACAAATTTTTTGAACCGGCATTTTATCATACTGATTTAGCAGACTGGGGTATGGCATATGCAATGGCTCTTAAATGTGGCCCAAACGCCCAGGTTCTTGTTGATACCGGACATCATCCTCACGGTACCAATATACCTCACATAATCTCCTTCCTTTTAAGTGAACAGAAGTTAGGTGGATTTCATTTTAATGCCCGTAAATATGCAGATGACGATCTTATAGTTGGCACAGAAAACCCATTTGAACTTTTTGATATTTTCACAAAATTGGTTTCATCAGGGTCTAAAGCTGAAAATGTTGCATATATGATAGATCAAAGTCATGCTATAGAACCTAAACTGGAGGCTATGATATTAAGCATTTTAAATTGCCAGACAGCTTATGCAAAAGCTTTGATAGTAGATTATAATTCGCTTGAGTCTGCTCAAAAAGCCGGAGATATATTAGGTGCACACAGAATTTTAACGGATGCTTTTGAAACAGATGTTCGTCCCTTACTTGCGGAAGTAAGAGAAGAAATGGGTGTTAGTCCCGATCCAATTTCTTATTACCGGAGTGATAATTATGCCGCCGGCATTGCAGTTGAAAGAGGTATAGCAACCTCGGGCAGTGGTTTTCCGGTTGAGTAATATTTTAATAATAATATGAAATCTAAAACAAATGTTTTATCTGCAGATTTGGGGGGTGAATCTGGACGGGTAATGGGAGTTGCTTACAATGGAAGGGCATTTCACATAGAAGAACTGCATCGTTTTACAAATGTCCCTGCCCTGGTCAACGGTGCTTTACACTGGGATATTTTGCGGCTATGGAATGACTTGAAGGATGGTATTATAAAAGGCAAATCATTAAAGCCGGTAAGCGTTGGAATTGATACCTGGGGAGTAGATTTTGTGTTGCTGGATGAACGGGATACTTTACTAAGCAATCCGGTCCACCATCGTGATAAAAGAACAAACGGGATGATGGAAAAAGTTTTTACAAAGGTCTCCAGAGAAGAAATCTTTAATGAGACGGGTATCCAGTTCATGTCTATAAATACTCTCTACCAGATCATGAGTTTGGTTGAAAACCAGCCCAGGCTTCTTTCAGCCGCAAAAACATTTCTTACTCCACCGGATTTGCTGAACTTCTGGTTAACCGGTATAAAGTTATGTGAGTTTACCAGTGCAACAACTACACAAATGTTTAATTCCAGGACTAATACATGGGCAACAGATTTAATGCAAAAGCTGCAAATTCCTGTTCATATTTTTCCTGAAGTTGTAAAACCCGGAACCAGGATCGGGAATTACGAAGATATGGAAGTTATAACTGTTGCTGCACATGACACAGGAAGTGCTGTGGCTGCTGTTCCGGCGCGTACCAGTAACTTTGTATATATAAGCAGTGGTACGTGGAGCCTTGTGGGCTTAGAGCTGCCTGCTCCAATAATTAATAACGAAGCATTAAAAGCCAATGTTACAAATGAAGGCGGCGTGTACGGTACATTCAGATTTTTAAAAAATGTTATAGGACTATGGATATTGCAGGAGTGCCGGAGAACCTGGCAGACGGAAGGTTATTATTATTCTTATAATGATTTGATAAGCCTTGCAGAACTGGAACCGCCGCTTCAGTCATATATATATCCGAATGATCCTGTTTTTTTGCATCCCGGAAATCATCCCGGGGCAATACGTGATTTCTGCAGGAAAACTTCTCAGCCAATACCTTTAACTACCGGTGCGGTTGTAAGATGTGTTTTAGAAAGCCTGGCTTTAACATATAAAGATGTTATCAACCAACTGTTAAAAATCTCCGGACGAAAAGCTGAAGTTATACATATTGTTGGCGGCGGTTCAAAAAATAAATTTCTTAACCAGTTAACCGCCAATGCAACAGGTTTGCCTGTTATTGCAGGCCCTTCGGAAGCTACGGTTACAGGTAATGCAATTGTTCAATTCATTGCAATGGGTGAATTGGGTAGTCTTCAGGAGGCAAGAGAAATTATTGCAAATATGCCTGAACTTGAGCATTATGAACCTAAAGATAAAATGATCTGGGATGAGGCTTATTTAAAGTATTCCAGGAATAGTATTATGGAAAATAGTTTTTAGTAAAAAAAAGAGAGCTTTAGAATGTCAACAAAGATGAAAGAATTTAAACACGTTAATTATAAATGGGAGACTAAAACAGCAGGTAAACTGGATTCCGTGGATCGCCTGGTTTATCGTTCTAATCTTTTAGGGAGTGATCAGCGGATTACGAATACGGGCGGTGGCAATACTTCCTCAAAAATAATGATGAAAGATCCCTTAACAGGTAAGGATGTGGAAGTCCTTTGGATAAAAGGTTCCGGGGGTGATCTCCGTACATCAAAAAAAGAAAACTTTGCTTCATTATACCAGGAGTTGTTAATCAGGCTTCAGGATATTTATAATTCAGCTGGTGTAAAAGGGGCAAAAACTGAAATAGAAGATTCGATGGTAGAGATGTACAAACATACCGTCTTTAACCTTAATCCAAGAGCCAGTTCAATTGATACACCGCTGCATTCGTTTGTCCCATTTAAACATGTTGACCATATGCACCCTGATGCGGTAATTGCAATTGCTGCTTCCAAGAATTCAGAAGTGCTGACAAAGAAAATTTTTAGTGATGAAATCGGGTGGGTTAAATGGCAGCGCCCCGGTTTTGATCTTGGGCTAATTATTCAGGAAGAATGCAGAAAGAATCCAAACATTAAAGGATTAATATTAGGCCAGCATGGTGTAATTAATTGGGCTGATGATGATGCAGAGTGTTATGAGCTTACGCTCTCTATAATTGAGAAAGCCGCTAAATATATTGAAGATAATGATAAAGGGATTAACACTTTCGGCGGGCAGAAATATAAATCTTTATCAGAAAAAGAGCAGAATAAAATACTGGTTGAGATCCTGCCTAAGCTGCGCGGGTTGGTTTCCAGGCAAAACAAGTTTATAGCCACAGTACAATCTGATGAAAAAATTTTACGTTTTGTTAATAGTGCTGATGCTGAACGTTTGGCCGAATTAGGTACTTCATGTCCCGATCATTTTTTAAGAACAAAAATAAAACCATTATATATAGACTGGAATCCCCAAAAGGAAGATTCATCAGCACTTATGAAAAAACTTGAAAAAGGTTTGGAAAAATACCGCTCTGATTATGCAGAATACTACGAAGCATGCAAGCATCAGGATTCACCAGCAATGCGTAATCCAAACCCGACAGTTATTCTTATCCCCGGTTTAGGTATGATAGCCTTTGGAAAAAATAAAAGTGAATCAAGAGTAACCGCAGAATTTTATAATAATGCAGTTGAAGTTATGCGCGGTGCGGAAGCAATTGATGAATATATTGCTTTGCCGCGGCAGGAAGCATTTGATATTGAATACTGGGCACTCGAAGAAGCAAAACTCCGCCGCATGCCCCCGGAAAAAGAATTTGCCAGAGAAATAGTTCTGGTGGTAGGGGCAGGCAGTGGAATTGGAAAGGCAGTATCTAAAAGAGTTGCAAAAGAAGGAGCACATGTTGTTTGTGCTGATATAAATAAGGATGCCGCTGAAGAAACAGCAAAAGAATTAATTGATATATATGGTTTTGGAATTGGCGTGGCCGGTTCCGGGATATCAAAGTGCGGCTCTGCAATAGGTTTGGCTGTTGATATAACAAACCGTGAAAGTATCAGGGAATTGTTTCGGCAAACTATACTTGCTTATGGGGGAATTGATAAAGTAATTGTAACTGCCGGCATATTTGTTCCGCCGGATAAAACAGGTTATGTCCCTGATGATAAATGGAAACAGACCTTTGATATAAATGTGATTGGCTCTTATCTTATAGCAGATGAGGCAAAAAAAATATGGGAATCCCAGGGATTGAAAGGAAGTCTGGTAATTACTACAAGTGTTAATGCGGCAGTTTCTAAAAAAGGTTCAATGGCTTATGACACAAGCAAAGCTGCAGCTAACCATCTTGTGCGTGAATTAGCAATTGAACTTGCTCCGCTTATACGCGTAAACGGATTGGCTCCCGCCACTGTAGTTGAAGGAAGCAGTATGTTCCCACGTGACAGGGTAATCAGTTCTTTGGTAAAATATAATATTCAGTTTTCTGAAAATGAAGATACTGAAACGCTTCGTAATAAATTAGCAGAGTTTTATGCTCAACGGACTCTTACTAAGATGCCAATAACATTAAGTGATCAGGCAGAGGGTGCATATCTTCTTTCCAGCGAACGTTTAAGTAAAACAACCGGCCAGATACTGAATGTGGATGGTGGTTTACATGAGGCTTTTTTAAGATGATTTTGTATTATTAATAATAAATGATTTCTACAAGTTCTGAAATAGTATCGCTCTTTATTGATACAATAATAAAGACAGACGCAACGGTTGAAAAAATAGAAGCTTCCCCTGAAGCAC
>JAWOJF010000314.1:0-9129 GCA_046481785.1 Ignavibacteriaceae bacterium | reverse complement strand
TAGTTAAGATGACAAAGAAAGAACAAGCAAGAAAATCGAGAAAAATCTTTAGATCGCGAAAAAGGATTTCGGGCACAAGTGAAAGACCCAGATTATCTGTATACAGAAGCCTGAATCATATTTATGCGCAAATAATAGATGATGTTGCCGGAAAAACAATTGTTGCCGCTTCATCCAAATCCGGTGAGTTGGCAGAAGAAATTAAAAGTGCAAAAGGAAAAGTAGCAAAATCAAAATCCGTTGGCACTTTAATAGCAAAAAAAGCATTAGATGCAAATGTTAAAAAAGTTGTGTTCGATAGAGGTCTGTACGAATACCATGGCAGAGTAAAAGCAGTAGCCGATGCTGCCAGAGAAGGTGGATTAGAATTTTAATTTAATTGCCCGATCGTCTAATGGTAGGACACCGGCTTTTGGCGCCGTATGTGGGGGTTCAAGTCCTCCTCGGGCAGCAAAAACAAATGATAATTTTGAATTAAGGAGAAGAAATTGAAGCCGAAAAAAGTCTCTGGTATAGAAGGATTAAAAGAAAAGGTTGTTCACATAAATCGTGTGGCAAAGGTAGTAAAAGGCGGTAGACGTTTTAGCTTCAACGCTATTGTTGTGGTTGGCGATGGTAATGGTCATGTTGGAGTTGGTTTAGGAAAAGCTAACGAAGTTACCGATGCAATTTCTAAAGGAATTGACGATGCTAAGAAAAATATGTTTAGGGTTCCTGTTATTAAAGGAACAATACCTCACCAAATAATCGGCAAATACGGAGCTGGAAAAGTACTGTTGAAACCAGCTTCTGCCGGAACCGGATTAATTGCCGGCGGCGGGGTAAGAGCCGTTCTGGAATCTGCTGGGGTTCAGGATGTACTAACTAAATCGTTGGGATCAAGTAATCCGCATAATCAGGTTAAAGCCACGTTAAACGGCTTGGTAAACTTGATTGATGCCAGAAATATGGCGTTCAAACGAGGAATGGCAGTATCAGAATTATTTAATGCGTAAGTGAGGATTACAATGGATAAAAAAATAAAAATAACTCAAACTAAAAGTATAATAGACAGACCGAAAGATCAGAAAAGAACGATTGAGGCTTTAGGTCTGGGCAGACCAAATTACTTTAAAATTCACAACGATACTCCTCAGATAAGAGGAATGGTGAACAAAGTACAGCATTTAGTTATTATTGAAGAACTTGAAGATGAAGAGGCATAAATGGACGTTTTAAGTAATCTTAAATATGCGAAAGGATCAACTAAGGCTCGAAAACGTATTGGCCGAGGCGAAGGCAGCGGACATGGTGGAACTGCAACAAAAGGTATGAACGGTCAAAAATCAAGATCGGGCTACAATTACAGACCATGGTTCGAAGGCGGTCAGATGCCTCTACAAAGAAGAGTTCCTAAAAGAGGATTCACAAATATTTTTAAAGTAGCTTTCCAAGCTGTTAATTTGGATAAATTGCAACAATTAGTCGATTCCAAAAAAGTTGAAGACGGTAAAATTGACGCAGTTATTCTTTTCAAAAACGGCGTTATATCCAAAGCTGCTCATCCTTATAAAATTTTAGGCAGCGGCTCCTTAAATGTAAAATTACAGGTAGAGGCTCACAAATTCAGCGCTTCTGCAAAAGAAAAAATTGAATCTGCTGGTGGCACTATTAAAGAGATTAATGCTTAATGGGAAAAATACAAGACACATTCCGGAATATTTTTAAGATTCACGAGCTAAGGCAAAGAATTCTTTATACCTTAGCGCTTCTTTTCATTGTAAGGCTTGGTTCGCATATTACATTGCCCGGTATTGATACTGCTTTGCTTGCAGAAGCAATGGCAAATAAAACCAGTGATAATTTGCTTGGACTTTACGATTTGTTTGCGGGCGGCGCGTTTAGTAACGTGGCTATTTTTGCGCTTGGAATAATGCCTTACATCAGCGCGTCAATTATAATTCAGCTTGCCGGCGCAGTTGTTCCGTATTTCCAAAAATTACAGCGTGAAGGCGAAGAAGGACGAAAGAAAATAACTCAGTTAACACGTTACGGAACAGTAGTTATTTCTGCTTTCCAAAGTATTGGTATTGTTACCGGTGTTGTTATGCCTTTGTCGGTAAACGGTATGCCTGTAATTCCCGCTGAAGTGAGCGGCTTCGGATTTGTCGTTCAATCCGTAATACTTATGACTGCCGGCGTTGTTTTTATGATGTGGCTTGGCGAGCAGATTACTGAAAAAGGTATTGGCAACGGTATTTCTTTGATAATATTTATAAATATAATAAACCGTTTCCCTTTTGCAATTTTAGACGAAATACGTTTAATAAGCGCGGGCACAAGGAACATTGTAATTGAAATTGTAATACTTTCGTTTATGGTTTTAATTATAGCAGGTATTGTTCTTGTTACACAGGGTACGCGTAGAATTCCTGTTCAATACGCTAAAAGAGTTGTTGGCAGAAAGGTTTATGGCGGTGTTACTCAATACATCCCTTTGCGTGTTAACACAGCCGGCGTTATGCCCATAATATTTGCCCAGGCAATTATGTTTATTCCGAGCACGGTTTTATCATTTTTCCCCGATAGCGAGTTTATGCAAACTGTTGCGGGATATTTTGATTATACTTCGTTTACTTACTCCGCTGTATACGCCGTAATGATTATTTTCTTCACATATTTTTATACGGCAATTGCATTCAATCCGCAGGATGTTGCCGAAAACATGAAAAAACAAGGCGGATTTGTCCCCGGAATAAGACCTGGAAAACAAACCGCGGATTTTATAGATAATATTCTAACAAAAATTACATTGCCCGGTTCAATTTTCTTGGCAATTATTGCTATATTACCGGCTTTTATTTCCAGGCTTGGTGTGTCCGGCAGTTTCGCCTCGTTTTTTGGCGGAACAAGTCTGCTGATTATGGTTGGCGTTGCTCTCGATACTTTACAGCAAATTGAATCTCATTTGCTAATGAGACATTACGATGGATTCATGAAATCCGGTAAACTCAAAGGACGACGAGGCGGAATTTAGGTGATTCTTATTAAAACAAAAAACGAAATTGAAAAAATTCGTGAAAGTTGTCAGATAGTTGCAGAGACATTACAGTTAGTTAAAAGAAATGTAAAAGTAGGTATTACTACTTTAGAATTAGATATAATAGCGGAAGATTATATAAGAAGTAATGATGCGGTTCCTGCTTTCAAAGGATATTCCCAGGCAGGGTCGTTCGATTTTCCTGGTTCTTTGTGTACGTCAATAGATTATGAAGTTGTTCACGGAATTCCGGGCGCTCGTGCTCTTAAAGAAGGTGAAATAATTTCTATTGATGTTGGAGTTCTTAAGAATAATTATTTTGGAGACGCGGCAATAAGTGTTGCTGTGGGTGTTATTTCGGAAGAGAAGCAGAAATTGATGGATGTAACGGAAAAATCTCTGTATCTTGGAATTGAACAAGCGATTGCGGATAACAGAATTGGCGATATTTCTGAGGCTGTTCAGCAAGAAGTTGAACGAAACGGATTTAGCGTTGTACGCGATCTGTGCGGGCACGGAGTCGGCAGACACTTGCACGAAGAACCGCAGGTGCCTAATTTTGGAAAAAAAGGAACCGGCTCAAAAATTAAGAACGGATTGACTATTGCAATTGAACCTATGGTTAATTTAGGAAGTTACAAAGTGGATGTTGCTAACGACGGTTGGACGGTAAGAACTTCGGATAGACAACCTTCGGCTCATTTTGAGCATACTATTGCGATTATTAATGGTAAACCCGAAATATTAACAGTGTGTTAAATGGCGAAACAAGACGCAATAAAAGTTGATGGTGTAGTTACAGAAACATTGCCCAATGCCTATTTTAAGGTAAAACTTGATAATGGACATGAATTGTTAGCCCATATTTCCGGTAAAATGCGAATGCACTTTATTAAAATATTAGTTGGGGATAAAGTTTCGATTGAATTATCTCCTTATGATTTGAACAAAGGTAGAATTACATACAGATATAAATAAACGGAGCGAAGATGAAAGTTCGTGCATCAGTTAAGAAAATATGTGAGCACTGCAAGATCATCAAAAGAAAAGGTGTTGTAAGAGTAATTTGCAAAACTCCAAAACACAAACAACGACAAGGTTAGAATTTATTAGGAGGATATAGCTTGGCTCGTATTGCAGGTATTGACTTACCAAAACAAAAAAAAGTTTACATCGGATTGACTTATATTTATGGTATCGGACAGGCGGCGGCTCGTGAAATATTAACTAAAGCCAAAGTAGATGCAGAAAAAAAAATTGCCGATTTAACTGAGCAGGAAGTTGCCGAAATAAGATCGGTAATGACAACCGAATATAAAGTTGAAGGCGCCCTTAGAAGTGAAGTTCAACAGAATATTAAAAGATTAATGGACATTGGTGCTTACAGAGGGTTACGACATAGACGTGGCTTACCCTGCCGTGGACAGAGGACTAAAACGAACTCGCGTACACGTAAAGGTAAACGTAGAACTGTGGCGGGCAAAAAGAAAGTCGCCGGCAAGAAATAATTAAAAAGGAGTTAAACTTTGGCTAAGTCAGTAAAAAAGGCAAAAAAGAAAGTTCATGTTGATGCTGTTGGCGTTGCTCACGTTAAAGCATCGTTTAATAATATTATTGTTACCATATCAGATATATATGGAAATACAATTTCGTGGTCGTCTGCCGGTAAAAATGGTTTTAAGGGATCAAGAAAAAATACTCCGTTTGCAGCTCAGGTATCTGCCGAATCAGCCGCAAAAGAAGCTCATGATCTCGGTTTAAGACGAGTTGATGTTTTTGTTAAAGGTCCCGGTTCGGGAAGAGAAGCTGCAATCCGCGCTTTAACTACTGCCGGTATACAGGTGATGTCTATTAGAGATATTACACCAATCCCTCACAATGGTTGCAGACCACCGAAAAGAAGAAGAGTTTAATTAGGAGAGTAATTAATGGCAAGATATACTGGTCCAAGTTGTAAATTATGCAGAAGGGAAAAACAAAAGCTTTTTCTGAAAGGCTCTAAATGCTTATCCGAAAAATGCCCGCTCGAACAAAAAAACTATCCTCCCGGTCAGCATGGTTTGAACAGAAGAGCTAAATTTTCCGAATACGGAGTTCAGTTAAGAGAAAAACAAAAAATTAAAAGAATTTACGGAATTCTTGAAACTCAATTTAGAACTTATTTTGAGAATGCAAACCGACAAAAAGGTGTTACAGGCGCTAACTTGATTATGTTGTTGGAAAGAAGATTGGATAACGTTGTTTTCAGATTAGGTTTTTCACCTTCACGAAAAGCTGCGCGTCAGTTAGTATTACACGGTCACCTGTTGGTTAACGGAAAAATTGTAAACGTCCCTTCTTTTTTAGTTTCTCCCGGGGATGTTGTTTCCATTAAAGATGCAAGCAAAAAAATGGATTCGATACACGATTCGTTGCGCAGAACTAAAGATAGTTTATACAGTTGGTTGCAGATTGAAAAAGCCACATTAAGCGGTACTTTTTTACAGGTTCCTGAACGCGAAGAAATACCGTTAAATGCAAATGAACAACTGATTGTTGAGTTGTATTCAAAATAATCTATAATTAGAAAGAGGAATTTTAAATGAGCTATCCGTTCATTAAGATGCCGGAAGGTGTAGTATTAGAAGAATCAACAGCGTCTGACCGGTACGGAAAGTTCACCGTTCAGCCGTTAGAAAGAGGATTTGGTGTAACTTTAGGAAACGCATTTAGAAGAGTGCTTTTATCATCTGTTACCGGAGCTGCTATTAACGCTATTAAAGTAGACGGTGTTTTACATGAGTTTACAAATATACCGGGTATAGTCGAAGATGTTACAGAAATTATACTGAACTTGAAAAAAGTTCGTATGAAAATTCTTAACAAAAAAGCCAATAGATTGGAATTATCCTTGAACGGACCAGGTGAATTTACCGCGGCAGATCTGCAAAAAGCCTGCCCCGATATCGAAATCTTAAATCCGGACTTAAAAATTGCTACACTAAACGCAGATGCTAAAGTGGCAATGGAATTGAGATTCGGGTTCGGTAAAGGTTATGTGCCTTCTAACATGCAGGTGATTGTTGATCAAACCATAGGAATTATTCCTATTGATTCCATCTATACGCCAATCCGTAAGGTTACTTACGACGTTAAAAATGTTAGAATTGGTGAAAGTAACGATTTTGAAGAGCTAACACTCGAAATTACTACAGACGGCAGTCTTACACCCGAAGATGCTTTGTCTAATGCGGGCAGTGTGCTTAAAGATCATATTAATCTGTTCATCAATTTTGATGTTGAACAGGAAGAGCACAAAGTTGAAACCGAAAAAGACGCCGAAACAGAAAGAGTAAAAAAAATATTACTTACAAGTGTAGATGATTTGGAGCTTAGCGTTAGATCTCATAATTGTCTTAAAGCAGCAAATATAAAAACTCTTGGCGACTTAGTTCGTAAAGATGAATCTGAAATGCTTAAATTCAGAAACTTTGGTAGAAAGTCCCTTGCTGAATTGATTGAAATCGTAGAAAATTACGGACTCGATTTTGGTATGGACGTTGACCGATATATAAAATACGATACTGATAATAACTAATATTGCAAAAAAGGTAGAAGAATGAGACATAGAGTTAAAGGTAGAAAATTAGGAAGAACTGCATCACACAGAGCTGCTACTTTAAAAGCATTAGCTACGGCTCTTTTGAAACACAAGAAAATTAAAACTACCGTAGCTAAGGCAAAAGAAACTCGATCATTTGTTGAACCGCTTATTACTAAAGCTAAAGACGATTCAGTTGCCGCGAGAAGATTTATCGCCCGTTTTATAAACGACAAAGATGTACTTAAGGAATTATTTTCCGAAATAGTACCCAAAATTGGTGACAGACCGGGCGGATACACACGTGTTGTTAAATTAGGCAACCGTGCCGGCGACGCAGCCGATATGGCTCTGATTGAACTTGTGGATTTTAACGATGTTTCCGTAAAGAAAGAACCGAAAGCGAAAGCAAAAAAAACAGAAGATAAAGTTGAGAAAGTTGAAGAGGTTGTTGAAGAGCCGAAAGCCAAAACTAAAACAAGAGCCAAAGCGAAAGCAAAGAAGGAAGTTATTGAAGACGCCCAGGTAATTGAAGAAACTACTGAAGAAAAAACAACCGAAAGTTCCGAAGAAAAAAGCGAAGAAAAATAAATTTTCTTTTAGTTTGTGAAAATTAAAGAGCATTCCGGTTGGTCTGCTCTTTTTTTATTTTAAATACAGGTATTCATTATCCCGGATTGTCCATTAGAAAAATTTATCAATTACGTAATAGTAACATAACATGATAAATGATAAGTATTTAATCCCGACTTAGATTTTCTTGAGTTATATTAAAAGTTAGTTGAAATAAGAGAAAGGGAAAAAAGAAAAGAGACTCCAAAAATTAATAAATTAAGTTATCAACAAAATAAAAACTTAAGGAGTCTCTCAAATGGAAAATAAAGAAATAACGAGTAAAAATCTCAATTGGTTAATAGAACAACCAATAGAAACACAAATAGAATTATTCAGACATTATACGGAAATAGCAAAACTAATAGCCAATCAAGTATTTGAAGACGAGGTACATCAAAAAGCAGGAGAAAGATATCAAAGAGATGTAAATGAGGAAGAAAGCTACAGCCGTTGGGGCAGCAATCCCGGCAGCATCCGCATAGGAGATGAACGAGTAAAGATGCGGATACCGAGATTGTATGATAAAAAGAGAAGAAAAACAGAAGGGCTGGAGAATTATAAAAAGTTACGACAGACAGAAATGCCGAGTGAAGAGTTGATAAAAAGAATAATTTTCGGATTAAGTGAAAGCAATTATGGAGAAGTAGCCAGGCTTACATCAGAAAGCTTTGGTTTAAGCCAATCATCAGTAAGCCGAACATTTATAGAGGAGAGCAAAAAAGCATTGGAAGAATTTGAAGGAAGAGATTTAGGTGATTACGATTTTATAGGCTTGGTAATAGATGGTAAGTATTTATCAAAAGAACAAGTAGTAATAGCCCTTGGCATAACAATTACGGGAGATAAAATACCATTAAGTTTTATCCACTCGACAACAGAGAATAACGAATCAACAGGCGAATTATTAAAGGAATTGATAAGAAGAAATTTTAATTTTAGACAAGGCATACTCACGATAACCGATGGCTCAACAGGCTTGATAAAAGCAGTAAAAGAGACGTTTGGCAAGTATGCAGTAGCTCAAAGATGTACTTGGCATAAGAGAGAAAATGTAGTCAGCTACTTACCAAAAGATAAACAAGAGCATTATAGAGGCAAGCTTCAAAGAGCGTATCTTGAACCTGATTATGAGACAGCCAAGTCAAAATTGTTTGAAATAAAAAACGAACTCAACAAAATAAATAGAAGTGCTGCAAACTCATTAGCAGAAGGCTTAGAAGAAACACTTACAATCCACCGGCTTGGATTAGTCGAAGAACTGGGAAAATCATTGCTTACAACAAATGTTATCGAAAGTCTAAACTCGCAGCTTGGCAATTATGTAAGGAAAGTTAAATACTGGTCTTCATCGGAGATGAGAGCCAGATGGGTTGCTGTTTCACTACTTCAAATAGAAAAGAGGATGAGAAAAATTAACAATTATCAAAAACTTGATTTATTGAGAACAGCTATTAAAAACGAATTGAAATTATAACAATCTAAGGTGGCATAATTATTTTGGAGTCTCTAAATTTCAACTAAGTTTGACTTTATGTCCCACAGAGCCTCGGTATGATTTTGGAATTATGCCTATTATTGGATTTACGGCGAAGTTTTAATTTGACAAGACGCCAAATTGTTTCAATTTATTAAACAATAACGTTGATAATTAATCTGGAGTTTTAAGAAAGTATATATACAGCCCATACTTATTATTAATCAGGTTGGAAGAACCGATGCAGTATGGTGATTTTCTGATAATGTTACTGAAAAATAAAAACTAAATGAATATCATCCGCTGCAGTAAATGTATGAAGGATGTCAAATTAATTAACGGAGTGAAAATGTCTAAATTAAAATTAGCATGTTTATCAATAGCCATGTTTTTAATCTCGCTTCTAATAAATACTGCTCAAGAAGCAGCAAAAGGTTTTAC
>JAWOJF010000098.1:0-20178 GCA_046481785.1 Ignavibacteriaceae bacterium | reverse complement strand
CGACTGTCACACGCATCCGGTGTTCAGCGGCGACCGCGCGAACGAGTTCGAGCTGCGCAACCAGGGCGCCTCGTACGAGGCGATCCACGCTGCCGGAGGTGGCATCCGCGCGAGCGTCGAGCGTACGCGTAAATACAACCAGTGTAACTGCATACCGCGGCAGCGGTCATCTGCTGGATTATTCATCAACTAAAGGCGCGATAACTGCCTTTACAAGATCTCTTGGACAGGAACTGGTTGATAAAAAAATAAGAGTAAATGGTATTGCACCAGGTCCAATATGGACTCCGCTTATCCCTTCTACTTTTGATAAGGATAAAGTAGCTGAATTTGGAACTGATACACCTATGGGAAGAGCCGGCCAGCCAAGTGAAGTTGGACCAGCATATGTTTTCCTTGCAAGTGAGGATGCTTCATATATTACTAGCCAGGTTATACATATAAACGGCGGGGATTTTATTAATACTTAACTGATAAGATTATGAAAAGCGTTATCCAGAGGTTCCGGAGGATATGTGAAAAATTGCAGGGGCGGCCAGTTGGTCGCCCAAATGTTGTATCATCCTTCCCGCTTCTGGTAATTTATTAAATACTGCGGTACTCTTATCTTTTTTATTTGCCCGTTAATAATAGAATCATAATGTTTGCCAAAGAGTATAATTGGTATTGTCATTAATATCAGAAAAATATCAAAAGAAAATGATTTGGCTTTTTCATACTCTTCCTCACATTCAACAAGGTTTTTAGTTCCGCTTAACCGGCAGCCAAAAATCTGCCAGTAACCCGAAATACCCGGCCTGGATAGAATTTCACTTCGCCTTTCATAATATAATGGTTCGGATTTTTTTAATATAATTAAATCATCAATGGATAAAGGCCGCGGGCCGATAAAAGACATTTCACCGCGTAAAATATTAATTAGCTGGGGAAGTTCATCCAGGCCGGCTTTTCTTAAAATATACCCTGTAACTGTTACTGCCTCTATTAAGTTATCTTTTAAAAAGATTTCGTGCTGATTTATATTATTCAGCAAACAATTACTTCTTAGTGTTCTGAATTTATAGATTTTAAATCGGGGTCTCTCCAGGACTATTCCCCTCTGCTGTGTAAACACCGGGTTCATTCCAGTTTCAAAAAATATTACTGTATAAATAATTACCAATAGCGGACTTAACAATATTATCAATATCGATGCAAAAACTACATCAAATACTCTTTTAATGGTATTATATAACGGAACAGAGCTATTATGCATTTTTATAAATTCTATTTTTGTTTAGCAAATATTTATCATTGGTCCAGCCTTATAAATCATAACAGGGACTACGGCCTTTCTTTTATTACATAGAAATGCATCATCCTGTTTAGGTCAATTACTTTTAACTGCTAAAATATTTTTATGGTCTGGGTTTATAGTTTAAAATATCATCTTACTTCGAATAAAACAATACTCAAAAAGGGTGATATTTAAAATTATTTTTCATTATAACAAAAACTGTCTTAAATTAAAAGATATATAAGCTAATGGCAAGAAAGAATAGGATTTAATGATTAACAGAGACAAATAATATCATATAAATAATGGGAATACATACATGTTAAAATTTGAAATATTTTATAACAAATTTAAACGCGGGGTAATGATCAGAACGGATTAAACCAGCTTTTCTTTAATTGCTTTGGCAACGGCTTCAGATTTACTATGAACCTGCAGTTTTTTATAAATATTTTTTATATGGAAATGAATTGTCTCTTCACTGATAATTAATGTATCAGCAATCATTTTATAGCTCTGTCCTTTACAGAGCTGAGAAAGAACTTCAGTTTCTCTTTGTGTTAATAACGGGTTAGTGGTTGGATGAAATGATGTTACAATTCTGCGGGCAATATTTGTGCTCATGGGGGCACCGCCTTCATATACTTCTTTGATAGAATCAAGGAGTCTGTCAGGCAAAGTGTTTTTCATAAGATAACCCACAGCCCCGGCACATAATGATTGAAATACAAGATCATCATCTTTATGCACAGTCAGCATTAGTACATCAACGTTCGGCAGCTTTTCTCTTAATCTTTTTACTCCCTCTATCCCGGTCATTCCGGGGAGGCTGATATCCATCAAAACTACATCCGGCGGATCAGACGGAAGTTTTTTTAATGCATCCTCACAATTACTGAAAGAACTTATACATTTAAATCCCTCCCGGCTGTTTATAAGAAGTGCCAGGCTGTCCCTTATTTCATCATCATCCTCAACCAGCGAAACATATATTAAATCTGTCACCTATCCACCTTTCGAAATTAAAATCTTTATCCCAAATATTTTTACCCTGCGCTTTAACATGGTATAGAAATACCTGTTATAGGGCTAAAACCCTAATTTTTTATTTTTGAACTTAACTCACCGGTTAGCCTGATAACAGTTTCTTTCCCGGGAACAGATTCTATTGTAAGCATGGCTTTAAGTTTGTCGGCACGTGCCTTCATGTTTACTAAACCTCTTCCTTTTAAGCCATTATTTGTAATAAATCCTTTACCATCATCCTTAAGGGTTATTTCAATTTTTTCATCAGGTGCCGATACAGACAGTTCCACATTAGTACATTCGGAATGCCGCAGGCAATTATTCATTGCTTCCTTAAATAACAGGATAAGCTGGCGTTTCCAGTCCATTGGCAGATTTATTTCCGAAAGTTCAACTGAAATTTCATTCACACGGAATGCAATACCTGATTTGTCAAAAAGTTCATCACCAAAATCTTTAAGATAAACAGCCAGATCATAAAGAGTATCCTTAACAGGGTCAATTGACCAGATAAAATCTTTTGTATCATCAAAGAGGGTATTTGCAGCTTCATTAATTTTTTTCAGATAATTTTCATCATTCTCTAACGAAACAGGTTCACCTGGTTTTTCAACCAGACCTTTTCTCATCAGCTCACTATATAAAGATATTTTTGTCAGCTTATGCCCCAGTTCATCATGAAAATCATCTGCAATTTTTTTCCTCATATTTTCAATTTCCAGAAGCTGTTTTACTTTTAACCTTACCCTGTATTTATGAATAGAAATAACAGCTCCTGTAATCATAAAAGCGGCAGCTATATAGAACCACCAGGTTTGCCAGAAAGGAGGATAAATTATAAAACTAAAGGAAGCGCCCTGTTCATTCCATATCTCATCACCATTTGAAGCTTTAACTTTAAATACATACTTACCCGGCTCAAGATTTGTATATGTTACAAATCTCCTGTTTCCTGAATTTATCCACTTCTCTTCAAGGCCTTCAAGTTTATATGCATACTTGTTTTTCTTTGGATTAGTAAAATCAAGGGAGACAAAATCAAAAGTAATAAAATTCTGATTATAAGATAATTCAACGGGAGAATCAGAGGAAATTATTCCGCCTTTGCTTAGTACACTCTGCGCAGTCTTTGCCGAGGTTATTACAACCGACGGGATAGCGGTATTATCTGTTACTTCCTCCGGGAAGAACGAATTATATCCGTTAACTCCGCCAAAAAACAGTTCGCCGCTTCTGCTCCTGTAAAATGCATTTGAGTTAAACTCATAACTTTGCAAGCCGTCTGAAGGATCATATATCCTTACATTGTTCGTTTTTTTTGAAAACCTAACTAATCCTTTATTAGTACTTAACCACAAGTTATCCGAATCATCCGGCAGGATACCATACACAACATTATTGGGTAGGCCCTGTGCCTCAGAAAAACGGGATACACGTTGTTTTTTTTTGTCTATTTTATTTAATCCTCCGCCATACGTACCAAGCCAGATTATCCCATCTTTATCGCAATAAACAGACAAAATAGACTCATTGCTTAAACTGGCACTATCCTTACCCGTTCGGTACTCCTGTACAACCTTACCAGATTGCTTATCAAATATATGCAGCCCTGATTCAGTACCAATCAGCAGTTTACCCTCATTATCTTCACCTAATGTCATTATCCTGTTAGATTTTAAACCTCCTCCATTCCCATCCTCATAAGAGTATAATTTAAAAGTTTCTTTAACCGGATCGAAACGCTGCAGCCCATAATTAAAAGATCCAATCCATATTATTCCTTCGCGGTCTATGTATAAACAGGATAAATTATTAGTTGAAAGCCAGTTTCTGTGTGAGGGATCGGTTTTATATTTTATAAAAATGTCTTTTCGCCTGTCATATTTGTTTAATCCCCACTGAGTAGCAATCCATATATTGCCATCCTGATCTTCTTCAATTGCTCTTATTTTGCTGCTGCTTATGCAGCCGCTGCAGTCTGGTTTTCTTATATAACGGGTTACTTTTCCGTTTTTACTTATTTTATTTAAACCATTAAGGGTTCCTACCCAAAGGAATCCGTATTTATCTTCAGCTATCCCAAATACAAGTCCGGGTGAAATAGTATTCAAATTTTCCGGATCATGTTTAACATGCTTAAACTTATTTTTATTTCCAATATACTTGTTTATACCGCTTGAGGAAGTACCTACCCATATTACACCTCCCCTGTCTTCATACAATGCCACAACAGAATTATCTGAAAGGCTTAAAGGCTTAACAGGATTATTTCTTATTATAGTAAATGAATTTTCTTTTTTATTAAAAATATGTATCCCATTTTCCCCTGTTCCCAGCCATACATTCCCTTTTGAATCAACTAATAATGCCCATATCCTGAAATAGGTATTTACTGTTTTATCACCTGAGATATAAGAGTTTAACTTACCTGTATGGGGGTTAAACATGTTTAAATTTCCGTCTGTCCCAAACCATACAATCCCATCATCATCAATATTAAGGGCATAAACTTCTTCTTTTATATCCGGATTCTGCTTTAGAAATTCTTTACTGTAGTTCCTGAATTTTTCTGTTTCCGGATCAAAAACTGAAACACCGCCATATGTACCGAGCCATAATTTTCCTTCTTTATCTTCCTTAATATTTCTTATAAAATTTAGTCCCGAATGAACAAAATTATTTGAAATATTTTTATAAAGGGAAAACCTGCCCGAATGAGGATCAAATTTATTCAGGCCTGTGCCAAAAGTTCCAATCCATATCATCCCCTTTTTATCTACCAGGAGTGAATAAACATTGTTACTGCTAATCATGTTCTCTTTACCATGATTAGCTGCATACCGGGTAAATTTTTCTTCCACCGGGTCAAATTTGTTTAATCCTCCTTCAGTCCCTATCCAAAGCATGCCTTCTCTATCTTCAGTAATTGCAGTAATCATATCATTTGATAAAGAATTTGTATCATCCGGATCATGTTTATAAACTATAAAATCATACCCGTCATACTTGTTCAGCCCGTTTGCAGTACCAAACCATAAAAATCCCTTTTTATCCTGGTATATTGCAGAAACTGAACTTTGGGACAAACCTTCTTCAAGAGAAAGTTTTTCAAAATTAAATAAGGGAGTTTGTGCATTAAGCCCCTGAGATAATATCAGCAGAATAAAAACAAAGGATGAAACAATATGTAATAATAGTCTAATCATTCAGTACATAATATAGCTATCTCTAAATTCACTATAAACAGGAAATAGCATTATAAAATGAGAAACTGCAGGTGAAGAAATAACTACCAGAACAGGGAGTTTGCAGATTCATCGGAAGAGTATTTAGCTGGTATATTGGAATAATTAGAAAATGACAGGTTATTATAGAATTTTAGATTAAACATGCTCCTTCATCTTTGATGTAAGGTAAAAATTCATTTGATCTTCCCACTCTTTCATAAAATTTTTATAATAATCCGGGGTAAACTTATCCAGCTCCCTCTCTCCCTTCTCACTTACAGCATAGAAAGTATATGCGATTTCGGCATCAGTATAGTTAGCATTTCCCTTCAATTGTATTTCAAGTTTTGTAATAAGCAAACCGGGGGTAAATTTTATCATTTCAACAAAGTAATTTTCCGGTTCATACCTGTTAATATACCATGTTGAATTAATCCCATCGGCACTTGTAATAAAAATACAACCCTGCTCTGCAACCCCGGAATTTGTAAAAACAACTTCGGGATCCCAGCCGTCAACCCAATCGGCTTCTCTAACCGGACAAAGAAGGGGGAATACTTTTTCAGGAGAAGAAAAAATTTTTTGTGTATATACCCTTCTGACTTTTTTAAGATTATCTATTTTCATTTTTTAAAAAAAAGTATATAGCTACCCTTTTAAATTATAACGTTCCGGGTAAAAAACAAGTCTTTTTATGAACTTGCAGGCTTCGATTCTGCCTTCTTTTGAACATACCATGCTGCAAACCAGACTATTGAAGCCCATGCTAAACCTACTGACCAGCCGGCAATAACATCGGTAGGATAATGTACCCCCAGATATATGCGGCTTAAACCGATTATAAAAGACAGAAAAAGAGCAAGAGCAATTATATAAACACGAATCCTTCTCATAGTCTGAAGCCTTGCAAGCAGCGATCCTAATGATAGATAAACTACCATAGACATCATAGAATGCCCGCTTGGGAAACTAAGTGAAGTTGCGCTCATTAGCTGAAGCACAATGCCGGGCCGCTCCCTCCCGTAAAACTCCTTAAGGCCAACACTAAGTAAGGCTCCCCCTAATACAGCAAAAAGCACAAGTACCAGTATCCGGTATTCTTTCTGTAAATACAGGAAACCGGCTACAGCAAGAGTCATTAATGATATTACTACCCCGCTCCCAAGTCCGGTTATATCCCTGACTGATTCAGGCAGCCATTTTGGCCCCAAAGGAATTTCATCATTTTCTGAACTTCTTAATGAGGTTAAGACCCATTCATCAAATTCCTTTGTAGATCCCTCATCAACTTCATCCGCTATTTCAAGAAATATCCAGCTCCCGGTAACCAGAATTAATGCGGCTATAAGAACTCTGATATCGCGGAAAGCGAAATTGTGAAGAAAATCTCTAAAGGTTATAAAGTGTTTTATCATAAGGTATCCGTAAAAATGTTCAGGGAATTCTTAAATAATATATTTATTTTATTGATGAATTAAAAAATAACTCTTCACATATAATGAAAACAAAACTTGACATAGCAAAAAACTGGCTTCCCCGTTATACCGGCACAAAAATAGACGAATTCGGGGATTATCTCCTTTTAACAAACTTCCACAGTTATGTATTTAAATTTGCCGAACAGTTCAAGTGTGATATAAAGGGTATTGGAAAACCAATGCAAACGGCAACCAACTCCAAAGGCCTGACAATCATAAATTTTGGAATAGGTTCTGCTAATGCCGCAACAATAATGGATCTGCTTGTTGCCCGCAAGCCTAAAGGCGTGTTATTTCTCGGTAAATGCGGCGGATTAAAAAAAACAACAGAACTCGGACATTTCATCCTGCCTATTGCTGCTATAAGAGGTGAGGGTACCAGCAATGATTATGTCCCAAAAGAAGTTCCAGCCTTACCCTCATTTAAACTTCATAAGTTTGTTTCAGAGAAAATTATTAAGCGTAAGCTTGAGTACCGGACAGGTGTAATATATACAACTAACCGAAGGGTATGGGAATGGGACAGCGACTTTAAAAGTTACCTGAGGAAACTCCATACTATTGGAATAGATATGGAAACCGCTACTTTATTTATTGTTGGACTCATAAATCAAATTCCCCGCGGTGCCCTGCTTCTTGTATCGGATGTTCCAATGATACCTGAAGGCGTTAAAACTGCCGAATCAGATTTAATGGTAACCAATAAATACTCCACACTTCATCTTGAAATTGGTATAGAAGCTATGACCGAAATAGGTAAAAGAGGGGAACAAATAAAACATTTCCGGTACTAACCTGTAAAAGAGCTCCTGCAGCAGGAGCTCAATATTCGGAAACACTTAATTATTAGTCAATACTTAACATTATAAATACATTATATAAAGAATCTTGATTTTTTCCAGATCTCTTCCTGGGGACGATTAATCTTTCTGCATATATACAGTGGAAGATTAGTTTCATACGGCATGGCATACTTGCTTCTTACTCTGGCTGCTTCAATAACTTCATCACAATTTTGTCTGTGAATATCAGGATCGCCACCAACAACAATAGCCGTTTTTGCATTTTTAAAATCTTCTAATCCCCAGTACCAGTAACTATTATGCGGACACACTATAGCCGGGAGAGGATATTTTCTGCTGTAATATTCCAAAGACGCTGCTTCACCATAATTGAGAGCAAATATTACAGTATTCTTTTTCTCTTCATCAGGCAGTGATTGGTAAACTTCAGAAACCGTTCTTGCCATTTCTTCCCAGCCGAACATATCTGCGTAAAACTGCGGAAGATCAGTCAGTTCTTTTCCTTCGGCACCAGAAGGCCCTATACCGGCAGCTTTTGAATAAGAAATATAAGATTGAACAGGAAGCACCGGCATTGCAAATGGGGCAAGCAGTAATCCGGAAATAAACAGAACTGCAGGAAAAGAATATTTTAATATATTGCTTTTGTTATTAAAGAATCGTTCAAGCAATACTGCCCCGCCTGCAAACAATAAAGGGAATGCCGGCCCAAGGTATTCGGACTTACTGTTGCCATTAATAAGAAGTATTAGGAATGCTGTAATAAATACTATTCCGAGAATCCTGTATCTTTTCCCTTCTTTATTAAAAAAGAAAAAATATAAACCCGGAAGCCAGATTAAAACATTTAAAGGATGATATGGCAGAAAAAGTCCGGATAAAAAATCCATCCTGGTAATATTGTTATATTTAAGCTGGGTAGCATTTCTTATAAACTCAAGATGAGCAAAATTGTGGTTGATATTCCAGATTATATAAGGCAGAAAAATAATGAATGCAATTAAGGCAGCTATATAAGGCCATTTTGTTTTTAAAGAGCTGCGCAAAGGAGTAAATACTATACCAAGAAAAACTCCGGCACATAACCATGATACTCCAATTTTGTTAAATAAACCAAGGCCCAAAACTATTCCCAGCGTAATCCAGTAAGAAGGTTTTTGGTTATCAATTAGAAGTACAATTACATAAGCAGCAGATATCCAGAATAAATAATCAAGATAGTTCATTGAATAAAACGTAAACATTGCCATAAGCTGAGGTGTGGATATTACCGCTATGCAGGATAAGGCAACAGCATAATTTTTTCCGCCTAATCTTTTTGCCAATAATCCTGTAATTAAAACTACCACGCCTGAGACTACTGCCGGAAGCATCCTGAGACCAAATAATGAATCACCAAATACAAATTTGCTTACGGCAAGTATATAAATAGACAAAGGAGGATGATCTACATAACCTATATCCAGTCTGTTGCTGCAGGCCAAATAATAAAACTCATCTCTGAATATACCATAGCTTGCAAAGGCATTTGTATACAAATGAATTAGTGCCTGAAAAACAGCAAGAGATACTATGATAAATAGTGAATTATTGAGAAGCGTTTTAAGTGATTTCATATTGTTAAGCCCTGTTATAGGCTTCTAAATTGTAAAATTTGAAAATTAGATACAATTCATTCATCATAATTATCCTTAATATGTTTCATTTATTGCAGACATATACTTTTTGAAAACCTGGCAATCTTAGAACTGGTATCACTCAAAGAGATGTTATACGTCAAACTAAATGACGTATTCATTTTTTAGATTGCAATAAAAAAGGTGCAGATATGATATTTAAAAAGAACGGACATGTAAGAAGAAATACAGATAAAGATATTAACAGAAGAATAGATCAGGAAATTGAAGCAAGAGTCAGATACCTGTCACTGAAAGGAAGATATGAGATTGATAGCAGGTTAAATGAACTTGATAAAGAATGGGACATTGAAAGAACACTGGAAGTTAATGCCGGCACACTTGCTTTAACCGGAGTAGCCCTGGCAGCAATGCATGATAAAAAATGGTTGATTTTACCCGCCATTATAACCACCTTTTTAATACAACATGCAGTGCAGGGCTGGTGTCCCCCGCTTCCTCTATTCAGAAAAATGGGTATCAGAACAAAGGCCGAAATTGACAAAGAAAAAATGGCGCTAAAAGCTATTCGGGGTGATTTTAATGAAACATCCTCCGAAAGAGATGATCTGAAGCGTGCTGATAAGGCTCTTAAGGCTGTACTTGCAGAGTGAGTTTAATAAATTTATTCAGCCGGGTAAAGATTATGTTTTTGGTTCAGCAATATCCAGTTGGAGAATAATATCCTGAGCCTTATCCAGGTTTTCTTCTTCTACCTTATGCTTAATTAATTCCCGGTCGTGCGGGGTTTTGGTTTTTCCTCTAACCTGCAGGGCACCATTTTCTTCCCAAATTTTCAGATCTTCAACACCAAGCTCCTTCATAAGACTAATAGAATCTCTGTATTTTGTTCTTATCGGCATAAAATACTCCTGCTTTGTGTTTACAATATAAGAATTATCAAGGAATCAGCAGGTGATTACTAATATGTTACTTTGTCAATCAACAAGGGAAAAATATATTCAAAAAAATCGTTTGATTGTTTTATTCCTTCGGCAGTATCGTGATTATGATTTGCAACAATAACAGATTTCATCTGCGGGATGATAAAAATATACTGGCCACCGTAACCCATGGCAAAATGAACAATAATATTTTTATATACTGCCGTATACCAGCACATCCCGTGAAGGGAGCCTTTTAGTCCCCAATGAGCAGGAACTTTATTGGATTTGTTTAAAAGCTCATTAATCCAGCCTTCGGATACAAGATGCCTGTTATTCCATTTACCTTTATTTAGAATAAGCTGCCCCAGTTTCAGTAAATCATCGCCTCTCATCCAGATCGATAATAATCCGCCTCCATCAAAATAGCCATCGTTTAATTGTTCCCATTTAAAATGAACTATACCCAAAGGCTTAAACAGATTATCTGCCGCAAATTGTTCTGTACTCTGTTTAGCCGCTCTTTGTAATATTACGGAAAGCAGGTGAGAAGCCGCAGAATTGTAATTATAAAGTTCCCCCGGGATAGAATTAAGTGGAAAAGATAAGACATATTCTACATGATTTGGGCTATTTATCCATCCTTCCAGGTCAATAATATTCTCAGCTCTTAATCCGGAAGTTTGATTTAATAAATGCCTGATTGTTATTTGTTTTTTTAAGGTATCATCCTCAAAATTTATCTCAGGAAAATATTCCGCAATTTTTTGGTCAATAGATTTAAGAATTTGTTTATCAATTGCAATTCCTATTAAAATTGCCAATATACTTTTTGTTACAGATTGAATATTAACAAGTGAAGAATCGAATTTACCGTTATAATATTTTCGGAAGATAAGAGAATCGTTTTTTTCAATAATTACATTATAAATAGAGTCACTCTTTTCTAATCTTTGCTCCAGTTTATCATTCCCGGTGTATAAGATTAAAGGTATAAGCACAAGAATAACAAATACCTTGTTCATATTGTATCTGCCTGTCCACTCAAATTATTAATGATTAATCTTCCCACGGGTAACCCTTAGTATAAGATATCTCAGGTTTTTCATTATCATCATTATCTTCATCTTCCCATTCATATTTTTTGTATGGATCGTTTTTACGGAAAATGACAGCGCATACCATACCTGTTAAAGCGCCAAAAAGATGAGATTCCCATGAAACACGTCTGTCAAGCGGAAGAACTCCCCAGACAAAACCGCCATAAAGAAATGTAACAACCAATGATAGTGCTATAGATCTTGTATCTCTTCTGATCACTCCGCTAAAAAAAATAAAAGTAATTAACCCATATACAATACCGCTTGCGCCAATATGATAAGCATTCCTTCCTAAAAACCACACAATTATATTCGGTATAAAATAAATTATAAGAAATACTCTGGCAGAGGCATCCGGGAAAAAATAAAACAGTCCTAAGCCCAATATTAAGAGCGGGAATGAATTAGCTATCAGGTGGCTGTAATCTGCATGAATAAGAGGGGCAAAAATTATTCCCATCAGACCTGATACTTCACCGGGTGATAACCCGTATTGAAGGAAACTTATATTAAAGAGTTCTTCAATTAATTTTATTACCCATAACAGAATAACAAAACTAACCGGGTAGAATATATTTTTTGTGAAATCTTTTTTTTCAGTATTCATATTGTTTTCTAAGAGTACCTACATTATCTATGTGCCTTAGTGGTCCTCCGGAATATCTGAATATTTAATTTTTTTAAAGAAGTTTAATGCAAAATAAGGGATGTTACGGTTAAAATAAAATAGAGATGTTTAAAAATAAAAACCGCTGCATTCTTCAGTTAAAAACCTCCCCTTGAATTGTGCAGCGGTTATCTTAATACTATTTGTCTTGCTCTTGAACTTGAACTCTGTATCTTATTTCAAAGAGTTAAGCACTTTCATATAATTTGCTCTCTCAAAGCGTGAAGGATCTGCCACATTCATATAGCTCATACTGCCGCGCATCTGATCGAGTGATTCATATTCATTTGCTTCCATCCAGTAAATCATCTTGGTAAGTACCTCGGCTATATGACCTATTCCTAATTTTAACAGGCATGAAAGCATTTGTGCAACCTTTGCGCCTGCCAGAGTAACTTTTATAACATCTTTTTCGGTATAGATACCGCTTGTAGCAGCAAGATCGGCATTAACCCTGTTATAAAGAATTGCTATCCATCTTAATGGTAAACGTAAAGCCATCGGAGTTGAAAGTAATACATTAGGAACAACTTCAAGAGTATCAAGATCAATATCCGGCTGATAAAACCTGTTAAACATAACAAGACCATCAGCACCTACCTTATCAAGACTTGCAGCTATGTTTGCAGTGGAGGTAAAAAACGGATGAAGTTTTACAGCTACCGGAATTCCTACATTCATCTTTACTTCTTTTACAATTTCTATATATTCTTTTTCTATTTCACTCCCCTGAGTAGTAAGGTTAGCAGCAAGTCTGTATATATTCAGTTCAAGTGCATCTGCGCCGGCCTGTTCAATTTTTTTTGAAAAGTCAATCCATCCGCCAAGACTCTTCCCATTAAGGCTGGCTATTATGGGTATATTAACTGCTTCTTTTGATTTACGTATATGTTCGAGGTAGCCGTCTGCCCCGGTCTTAAAATCATAAATTTCAGGAAAATAGTTTATGGCTTCCGGGTGGCTATCGGCAACACGCGATGTATAATGATGGTGCTCTATTGTCTCATGTTCAATCTGCTCTTCAAACAAAGAATAGAGAACTACGGCCGCAGCACCTGCATCTTCCATTTGTTTGATGTTGCTTAATTCCTGTGATAGAGGGCCTGCAGAGGGAACAATAGGATTCTTTAATTTTAATCCAAGGTAGCTTGTAGTTAGATCCATTTTTTTATCCTTTAATTTTATTCAATTCCTTTGGTCGAAAAGTAGAACAATAAAAACCCGTGCTTAGAAATGACCGGGTTTTATGCTTATTCTAATTCAAATTTTTAAACACGAACCACCAGTCAAATCCTTCTTCAGCATCTTTCCTTTGTTCGGCAGTCTGTACATCCTTTGGCGGAGGCAGAATAACCTTGCTTCCGATTATTTCATTGTCAGGCCAGCCTTCAGGCATTGCAACTTTATTTGCATCAGCAATCTGAAGTGCCTTTATCATTCTTAATATCTCATCAACTTTACGCCCTATTTCCTGCGGATAGTAAAGTATAGCCCGTATTGTACTTTTGGGATCAACAATAAAAACTGCACGTACGGTATTTGCACCTTTATTAGGGTGTATTATTCCCAGTCTATACGAAATTTTTCCAAGATCATCAGCTATTACCGGAAAAGGAACCTCAACATCAAACTTCTCTTTTATCCATTCTATCCATTTAATATGAGCAAAAACCTGGTCAACTGATAGGCCAATAAGCTTTGCATTCAGTTTTTTAAATTCACAATTTCGCTTAGCGAAAGCAACAAACTCGGTTGTACATACAGGAGTAAAATCACCGGGATGAGAAAACAACACCATCCATTTACCTTCAAAATCTCCGGGAATACTAAAAACACCCTTAGTAGTCTGAACTTCAAATGAAGGAAACTTATCACCAATTAAAGGAAGGCTGTGTTTTACTTCTTCATTCATAGCTAACTCCTGTTCAAATATCTTTGTAGAGACGCCTCGTGGGGCGTCTTATATGAGCTGCCTAAGTAACCGTAAAGCTATTTAATTTGTTATTGGTTAAGACGCCCCAGCGGGGCGTCTCTACTTATAACTAGACTTTTCCGTTAGTTTTATCTTCAGCAAGATGTTCATACATTTTCCATCTTGCTTCCACATCCTTCTGGGCTTCATCCATTAACTTTGAAGCCATATCGGGATGCGATTTTGTTAACATCTTATATCTTGTTTCCATATAAGCATAATCTTTCAAAGGTATTTTTAACCCTTTGGATTCAAGCTTAAACGGATTCTTTCCTTCCAGTACTAAATCAGGATTGTACCTGTATAACTGCCAGTGCCCGGAATCTACTGCTGCTTTCTGATTCTTCATTGCAGTCGACATTTCAATTCCATGTGCAATACAGTGACTGTATGCAATAATCAGTGAAGGACCATCATATGCTTCTGCTTCAAGAATGGCTTTTACCGTCTGCGCATCGTTTGCACCCATAGCTACCTTAGCTACATAAACATTACCGTAAGACATTGCCATTAAGCCAAGGTCTTTTTTGGCCATTGGTTTTCCGCCTGCGGCAAATTTAGCAACTGCACCTTTAGGGGTAGACTTGCTCATCTGTCCGCCTGTATTAGAATATACTTCGGTATCAAGCACAAGAACATTAACATTTTTGCCTGATGCAAGTACGTGGTCTAAACCACCGTATCCTATATCGTATGCCCAGCCGTCGCCGCCCATAATCCATACTGATTTTTTAACGAGGTAATCTGCAAGGCTTAACAAGTGTGTAACATCGCTCATTTTAGCCTGGTCGAAGCCATTATTCATCCACCCGAGGAGTTTAGCTTTTAAGACTTTAACTCTTTCTCTCTGTTCATATATTCCGGCTTCATCTTTCTGAACTGCATTTATTATATCATTAACCAGGACTTCCCCAATGTCCACGGTTAATTTTTTAAGTAAATGAATTGCCTGAGTATTGTGTTTATCAATAGCAACTCTAAAGCCATAACCAAACTCGGCGTTATCTTCAAAAAGTGAGTTTGACCATGCAGGGCCTCTTCCGTCTTTATTGGTTGTCCATGGCGTTGTTGGAAGATTTCCGCCGTAGATAGAAGAACAACCTGTTGCATTTGCTACAACTGCTCTGTCACCAAATAACTGGCTAACTAATTTTACATAAGGAGTTTCACCGCAGCCCGAGCACGCACCGGAGAATTCAAACAGCGGCTCAAGGAACTGAGAATCTTTAATTGCACCGATGTTTAATTTTGTACGGTCATAATCGGGTAATGTAAGGAAGTAATCCCAGTTTGTTCTCTCAGCTTCTTTAAGTTCAAGCTGATCTCTCATATTTATAGCTTTAAGCTTTGTTTCCTGTTTATTCTTAACCGGACAAACATCAACGCATAATCCGCAACCGGTACAATCTTCAACGGCTACCTGCAGTGTATAAGCAAGGTTATCTCCCAGATCTTTTCCTTTAAATTTAACATACTTAAATGATGCGGGAGCAGCTTCTGTCATTTTCTCATCATATACCTTTGCACGGATAGCAGCATGAGGGCAAACAAGTGCGCATTTATTACATTGAATACATATTGCGCTGTCCCAAACAGGAACTTCAAGGGCAATATTTCTCTTTTCAAACTGCGCTGTACCAACAGGGTAAGTGCCGTCTGCAGGCATTTTACTTACAGGTAAAAGATCACCTTCACCTGCAATCATCCTGGCTGTAACATCTCTGACAAAGTCAGGAACTTTACCGGCAACAGCAGGCTGAAGCTGAATTTTGCTTGTTACTTGTAAAGGAACAGCAATCTCATGTAAATTCTCAAGAGTTTTATCCACAGCATCAAAGTTCATCTGAACTATCTTGTCACCTTTGGCGCCGTATGTTTTCTTGATTGATTTCTTAATTAATTCAATTGCTTCTTCTTTTGGGAATATATTTGATATAGCAAAGAAGCAGGTCTGCATTATAGTATTTATTCTTACGCCCATGCCGGTTTCTTCACCAACTTTATAAGCATCAATGGCGTAAAGTTTCATCTTTTTGTCAATCAGATCTTTCTGAACCTTTTCAGGAAGTGAATCCCATACATGTTCTTTCGGAACTTTTGTATTAAGGAGGAATGTAGCACCTTCCATTGCATCTCTAAGCATATCCATCTTTTCCAAAAATACCTGCTGATGGCATGCAATAAAGTTTGCTTTATCAATTAAATAAGTTGAATGAAGTTCTTTAGGGCCGAACCTTAAATGAGATGTTGTTGTTGAGCCTGATTTTTTAGAATCATACACAAAATAACCCTGTGCAAAATAATCGGTACCTTCACCAATTATTTTAATAGAATTTTTATTTGCGCCAACAGTACCATCTGCACCAAGACCATAAAATTTGCCGCGGAATGTTTCAGGAGCTTCAATAGAGAATGTTGGATCATAGCTAAGGCTTGTATTAGTTACATCTTCTACTATACCAACTGTAAAATGATTTTTAGCTTTTTCCTTTTTCTGTTCATCAAAAACAGCTTTAATCATTGACGGGGTAAATTCTTTAGAACCCAAACCATATCTTCCGCCTATCATTTTAGGATATGCAAAATGAAGTTTGCCGTCATTAAACATTTCTGATACCGCATTAACAATATCAAGATAAAGAGGTTCGCCGCCGGCACCTGGCTCTTTTGTTCTGTCTAATACAGCAATAGATTTTGTGGTAGCAGGTAATGCTTTTATAAAATGCTCGGCTGAAAACGGCCTGTATAATCTTACCTTAACTATGCCTACTTTTTCACCTTTTGCTGACAGGTATTTAACAGTATCTTCAGCAGCTTCTGCACCTGAACCCATTAAAACAATTATTCTTTCGGCATCGGGGGCGCCAACATAATCAAACAAATGATATTGTCTGCCAACAAGCTTCGCAAACTTGTCCATTTGGCCCTGTACAATAGCAGGAGCAGCGTTATAATATTTATTTACCGTTTCTCTACCCTGGAAATAAACATCAGGGTTCTGAGCAGTACCGCGCATAACAGGTCTATCGGGAGATAAGCCTCTATTGCGGTGTTCAATTACAAGTTTATCATCAATCATTGCACGCATATCATCTTCAGTAAGCTGTTCAATTTTCATCACTTCGTGAGATGTTCTGAAACCATCAAAGAAATGGAGAAAAGGAATTCTGGCTTCGAGTGCCGCAGCCTGTGATATTAAAGCAAAATCCATTACTTCCTGAACCGAATTTGAAGATAAAAGGCCGAAACCTGTAGAGCGGGCAGCCATTACATCTGAGTGGTCCCCAAAAATTGAAAGCGCCTGTGCAGCTATTGCTCTTGCAGACACATGGAATACAGTAGATGTTAATTCCCCGGCTATCTTAAACATATTCGGAATCATCAGTAATAAGCCCTGAGAAGCTGTAAACGTAGTTGTTAATGCGCCAGTCTGTAAAGCACCGTGAACACTGCCGGAAGCACCGCCTTCACTCTGTAATTCACTTACTGAAGGAATTTCTCCCCAGATGTTCTTTTTACCTTCAGATGACCACTGATCACACCATTCGCCCATATTTGATGAAGGGGTAATAGGATAAATTGCAATTACTTCATTGGTTCTAAAAGCCACATACGCCGCAGCTTCATTACCATCAATTGTTACTTTTTTTCTTTCCATTTCCTTACCAGTTAATTAAATAAATAAATTTTTCTCTTCTAAGTCATACTATTTCGCCAAAATCTATACCAAGCTTAATAGTCCGAAAATCGTTAAAATATTCAACATTTTAGGAGCAAATTACTAATTGTTACAAAGGGAGTTTAATTAATTCTTAGATTTAAGAAAATGATTAATAGAGGGAATGGTTGCGTATTGGCAAGAAGGTAATTTTCTCCACTGGCTCCGTGAAAGAGGAGATTGGGAAGGATTCCAAACCGGGGGCAGGGTAAAGACAACTGCTTAACAGGCAACCTCACCTGTTATCCTGCAAGCATGATAACTGTCCTCTCCTTATCAAGGAGAGGACAAAATGCATTTTTCAATTAGTTATACAACACACTCGGTAGACAGGGTTCGGAGACGGGCGGATATTGCAATACTAATTTAAAACAACTAATAACCCTGTTGAAAATCCAAAAACAAACTCATTCTTTTTCCGCTCAAGGTCATATGCAAAAGCCGGGCTAACAAAAAAACCAAATTTATTATTGATATATCTGAAAGGAAGTTCAAAAGTAAGTGCACGCGAGTCATTAATCCCGGAACCTCTGCTGGAATAAAAGGCATATGAGATACCTACAACAGAAAGAAGTGCCAGCTTTTCATTAGATAACAGGCGGATGCCAGCCGTAATTGCTGCAATGGGCCCCCCGCCATTACCTGATTCATCAGCAAAGTATCCGGCAGAAAAACTGATTCCTCCGGGAGTACTGTCCCGGCGTATTGTATATGAAAGAACTGAAAGCAGGCCTGCTTCAGAATAATCAATTCCTGCATCCAGTACACCACTTAGGGAAAAAATGAAAGCAGCACCACTATTTGTGATAACGTCATTGGAAGCGAAACTGTATGCTCCCGAGATGCTGGTGGTACCCTTATCAAGGAGTATTGACTGGCAGAAAACTGCGGGTGTAAAAAATAAAACAAAGTAAAATTTTGTCATACTGTTCCCCTTAAGAATTTTTCAAAATATAAAAAAGTCATATTAATAAGCAGTAACCTTTTATTATTGAGTTTCTGCCATACCCCTCACGTTTTTATAGCGGGCACTAACCTGGCTAACCTGTTCAAATGCCTTTGTGTATGATATACAGGCATTCCATATGCATCACCGGTTATTTTGAGTTGGCATATTGTTTTTGCGTGATGTGATATTAAAAATAAAATAAATTTTTAAATAAAAAAATCTTAAAGTGGAACATCAGTTTTATAATAAAACACCCGGTATTTCTAAAAAATCCTTAAATGATAAATTTTCGCACCCTATTTCATGGCATAATTTTTCTATAGTATAATATACATCAATTGTTAAATATTAACTGGGAAGATCAGAATTTTCCCGTTCGGCAGGTTTTAATTTTTAATTGCAATAGTTCTGTTTTTTGTATTGATGTTTTCGGCTGATATGCTTGTGAATTAATACGAATACAGGCAATTATTTAACTTCTAATTATGTGAGGGCGTAAAATGGAGGTTATTTCAGATACAATGACTGTTGTTCTTTCTGTCCTGGTTTTGCTTTGTTTTATACTTATAGGGTTTACGGTTACAAAAGAGAGCAAAGAAATTACATTATAATTCAAGGAGACTGAAGCATTAAGATTACTGTTATTTATAGTCCAGCGGGGTAGTGGATAAAACAATTAAGATTTTAGTGTGAATGTCTCCCCTATTCTTTTTATCCCAAGACTGATATCATAGAATTCTGCAGATTCGTTAAGCCAGCTTAATGGCTGATCTACCGGTTCCATACCCTGTTTAAATGTATTACAGTGAATGGGTACAAAATGTTTTGCTTTTAAATGAAGCGAAGCCATAATTAACGCTTCCTCGGGGTTACAATGATTCGTTCTCCACGGCTGATAAGCACCTATAGGCATAATAGCTATATCAATATTTTCATCTTTCGCAATTAAAAATTTCTCATGGAAAGCGGTATCACCGCCGAATAAAATCTTTTTACTGTTCTTTTCAAGAATATATGCGTTATAACTTCTGCCGTCTTTCATAAATCCTTTGGAACGGTCTTTCTCCCACGGGTATCTCCAGCCGAAATGTTTTACTTCAAGTGTCTTGAACTTAATACCAAGAAGCTCATACTCATCTCCCCAGTCAAGCTCCTTAATTGAACGCCATTCAAGATCTTCAGTAATATCCTTTGTATTGTATGCAGTAATGCAGTCAATTTCACCCGGCCATTTATCAGTGATGTTAGCAAGTGTTTTGTAATCGGTATGATCCATATGCCCATGCGAGAGAAGTACAAGATCAGGTTTAGGGATCATATCAAAATCAAGTGCAGGGGATGTAAACCGTGCAGGGCCATAGGTTAAACCAAAGAAATATAATCCTACCCTTTCAAACAGTAC
>JAWOJF010000216.1:0-6969 GCA_046481785.1 Ignavibacteriaceae bacterium | reverse complement strand
TGCCAAAAGTTACACCAATTACACCATTACAGAAATTCAGATATATTTATTGTGAAAGTGTATCACTGTAACCAGTGTAAATTAATATGTCTAATATATAGATGCAAACTTGTCTTTACTAAAGTCCTCTTTCCTTAAAAAACCTGATTCAACCATCTGCTAATTATAGAACCCACTAAAAATTTGTAATTAGAGATGACATCTTTTTAAAAAGATGTCATCTCTTTAAAACTTCCCGGCTCGTATTCCTGTATATTCTAATGCCATTTAAACATCTTCAGCCCTATCCAGAAACTAATGATGCCGGTTAATAATAAAATAAAGAAGGGGAGTGTTATTTGGGCAATGCCGGCGCCTTCTATAAATATGCTGCGGGTACCGTCTGCAAGTAGTGTTAGGGGAAGATATTTAACAAAAGATACAAGCCACTCAGGGAAGTTGTGATAGCTGAAAAATACTCCGGAGAGAACTATCATTGGGGTTATAACTGCATTTATGAGGCCGTTGCCTACTTCAAGACTGGCAGTCCGGGAAGCGGTAAGTATGGCAATGCCTGCAAAGGCAATATTGCTTGAAATAAAAATTAAGATCAGCGCAGGTATGCTCCCTTGTATTGTAACATCAAATACAATGTATGCAAACAGGAAAAGCAGTCCGCCCTCAATAAAATTCATTGCTGTACGGACAGTCATCATAGAAATTAAAAAATGAGATTTCCTCATCGGGGTTGCAATCATTCTTCTAAGCAGTTTTTTGGAACGCTTCTCAATCATATTGTAACCCACACCCCACACACATGACATCATAATCCCCATTGAAATAAGTCCGGGGATAAGAAAATCAATGTAGCGCGTACCGGTAATTGTAAGCGGCTTAATATTATCATTATTTTCCGTCAGCTCAGTATCCCCCTTATTAATTATACCCGAAAGATTAACATATATAAGCTGTGCATCCGGGTTAACAGGATCAAAGTTATATTCTATATTCCCGTTTTTCTCTTCAAGTATAATGCTTATCTCACCACGCTTAAGCTGTACAATAGCTTCTTCCCAGCTCATCCTGCTGAATATATACGTGGTATTGCCGAGTTTTTCATCTTCAATGGTTAGCTGGTATCTCTCAACATTATCTTCGCTTACTATTTTTTCTGTCCTGTTCCGGAGAAAATATTCAAACTTATTTGATGAAGCCCCTTCGCCGGTAACAGCTATATTACGGACAATTTCAGCTTTCTGAGTAAAAGCAAGCCCAAGTCCCAAAGCCATAAGAATAGGAAAAACAATTCCCCAGAAAAGTACTGCGGGCTCACGCATCAACTCTTTGGTCTGTGCTAATAACAGCGCTGTAAACTGGTGGAATCTAATTATTTTCATGCAAATGCCGTCCGGTTAATGAGGTAAAAAGATCATCGAGTGTCTTTTTCCTGCTTTCAAAATTTTTTAAAGGAAGATTCTTCTGTTTCAAATAATTTAAGAAATCGGGTAATTCAGTTTCAAGATTATTGAGGATAACTGTTCCCTTATTATTTTTATCATCCCATACGATTTTATGATTATTCATGCTGTCAGAAAAAGAAACCTGCCGGTCGTTAGTATCTAATGCAAACTCAATTATTTTTTCATCATCTTTTTTCAGCAGGTCATCCCTGTTACCCTCAAGCAGGATTTTACCTTTATCTATAATGATAATATAATCGCAAAGCTGTTCGGCTTCTTCCATATAATGGGTTGTAAGAATTAATGATGTTTGTGAAAGTTCTTTAAGCTTTAACAATATCCCCCATATCTCACGGCGGGCATTAGGGTCAAGCCCGGTTGTGGGCTCATCAAGCAGAAGAATCTGAGGATTATTCAGCAGTGAGATACCGATAGCAAGTTTTTGTCTTTGCCCGCCGGAAAGATTAACAGTATACGAATCAGTTTTTTCATTTAGTCCTATTAATCCGATCACTTCCTTCACACGTTCACTGCTGTTCCGGATATTAGGATAGAAGCTTGAAAAAAGTTCAAGGGTTTCTTTTACAGTAAGTTTATCAATAAACCTGGTTTCCTGCAGAGATAACCCGATTAGCTGGTGAAGCTCATCTTCATTCCCTTTCCACCTTTTACCTGCAAGCGAAATATCACCTGTATCAGGCTGCTGTATCCCTTCAATCATTTCCACAAGAGTTGTTTTGCCTGCACCGTTTGGCCCCAGCAGCGCAACAAACTGTCCCTTATGAATTTTAAGGTTTACTCCATTTACTGCATGTACATCTTTAAATGACTTATGGACATCTTTTACTTCAACAACAACATTACCGGTTGAAGTTTCACTATTGTTACTCATTGGAATTTCTCTTAAAAGATTAAGCTGATAAAAATAATTTTATAAAATATATCAGGAAAGTTCTAAGCAGGGGACTGCTACTTAACTCTTTTAATCACCACAAGAGTTTTATCATCGTGGTATTGCCCGTATTTGGAATATTTTATAACATCTTCCAGGATTGCATAATTAATTTCCTTTGGAGTGAGGTGTTTTGTTTTTCTCAACAAATCACAAAGCCTTTCTTCTCCATAAGCATTAAACTGCTCATCTGTAGATTCGGTTACACCATCGGAATAAATCAAAAGTACATCATCCTTATCGAAATTGATACTATCGATTGTGTATTTTGCATTGGGTGCCGGGCCGAGAACCGGGCCCGTAGGGTTTAGCAGAATTATTTCATCTGAATTATGCTTAATAAAATAGGGAGGATTATGCCCCGCATTAGCATACAGAAAAAGTCCGCTTTTATCGGTAGAAAGCTCGCCGTAAAACAATGATGCAAACTTATCATCCGCAAAAATTCTGTTTACCAGCTCATTCATCCTTTTCATTAAGGGGGTAATCTTTATTTCAAAAGTACTTGCCATACGCATAGCGCCGGATATATACATAGCTTCTGCGGCAGCACCTACGCCTTTGCTTGCAGCATCTCCCACTGTAACAGCAACCCTGTCGTGCTCACCGCCGATTTCAAGATAATCAAAAAAATCTCCGCCTACTATTTCAGCCGGGTTGGTAATGCCGAACAATTCATAATTATGAAACCTGTATTCATGTTCCGGCAAAATGCTTTTCTGAAGTTCTCTGCCCTTATCTATATCTGCACGTAATGCAGTTGCACGTGTACTTAAACGTTTCTGTTTTATTTGCGAAGTAAGGGCAGTAGCAATTATATTAAGAGCAATACCAAATTCTTCATTAATATCATCTGTATTTAATGCAAGAAGATACTCATAATAAGGCTTGCTATTAATTTTTATCTTCTCACCCACGCCGGATGCAGAGTATTTAAAAATACCTTTTTTCAGAAGCACCTTATTGGTTTCACTACCAAATATTGTACGTTCTTTAGCCAGCCTTTCGAATTGAGGATACTCATCCACCCTTACTTTAAAATCCGGATTTATCTGTTCAACCTTGCCTGTCTGATATAAAAGCTGATAAGTTTCTTCTATAGTAGAGAGTTTCCATATCCTTCCCCCGGTAATGTTGATACTTTCGTTTTCAACAATCTGGTTCAATACAGTGATCAGCATTTCATTCTCTGATGAAAAATGCTGTGATGCAATCTCTTCTATCATTCTGTGTAATTTTTTCTGGTTCATTAGCATTGTAAGGTTTCTTATATAATTTTAGTTATAGCAGCACAAAGCAATAGGGCAGGAAACAGTTCCTGCCGTAAAAATCTGGTAAATATGAATTACAAAATTGCGCAAATGATTTGTTAATACAAAATCCGGGGGAGAAGAATTTCTCCCTGTTGTCCCGGGATAACAGGGAGATAAAAAGAAGGCTACAGTTCTCTATTTAGTATAAAAGTCAATCATTGCCTGGATAGCATTTTTACATACAGGACAGAAATTATCAACCGATATTGATCTCATTGTGCAATCCTGTTTTGGGCGGTAAATCCCTTTTGCCACATATCCGCCCCCTTCAAAGGCTCCTACCTTGTCTTTATATTCAGCCGTTGCAGGTGTAGGGATGGGTATATTTTCATCAACAAGATTCTTCCACTTGGAATCAAAATCGACAAGTGTAGTCAGGTTTGGATCTAAAGGCTCTACAGTAAGATCATAAAAATCCTCGTACACGGCACCCGGATCTACATATTCATCTGCCAGGGAGGCAAATAAGTGTCCGAATTCATGAACAAATATATATTCCTCATATTGATTTTTATTTACGCAGACGGCATAATGATTATATATTGCACCGCCCCCGTATATTTCACTGTTTACAAGAATGTAAATAATATCATAAGGGGTGTTAGCAGCAAGGTCCCTTACTGATTTATTATCAGTAGTCATCAAATATCTTTCAAGATTAAGACTATAAAAGCTTGAATTTAAAACTGTTTTTTTCCAGGTATCTTTAGCAGGCAGGTCGGTACCGGATTGTTTTGAAGGCGCCTCAACACCCCAGATGTTAAAATTATTTTTATTCTCTTTATAGGGGGAGGAATTAAAAAAATGCCCTGTAAACCGTTTACAATCCTCTTTAAACTGATCCATTTCCTCTTCAGTATATCCTTCGGGGAGTATTACTATGTCAACCTTTTTTGCAGGGTCTCCTGAATTATGAATTTCAAATGAAGGGTATTCAAGACTGCGTTCGGTAGTTATAAAATAATTTTCCGGATCAACTTTGTATTCAAATTTTTTTTCCAGGTTATTCTTTTTATCCCTGCTGAAAAATTCTACTCTTACTTTATTTTTAGGATAAGGAAAAACAACAGTTTCGCTGAAAGATTTGGTTGTCGTCTTTGCCTCTTCAATAGTCTGCCATTCATTAAAAAGAGTGGAGTAAGTACGTGAATAAATAATCTCATTTGTTGAATCATCATAAACAACAAATTTATAATTGCCGTAATTAAATATATCAACCAGGTTTGTTTTTGAGCCGCCCCAGTATGGTTCCTCAATTACTTCATCTATAGAATACGAATCATTTTCAGCGTTGCCCGTATGGAAATAATCTATGCGCAGGGTTTTATCCAAAAAATATTTATCAAAATCAACCTGGGCAAAAATGGTGAACGAACAGATAAAGAGAAGAATGATTATTTTCATAAGTAAGCCCTTTAGAAGATAAGTAACCTTGAAGTATATTTAAAAAAATCTTAGATATTATTTAACTGTCTTTCTTGAACCCGGTTTTACTGCAGGAATACCCTGCCTGCATAGTTCGCACTCTTCGGGTGTAAATGAAACAGCATTCATTTTAACTGTACTGACCTGGGGAAATCCGAAGTTTACCTTTCCATTACTGCGGTCAACAATAAACCCCACACCCACAACTTCAGCATTATTTTGTTTGGCAATATTAATTACTTCAAAAACAGAGCCGCCTGTTGTAACCACATCTTCGCATACCAAAACTTTTTCACCCGGTTCTAAAGTAAAACCCCTTCTTAAAACAAGGTCTTTATCTTCTCTTTCGGCAAAGATAAATCTTTTGCCCATCTGCCTTGCAACTTCCTGTCCCACAATTATTCCTCCAATAGCAGGGGCTATAACGGTATCAATCTCATAGTTTTTAAAATGATCGGTAATGGTTTTACATACCAGCTCAGTATAGTGCGGATATTGAAGGACTTTTGCACACTGGAAATAAACATTACTGTGCCTGCCTGATGTAAGAAGAAAATGACCGCTTAACAGCGCACCGGTTTTTTTGAAAATTTCCAAAACTTCTTCCTGTGAAGGTGCAGCAGTTGGCTGGTTAGTCGAGCTCATCTAAAAAGTCCTCCATTTCTTTTGCGGCATGTTTATCACCCGCCTTTTTTGCTATTTCAATTCCTTTTTTAAAAAGATCTTTTGCTTTATCTATGTTGTTCTGGTTAGAGTGGTATATTCCATACTGCATATACGCAGGAATATATGAAGGATCGTCTTTTAGTATCATTTGAAAAAACTCTTCTGCTTTCAGGTTATCTTTTCTTGAAAGATACTCCAGTGCTATTCCATACTTAATAAAAGAGTCTCCCGGATCCTTTTTATATATAGCAAGCAGGGATTCCAGCCTGTCTTTTCCCTGTCGATTTGTCATTTAGTATTTTGTTCTTCAATTTTTTTTGCAAGATAAAAATCCTTTTCCGTAACACCGCCTTCACTATGGGTGGAAATGGAAATTTTCACTTTGTTATATGAATGAATGAAAATATCAGGGTGGTGGTTCATCGCTTCAGCGTCTTTACCAATCCTGTTTACAAAATCAAGGGCAGTAACAAAATCTTTAAGCTTATACTCTTTTTCAATTTGTTTATCGGAGTAGTCCCAGCCTTTAAAATTTTTAAGCTTATTCTGAATACCAGTCTCATCAAGCAGTGCCATAAGAACCTCCAAAGTTCTGTATATAGTAATTTAAGCAAAAAAAAGGGCTGACTCAATTTTCTTTAATATCAGGTGAGCTGTGAAGCGGTAATACTCTGATTACAATAAGGAGGAATTTATTGGTTTAAAACATTAAAGATGAGGCTGTCCCAAAAGTCAATTTGAGTGAATATATTTTCATTTTTTTAATTAGCATGATTATTAAAGATTTTAATATTCCTCCGAAGAGATTGTGTAAAAATTAAAGACTGGAATAACTATTAATTTTATTGATTAACCCCATATTTTAACATGGGGAGCCTAAAGAACCATAACGGGCTTTAGCCCTGAACTGAAGTTAATTCAGGGCTAAAGCCCATATAATATTAGCTCATATCCCCCAGGCTGAAGGGAGTGTTGCACAACTCAGTATTAACTTCACAAGGAGAAAATATCAATTGCCACGACTTTTAAGTCGTGGGAGAAAACAATTAGCATGGAGGCTTTAGCCACAATTTGCCTTAATTGTGCGTGTCCCGACCCTTCGGGGGCTAAAGCCAAAAATATTTGGAATCCTAAACCACGACATAAATGTCGTGGCAATAAATAAACAGTCTCT
>JAWOJF010000192.1:0-20440 GCA_046481785.1 Ignavibacteriaceae bacterium | reverse complement strand
GTTCCATGTTATTGTATAGTTACCTGCGCTTTGTTCGGAATTAATTAATTCCGCCACATTTTCCCCCAGCAGATTATAAATATTCAGCTTAACTCTTGAATTAACAGGTAAACCGTATTCAATTGTTGTTGAGGGATTAAATGGATTAGGATAATTCTGTTTTAGGGTAAAATCCTGCGGAATAGTCCCAGTATTGGGTTTCCCTGCTGATGTTACGAGAGTCCCTGAAAAAGCAAGCCCCGTCATATTACTAAATCCCAGGCTGCCAATTTTTGAACCAGTACCAGTAGTTTTATCTATGCTAACCAATGTATCATATATTATTGTGGTAGAAGTATCGCCCGGAATGGAAGTTCCGGCTATTATACCGTAAAGATTCCCATTATTATCAAAAGCAATAGAATTATGACTATTACTCTTTAGACCTGTTTTACCTATTAATACTGTATCGCCTGTTGTTAGATTAATTTTAAATATCTTGTCTTTTTCCGAGCCAAAAAGCTGCCATGCCGAACCCCACAACTCATTTGTTAAAGGATCAAATGCTATTGAGGAAATAAATGTTTTTACTGAACATAGTTTCTCAAACTCACCGGTAACTATATTAAGGCTATATATCTCGCCCGTTCTTGCTGCTCCATATAAGTTTCCACTAGTGTCAAAAGATATTGAAAAAAGGCCAGACAACGGGAATGTATTACTAGTATATGAATTTCCATTTTCTGCATTTACCCTTACAAGCTGGGGCGGATTAACATTCGAAACAAGTCCGTATATAATATTAGTTTTGGGTTGTACAGCTAAACTTTTTATTTCCTGGTATAATGAAGGGCCAATTACTGTTCCCTGCCCGCTGGACACATTTACTGTTAAAATATTCCCATCATTGGCACTCCCTGATGAAGCATAAAATACATTATCTTCAGCAGCTTTAATCCGGAAACCTGTTCCTTCTAATTCAAGTACAGATACAGAAGGGTTATTGCTAATAATACTTATCTCTCCACTAAAAACACCGGGAGCAGAAGGTGAAAAAGTAAATACGGCGGACACTGTCTCATAACTGCTAAGGGTTATTGGAAAAGTTAGTTCTGAAATTAAATTAAAAGCACTCCCGGGATTCTGAATTGAACTAATAACCAAATCTTCTTCACCCAGATTTTTAATTTCAACAGTAACCGGGTTACTTGCAGTATTTACTTCAACATTACCAAAGTCAACAGAAGATCTGCTGGTTTGCAGATATACACCGGGAAAAGGAACAAGCCTAATTTGACCAACCCATGTGCCCCATGTATTAACACCGGCAGAGTATTCAGTAAATAACCAGAAGTTATTTTGATCAGAAGGATCCAGCCAGATCCCGTTATAATCACCCCATCTATTCCTGCCTGACCCTAAATCTTTTACATAGTTTGCCTTGCCGGCCTGCAACGGCTTACTGCCCGAAAAACCGGGCGGATCATTATTAAGCCTTGAAATATAAAATGCACCCGGATATTCATTATTCCCTGAACGGCTGTAAGTAATGGCTACATTATGGTCTTTATCAACCGAAAGATTAGGATAATAATGCCAGTAACCAGCAGCACCAAAAAAATAATCCTCAACTGTAGTATTATTAGCTGTATTGATCTTTACGTAATGCAGGCTGGAGTAATTATCATATTCAGGATTTTTCGCTGAATGGACAGCCCATAGAAAACCATCTCGGTATATTACTTCATGGCGAATGTAACTATACCCGGCATCAATAAGACTACTGCTGCCTCCTAGTTGATTAGCATCCGGAGCTGTAGAATAGCGGCTCACATAAATATTTTCTGCTGAAAGACTTGGGTTCGTGGTAGGATTCGAAACTTTATACAAGGTGAAATAAGTATGTGAGTTCTGCTGACTTTGTGCCTGTAATAAAAAATAATTATTATCAGCGGTATAAGAAATTGAAGGACGCATAGTAAAATTTTGCCCGGTATAACTTATGTTCCATAAATCAAACCAGGTAACCTCGGCAGCAGAACTGTTATATATTGATTCTTTAGGCAATATTCTTAACTTCGCATTATTAAATCCACCACCAAACTGCCACTGGTTGCTTGTTATATAAATTGCTTTGTCATCAAAACCAACCCCCTGGTAATCAGCCCAGGTTGTGGTTAAGGTATTACCATTTTTATATGAAGGGAGTGCCCAGTTATACCATGTTCCTGTAGGAATAGAATCATCAGATACCGACACGAGAAAAAAGGCTTGTTTTGTATCGTCTTCATCCTCATCCTTGTGCAGCCATACCATTACCCATCTTTTGCTAAAATGATCATAAAATACTTTAGGGTCAAAAGCATCCGCCCGGGGTAATACAGATTGGTACCAATCATTAGCTTCAATATTCTTCAATAAATTTCCAAACTTATCCCAAATAGCAAAACTGCTGTTAACTGTAGTTACAATATGCGAAGGCCCTGCAGCAACATAAGGATCAGGAGGTATAGAATTTGTTTCAGCCATACCATCCCAACTGCTGAGTAAAATCGACTCAGAAGTTACTGCCGAAGGAACTAAAGCGGGATCCTCAAAGTAATTAATTTCAGCAGCAGCAGTCATCTCATCCAATTCCATTTGCTGAGGATCAGGTTTAAATTTAAAGGGATTTCTTACTTTTTTATCCCGGGGAATCTGAATTGGAGATGTCTTAGCAAAATTATCTGTAGAAACAGTTGCACCGCCTGGTATATTACCCATGGCAGGCCCCTGGTATAATCCCCCCTGTCCAATAATAATAAACTGAGTTAAAAATAAGATTACAAGCGTGACAGTTATTTTCATTATTTCTCCATTACCAGAATGAGTAACCTGATTAAGTTATATACTATGGGATTGTTTAAAGATAATATAGTTAAATATAAATTTATTCATTTACCTATACTTTAACAATACAGTAATTAAACGCGTTTATCCTGCGAATTCCTAATAAATCTGAAGATCAAAATAATTGTTTTTAATTTGAACAAACGTTTTCTTAACTTTAGTCATAGGATATCTCTAAATAATTTCGTACTCCTGATGAAGAATATTTTGTTAATTGAAAATGATGACCAGATAATAGACCAAGTATCCGGTTCATTTAATGATGAAGAATATGAATTATTAGTAGCAGAGAGTGGTATAAAGGGATATGAACTTGCATTAAAAAACCTTCCCGATATAATAATCTGTAATAATGAAATTTTTGAAGCTTTGGGAAATGAGGCACTCCATCAGTTAAAAGCAGACTCTACCTTTTCCAATATCCCGTTCATTTTCCTCGTTAATAAAAACTCAGTAAAAAAAGAGAAGAAAAAAACAAATTACGGATTAGATTATCATATTATAAAGCCCTTCTCTCCTTCAGAATTATTTAAAGTAATACAAATAGCCCTTGAAAAATCTGATGCTGTTTCTCAAAGTTCAGAAAAAAAGTTGGATGAATTAAGAGGCAGCCTTTCCTTTTCTTTGCCCCATGAATTTTTTACTCCCTTAAACGGCATACTTGGTTTTACTGATGTACTTGTAAATGATTTTGATAATTTAAACAGGGATGAAATTATTCAAATGCTTCAGTTCATTCATAAGGATGCACGCAGGCTAAAAAAACTAACAAAGAACTTTCTTCTGTTTGCCCAGCTTGAAATGATAAGTAAAGACCCTGATAAGGTAACCGCAATAAGGACTTCATATTTTATAAATCCTAAAGAAATAATTACTGCTTCAGCTAAACTTGTAGCTGGTGATTTTGACAGGGAAAGTGATCTTGTGCTTGAGCTTGAAAACGGGGTTATAAGAATGCAGGAAGAATATTTAAAGACCTTAATACGTGAATTGATAAACAATGCTTTTAAATTCTCACTGGAGGGAACTCCGGTTATTGTTAGTTTATTATCTAACGATACCAGTGTTATGATCTCAATTACGGATAGCGGTTTGGGAATGACCCGTAAACAAATATCCTCCATAGGAGCCTATATGCAGTTTGACAGGGAGCAGCATGAGCAGCAGGGATCAGGACTGGGATTAATAATCTCTAAAAAAATAACTGAACTTCATGGCGGCAGTTTTAAAATAGAAAGTACACCGCATGAGGGAACGAGAATTTCTTTGATATTCGAAAATTAGTGATAAAAATACAGCGAGGATAATATGCCAAATTTTAATCTTGAAAAAATTCAAAAAATTGTAGGAACGATGGGCTTTGATGCCTGGCTTTTTTATGATTTCAGAGGGAGTAATGACCTGGCTCTTACTATACTGGATATCCCAAAGGAAAGTCATCTTACCAGAAGATTTTTTTACCTGGTACCTGCAAAGGGAGTGCCCGTTAAAATAGTTATGGGTATTGAAGCAGGGCATCTTGATCATCTGCCAGGTACAAAACTTGTTTATTCCAGCCATGCTCTTCTTTCAAAAAACCTGGAGACTGCTCTTAAAAATGTTAAAACTATAGCAATGGAGTACTCTCCGCTTAATGCTATCCCTTATGTATCTAAAGTAGATGCAGGAACTGTTGAGCAGATAAAATCATACGGGGTTGAAATTAAAAGCAGTGCGGATTTAATATCAATGTTTGCCGCCGTATGGTCAAAAGAACAGTATGAAGAAAACATACCTGTTGCAAATGCTTTAACTGATATTGTAAAAAAAGCATACAAGTTTATAAAACTTAAAACTGAGGCAAATGAAGCTATAACAGAATATGATGTTCAGCAGTTTATAATGAATGAATTTGCTGAAAGAAAATATTTTACCGATCATCCGCCTATTGTAGGGGTGAATGAAAATAGTGCAAACCCTCATTATGCACCTACTCCTGAAATTAATAAGCCGGTTAAAAAAGGTGATTTTGTACTTATCGATCTTTGGGCAAAGGTGAATAAAGAAAGTGGTGTCTGGGCCGATATTACCTGGAACGGCTATATGGGTGATACCATCCCCGAAAAGTATGTAAAGATTTTTAATATAGTAGCTGAAGCAAGGGATAAAGCTTTCAGCCTTGTTGAAGAAAGATATAAAGCTGGTAAAGAGGTCCGCGGGTTTGAGGTTGATGATGCTGCAAGAAAAGTAATTTCAGATGCAGGATACGGAGAATACTTTATACACCGGACGGGGCACTCAATTACCAACGACCTGCATGGCAGCGGGGCTCATATGGATAATTTTGAAACAAAAGATGAACGCCTTATACTCCCCTCCACTTCATTTTCTATAGAGCCGGGAATATATCTGCCGGGTGATTTTGGTGTAAGAAGTGAAATTGACGTTTATGTTACTCCTGATGGTAAAGTAATTGCAACCGGCGTTGAAAGACAAAGAGAATTGATAGCAATACTAGGGTAGTACGAAACAGTCAACCACCCCGATCCCGATTAAAATCGGGATATCCCCGCCTTCGCTAGGCGGGGATTAATTGTAACTTTTTGACTTCTGGAACAGATTCTTAAGAAGGGGTTTGGTATGGGCTTTTTTATTTCTTATATGTTTCCATTATATACTCTGCAACTGCTCTTGCTTCATTTGGCTTTAAGCCGGGATTAGGCATTGGAGGGTATGCAGGGTCAATCTTACCGGGATTCAATATGAATCCAACAAGATCATTCATCTTACCTTCATACTTCTGTAAGGTTTCATTATAAGAAGGCCCTACAAGCTTGGTATCAAACCTGTGGCAGCTTGAGCACCTTGTCTGGAATATATCCTCACCGCTTACTTCTATCTCTGTCCCTTCACCTCTTAGTTCAGTTACATATTTTTCAAAGTCCGCAGCCAGAACAGCGGATTGAGGCCGGGTAGCGTTGCTCATTGCAAGCTGGTCCTGAATAATTACTGCCATTAAAGCAAAAAGAAGTGCAAAAAATACATGTCCGCTGAACCGGATTGTGGCTTCTCTTATCATAGCGTAGAGGAAATGATAAGCGATAAATAAAAGGAATAAAGCAATTGCTGCAAATCCAAATACTGCTCCGGATAAGGCTGTTTCAGGAAGTGCAATAATATTAATAAGTAAAAATAACGGCTGGAACAATGCGGCTATAAATGTTATTCTTAATGCTGCTGTTTTAACAAAATCTTTATATAATTCATCAATGTTCTGCCTGCCCCCTTCCCAATAAAAGAAAGCAAACAGAATGGCAGCGCCGGTAATAGCAAAAGCAGCCGCTAAAAAGTGAATGAACCTGGAGAGTACAATCCATGAAAACAAGGAATAAAATATATTTTCTGTTATCCATTTATCCGGGTATGATGCTATAGTAACACCTGATACAAATAACCATAAACCTAAAAATAAAAATACCAATCCGTATATAACCGACTTGTTTCTTAGTCTTGCCGTATGTTCACGGTACATTTTAATTTCATTATGTATATCTTCATTAGGATTATAATCCTTAAGCACCTCAAAAACTTCATGAATAGAATATGAATACCTGTAGGTATAAATAAAGATTATACCAATGCTGTTCAGGACAAATGCAGCAATTAAAAAGCCTACAGTTGCAGAACCGGTTGTATGAAGAAGCTGCGCAAATATTAATACTGCGGTAAGCACAGGAACAATACCGATAATTATTCCTATACTTTTATTGATAGTTAATGACTCTATTAAATCTTTTGAGAAACGGATAAAAACAGGATTGCTTTCATTTATGCCCCTGGTTTTGTAATAAAAAGACAGTACAGCTCCTCCGAAAACAACACTAATAAAAGGAACAAACAGGAAGAAAATGAGCATAAGCATATAATGCAGAAGCTGAATATGTTCCGATGATTGAGGAAGTACCAGTTTATCAAGAAACTCCATTTGATGTTCTCACTTAAAATTTTATAAAGTTATTACAAGCTTATCAATAGAAAGCAGTATTACCACAAGAATTGCAAAGATATTTATTTCCCTGAATGCAAATCTGAAATATACTTTTTCTTTAACTGATCTTAGTAACCTGACAGAGTTATATGCCAGCCATGCACCTGAAATCAAAAGTCCTATTATTATTATTGGTGACTTTACTAAACCGAATAAGGGGATAATCAGGCCGGTTACTATTGTGGCAATAATCCACATAAAAGTAATTCTTGCCAGTTGGTCCGGGTTAAAAATTTGTGTTAACGTAGGGAAACCAGCCTGCTCATAATCTTTCCCCAGCACAAGCAGAAGCAGCCAGAAGTGTGGTATCTGCCAGATAAAGAAGAAGAATGACAAAATTAAAATCTGCGGATCTAAAATATTACCCCCGGCTGCAACCCATCCTACTGCAGGAGGTATTGCGCCCACCAGTGAGCCGGGGATTATTGCCAGAGCATTTCTCTTTTTTAAAGGTGTATAAATTCCATTATACCATATAAGGTTAAGCAGGGCTAAACCAAGCGCCAATAGTCCTGCACTTAAAAAAAGAACTGCTGAGCCAAGCAGTAAGAGGACTAATGCGATAATCAAAGCATTTAAAGGTGTTATCTTTCCTGATGGAATCGGACGGTTTTTAGTCCTTGCCATTAAAGCATCGGTATCTCTCTCCTGGTAATGATTAATTACTGCCGATCCGCATGCAAGCAGAAGTATTCCGAGTGAAGGGAGTATTATACCGGCGTTAATTTCACCTGCCGCAGAAATATACCCGAATACGGTAGTAAACATTACAAATGATGTTATTCGTATCTTGGTTAATTCGGCTAATATTTTTAAAAACTCAAAATTCAAATGTCAAAATCTCAAAAATAATTATTGATTAGTATTAGTTGTATCCTGAGCCGATGCAACGGTATCCTGCTGCATAGTCTGCAGAGAAGCTGATTGTGTATTAGCTGTATCCTTAGGTTCAACACTCTTAAACCACTCATCAAAATCATTTTCAGGCAATACTACAAGCCTTGTATACATATACGAATGCCTCAGACCGCAGTATTCTGCACAGGCAATATCAAAAGAACCAGTTTCTTCAGCCTGAAACCAGACTTTAGTTTCCCTGCTTGCATAAACATCCTTTTTAATTCTGAATGCAGGGACAAAAAAAGCATGGCTAACATCAAGCGATTTTAAATTTAAGACAACCGGTTTTTTTAACGGAACATATAAGGTATCTGTTTGTGCACCGTTATTGTAATAAAATTTCCATTGCCACATCTGTGCGGTAACCTCAATAGTATAAGCATCTTCAGGTATATCAGACATTTGCTTATATCCTACCCACCCAAACCAGAACATTACAAGCACCAGTATTGTCGGTATTACCGTCCATGTTATTTCAAGAGGGATATTACCATGTATATTTACAGCTTTAGGATTTCTTTTCCTGCTGTACTTTATAACAAAATAAATCATTAAAAAAGTAATAATTACCAGCAGAGCTACAGATATACCTACTATAAACAGAAAAGCTGTATCAACCGATTCAACGAAATTTGATGATCCTGACATAATTTTATCCTAAAAAAGAATAATCTGAAAATAACAGAACAATAGAGATCAGGAAGAAAAGAAAAGCTACAAAAACAAAAACCCTGAAAACTTTTTGTTCTATTCTTAAATGCATAAAAATTGAAAGTACTAAAAAAGTTTTAACTGAAGCAATAACAAGAGCAGTAGCAACAGTTAAAGAGCCAAAATTTATACCAGCTACCGCAACAGTTACACCTGTTAAAATCATTAAAGCAAGCCATACTAATATGTATATGCTGTAACTATGTGAATGCTGAACATCTTCACTGTGTTTGCTCATATTCAATTCCTCAGGTTATAAGATAGAATAATGGGAAAAGGAAAATCCAGATAATATCTACAAGGTGCCAGTATAAACCGGCGGCCTCTAACTTTACATAACTTTCCGAATTGATAATTCCTCTGGCTGTAAACCTTGTCATTACCCCGATAAGTACCATACCAATAACAACGTGAAGCCCGTGAAGGCCTGTCATTACATAATATAAACCGAAAAACAAAATCTGGCCGGAAGAGCCGGATAACAACTCTTCAGAACCAGGATAAATGCCATGATGAAACTTTGCTGTCCACTCAAAATATTTATTAACCATAAATCCCATAGCAAGCAGAATGGTTAGCAACTGGAAGAAAATAGAAAGATTCCTGTTCTTCTTCTGAATAGCAGTTATTGATAAAGCCATAGTTAAACTGCTTGTAAGCAGAATTGCAGTGTTAAATGTTCCTATTAAAGTATTTAATTCCTTTGCGGCAATATGAAAATCTTCCTGGTTCATAAAGCGGTACACAGCATAGAGGAAAAACATACCTCCAAATAAAATTAATTCAGTGAACAGGAAAAGCCACATTCCCATCCGTGCACCAATGTCATCTCTATGGACATGTGCAGGCCCGTGGCTCGTCTTGACCGCCTGAGTGTCATTCGCAAGTACGCTCACTTAACCTCCTGTTGTTCAAGTTCAGCATCATCATTTTGTTTGTACTCATAAGGGCCTTCGGTTATAGTAGGCACCTCAGCAAAATTCTCAAGAGTAGGCGGAGTTTCAACGGTCCATTCAAGTGTATTACCACCCCAGATATTCCGCTCGGTAATTTTTTTACCGCTTCTTAAAGATTTAATCAAATTGGCAAACATAATAATTAAACCTGTTATCATGATCCAGGAACCTATAGTTGAAACCAGGTGATAAGGCCAGAATTCAGGAAGATAATCATAATATCTTCTCGGCATTCCAAGCCATCCCATTACCAGCATTGGAAAATAAAGAACATTAAAACCAATAAATGTAAACCAGAAACCTACTTTGGCTGTTTTTATATTATACATACGGGCAAACATTTTGGGAAGCCAGTAATGAAGGGCGGCAAAAATACCAAACCCTGTTCCGCCGAAAACAATATAATGGAAATGCCCAACTATAAATGAAGTATCATGAATCTGCATATTAACAGACAGAGCACCCTGAATTAATCCTGTAAATCCGCCAATACAGAAAAGAAAAATAAATGCTAATGCATAATACATAGGCGGCTGAAGATCAATAGAGCCTTTATAAAGTGTGGCTACCCAGTTAAATACTTTTATTGCCGAGGGTATTGCAACTATAAATGTTAACAATGAAAATACAAACTGTCCTGTATCGCTCATTCCGGCAGTAAACATATGATGTGCCCACACCAATGAACCGAATAAAGCGATACCGATACTTGAAAACGCTATAAATTTATACCCAAAAATTGTTCTGTTTGCAAATGTTGGAAGCACTTCAGATATTAATCCCATTGCAGGTAAAATCATTATATACACTGCCGGGTGTGAATATATCCAGAATAAATGCTGATAAAGAACAGGATCCCCGCCTAATGCAGGATCAAACAAACCAACGCCAAAAGCCCTCTCAATTGCTATTAATACTAAGGTAATACCTATAATCGGCGTAGCGAGCACCTGTATCCATGCTGTTGCATATAATGACCAGCTAAACAGGGGCATTTTAAACCAGCCCATTCCGGGGGCTCTTAACCGGTGTACAGTAGTTATAAAATTTAACCCGGTTAGTATTGATGAGAAACCGAGAATAAAAGCAGCAAAAACTGTAAAAATAACATTCGTATTTGTTCTTACGCTATAAGGTATATAGAAGGTCCATCCTGTATCAGCAGGCCCGCCCGGCAAAAGAATAGACAGGACAGCCATTAAACCGCCGATTATATAAAGCCACCATGACAAGAGGTTTAACCGGGGGAAAGAAACATCCTTTGCGCCAAGCATAATGGGCAAAAAGAAATTACCAAATGCCGCCGGTAACCCGGGTATTACAAAAAGGAATATCATAATAACGCCGTGAAGCGTAAAAAATGAATTATAGGTCTGTGGATCAACAATTGTTCTGCCCGGGGCTATGAGTTCAAGCCTTATCAGAAATCCGAACACTACTCCAACAGCAAAGAAACTGATTAATGAAACAAGGTATAAAATCCCTATTCTTTTATGATCAGTAGAAAATATCCAGGACTTTAATCCTGTTCCTTTTCCTTTGTATTCAAGGTAACTTGGTTCGTTACCATTAGGTTGTGCTGCGTATGAACCTGTTGACATAAAAACTACCTCGTCTTCCTATCCTTCTTAGGCTTTACCCTAAGATAAACTATAAATACTGCGACAAGAACCAGCATTCCTGCGCCGAAAATTCTTGTTAAATTAAGAACGTATGTTCTTCCTTCAGGATCATAACTGAAACAGAACTGAAGCATGTTTGATATTGTTGGAACTACATTTCCTTTTGAGGTTTCAGTTACTGCCATTTTAAAATCAAACGGAAGAATATTATATCCGCCTCGGTCTCTGTATCCGGGGAAAAGATAACGGGATATCTTTCCATCAGTGTTAACAAATATCAGGGCACCCGAATGGATATATTCATCCCCTTCTTTTTTAAAATAAAAACCGGCAGCATCGGTAAGCGTTTTAATAGTTACACTATCACCCGTTAAAAATCTCCACGCAGATTCAGGAAAATCTTTCTCTATCATCTTCATGTAATTTCTTTTTTTATCTGCAGCAAGCTCCGGTTTTTCTGTATGATCCATGCTTACTGTAACTATATTAAAGTCTTTCGACGGAACAAGATCAGTTTTTTCCGCAACATTGGCTATCGCAGTCATAAGGGGGCTGCAGATACCCGGACATTCATAATACACAAATGCCAATGCTGTTGGTTTTGTAAAAACATCTTTTAATACAACATCTTTTCCATATTCGTCTTTAAATGTAAGATTAAGCGGAATCTTTTTTCCAAGCTGTTCATCAATTCCAATTTCAATTTTTTTGTCCGCCGCAATAATGCTGATGCTTAATACTGAAATTACTATTACTAAATTTCTAATAATTTTATTCATAATTTCCTCACTTCCTATTGCAGGGATGTACCCTGTGGGAAGAATTTACTAACATAATTGTACAGGGTATTCCATTCCTGGCTGTTTAATTTATACACGTTACCATTAAATCCATTTTGGTTCACATCATTAACAATTAAGCTAATTAATTGTTGTTGGTTAAAAGAAGCAGAATTTTTAACAGTAGTTAAAGCTTTCGCTTTATTGGTAGTAACCCTGTTAAAAATTATTGCACCTTCATTGTTTGATTCTTCAGAAATTTGTCCGAGTGCATTAACAATCTGTTGTACTTTATCTGCATTCTCTTTAGAAATAATATTAAGAGCTGCTGAAACTGGTATTTGCGCTGAAATTACCTGCCCTTTTGATAACTGGTAAGTTTGATCAAGCAGTACAAGTTCATCCTGGGTATCCTTAGGTGCATTTGCAATAAATGTTTGTCTTAAATAATGCGCTAACGCAATTTTTTCCTCTGGGAGAAGATAATCATACGCAACCATTGACGTACCGGGAATTCCTTCTTCAAGTGTTTTATAAATTTGTGAAATTTTTGGTCCGTTCTTCCACCCTTCGGCAATGGTAAAGTTCCGTGGGGGCGGATTTAAACCCGTTGCTCCGGGCCCGCTTCCCTGGCCGTCTGCACCATGGCATGACTGGCAGACAGTAGCATATAGCTGCTCGCCCTTTTGTATCAGTTCAGCAGCTGGCTGGCTGGCTGCAATTATATCTGTCGGCGGAACTGTTCTTGGTTCCACCACTTTTAAATCTGTTTGAGCCGTTGTATCCGGAATGCCGGGGGGAACAGTTACTCTTGCTACCTGGCTTAAATTATTTACATAAACTAAACCGATAATTAATCCAACCACTAAGACATATGGATAAACAAGAGCGAAAATCTTCACGGGTTGAGCTTTAAGCTCATCCAGTTTTTTTCTATAATATTGTTCTAGATTAGGCATTATGTTTTGCTTTAATTTTTATTCTGCTTCTGCTTTATTTATACTTTATTATGGCCTTAAGTTCTAGCTAATCTCTTCTGATCTTACTTATTATGCTTTATCACTGCTATGTGCTGATGGTTCATAGTAAGCTGAATACAATTGAAAATCCAAACCCCGCTGAAGTTTGGGATCACCAATCGGAACCAGGTTCCATTTTTTTGCATTCATATCAAACAATACCATCAGCAAACCGACAGCAAAAATCGGAAATACAAAGTCTGTCCAGCTAAATGCAAATCCATGCCCGGCAGAAGATATATTCGGCATTATAAGCCAGTACAGATCGAGATAATGAGCTGCCAAAATCCATATAGTCATGAATTTTAATCTGTTGGTATTAGTTTTAGCCTGGTACGATAACAGTGCACCAAACGGAACTATAAAATGAGTTACAATTAGTAAAATTGAAATATAAACCCATACACCCTCCCACCTGTGCATAAACCAGAATGTTTCTTCGGGAAGATCAGCATACCAGATAAGCATGTATTGTGAGAAAGCTATATATCCCCAGAATGTTGTAAAAGCAAACATTAAGGTACCAAGACTGTAGTAATGATCATTATGAATACCTGAATGCAGAAATCCCTTTTTATTAAGAAATATAGCAATTAAAGTAATTGCAGCCAGTGCGCTTAATACTGAACCCGCAAAATAATACACACCGAAAATTGTTGAGAACCAGTGAGGTTCAAGACTCATCATCCAGTCAATTGCAGTCATTGTTAAAGTTATTGCAAACACCGGCATAAAAATGCCCGAAATGGTAGTATTTTTTTTAGTTAGACCCTGATCGTCTGTAGTATCCTGTTTGCGTGAGTTTTTAGTAAATACGAAATAGAATAAACTCCAGATTATAAAAATTCCAATTACCCTCAAAACAAAAAAAGTTGTGTTCAGGTATGGTGCTTTCCCTTTTAATACCTCATCATTTGCCACTACTTCCGGATGCGACCAGTGGAAGAGACTATGCATATTAAGCAGCAATGGAATAGCCAGAATTAATAAAAAAGGAACTACCGAAGCGAGGAATTCCATTATTCTTCTGAAGGGAACGCTCCAGTCAGCATTTACAATATATTCAAGTGCAACAAGGAACAATGATCCAATTCCAATACTGATTATGAACATAAAAGTGACTAAATATCCATAAGTGGAACGCTCAGGATTTGTAACGAATGCAATAATACCAAGCAGTAATCCTGCGGCTAAAAGAATGCTTCCTATTTTCATAATGCCGCCGGGCAAATCTTTTTTTACATATCCCGAATTAGTTTTGGACATTTCCGCCCCCTTTCTGCAAAGTAGTATCAGATTTCACTGCTGTCAGATCTGCTTCAGTTGCATTTTTAGCTCTCTGTAACACCCGAATATAATTTACAATTGCCCATCTCTCATCCCGTGTTACCTGTGAAGCATATGAAGGCATTATATTTTGTCCGTTAGTCATAATATGATAAAGCATCCCATCAGACATTTGTCTTGCCCTGTCAGAATGTAGAGTTGGAGGGTTGGGGAATTGTCCTCTCAGCCTGCTGTCTCCCTCTGCATAATCACCATGGCATGGACTGCAGTATGTTAAATATTTTCTTTTTCCAAGGTCAAGATTTTCCTTTGTAACAAGCAGCGGGTTAACCAGTACTTCAGTTGGAACCGGCTCTCCCATGTAAGGATATGGAATAAAACCTCTTGCCACAGAACCCTGCACAGGTTTTCTCATTCCAAACTCATCGGTAAAATACACGCTTTTTTCCTGGGCAGAAGTTTTATCCTGCCACTCCATCCAGTCAAATGGGTCAGTATAAACAATAATATTTAAAGTAACATAGGTTCCTACTGATACAACCACTGCTGTTATTAAAAGAAGCGTTATAAATTTAGGCTCAAGAACAGGGAATTTTACTTTTTCAGGATAATAAATTAACTCTACTTTAGCAGCACCCATACTATTCAAAAAATCAATAACTTTATTTTCATTGAAATTTTTATTAGATGCTTCTATTACAAGCCCATATTTATCTGCAGAAACACCCTTCATATATTCGGTATCATGCAGCGGATGATTATTATCCGGGAGGAAGAAGAAAGCGGCAAGCATACCAAATACGGTTGAGAGTGCACCCAGCAGAACGGTTACTTCAAAAGTAATTGGAACAAAAGCAGGCAGTGCAAAAAACGGTTTGCCGCCAATAACCATAGGATAATCAACAGACATTGTCCAGAACATGAACAATAATATAAATGCAGTACCGGAAAGGCCGGCAAACAATGTTACAAAACCTAACTTCGTTGGTTTAAGCTTCATTGCCCTGTCCATCCCGTGAAGCGGGTATGGAGTATTAACATCAAAATCCGTATAACCTTCACCGGCAGCAGTTTTAGCTGCATTCATTATTTGATCAGGTGAGTCAAACAATGCAGCGACACCGTATAGCTTCTTTTCATTACTCATGATGTCCGCCTCCATGATGAGAAGGTTGAGCACCTTCCATAACAGCTTTAATTTCGGAAATAGAAACCACAGGCAGAGTCCTTGTAAAGATTAAAGTTAAAGTAAAGAATAAACCGAAGCTTCCCAGCAACAATCCGAAATCAACCCAGGTAGGAATAAACATCCCCCAGCTTGAGGGGAGGAAATCTCTGTGGAGTGAAGTAACAATAATAACAAATCTTTCAAACCACATACCCACATTAACAAGAATTACTATAACAAACGTTACCGGTATATTTCTTCTAATCTTCTTAAACCAGAAGAGCTGAGGAATAAAAACATTACAACTAAACATTATCCAGTAAGCCCAGGCATAAGGCCCGAATGCACGGTTAAGGAAAATGAAAATTTCAAAATCAACGCCGCTGTACCATGCAATAAAAAACTCCATTGAATAGGCATACCCCACCATCATACCTGTGGCAAGGAGAACCTTATTCATTTTTTCAAGATGGTTTAAAGTAATAATATGTTCAAGACCGTGAACTTTCCTGATAATAATAAGGACAGTTGATACCATTCCAAATCCGGAAAAGATAGCACCGGCAACAAAGTACGGAGGAAAAATAGTTGTATGCCAGCCGGGAAGAACTGATGTAGCAAAGTCAAAGCTTACTATGGTATGTACTGAAAGCACAAGCGGAGTTGAAAGCCCTGCCAGTATCATATAAGCTTTTTCATAATTCTGCCAGTGCCTGTTGGAAAATCTCCATCCCAGACTGAATGCTGCATAAATTGTTTTTTTAACCTTTGATACAGCCCTGTCTCTTAAAGTAGCAAAATCAGGTATAAGTCCTACATACCAGAAGAAAAATGAAACTGCCAAATACGTTGATACAGCAAACACATCCCATACAAGTGGAGAAATGAAGTTAACCCATAAGCCGTGCTGATTAGGATAAGGTATAAGATAGCCAGCCAGCCAGGGCCGGCCGGTATGTATAACCGGGAACAGGCCTGCAGTCATAACGGCAAAAATTGTCATGGCCTCTGCAAAACGAGCAATACCTGTTCTCCATTTCTGTCTTAGTAAAAACAGAATGGCAGATATTAAAGTACCTGCATGGCCGATACCAATCCAAAAAACAAAGTTAGTGATATCAAACGCCCACCCAACCGGCTGATTATTTCCCCACATTCCTATGCCGTAAAAAATAGTTAAACCAAGGCTTAATGCACCAATAAGCAGTGCACCAACCGATATTGCCATAGCAATAAAAAAGTTTCTATTGGGCTTTTCTTCCATCGGCCGGGTAATTACAACATCAATTTCCCGCAGCGGCGGATTGCCTTCTACCAGAGGTAATTCTTTTGAATAATCAAAACTCACTATACTTCCTCCGTATGAGTATTTCTTAGTTTAGCAAGGTAAGTAACATTAGGCCTTATGTTTAATTCTTCCAGTACATGATAACCTAACTCATGATCCCTTAGCTTAGCTACTTCAGAGTCTCTTTCATTTACATCGCCAAATGTTATTGCACCTGTAACACATGCATCCTGGCATGCCGTTGTAACATTTGAGCCTTTTGGAACCCTGTTTTCTTTAGCGGCAGACTGCCTCTCTGCAACAGTCCTTTGTACACAGAAGGTACACTTCTCCATAACACCGCGTGATCTTACTGTTACTTCCGGATTATATACAAGACTGAATATTTCGCTTTCCTGGTAACTATCTTTAAAGTAATCCCTGAAGTTGAAATAATTAAATCTTCTTACCTTATAAGGACAGTTGTTTGAGCAATATCGTGTTCCAACGCAGCGGTTATATATCATCTGGTTAAGGCCGTCAGGGCTGTGAGTGGTGGCAACAACAGGACAAACATTTTCGCAGGGAGCATGATCACAATGCTGGCACAGCATTACCTGTGTATGCGCTTTTGGTTCTTCAGCCGGGCCAGAATAATAACGGTCAACTCTTATCCAGTGCATTTCTCTTCCAACATCAACCTGTTCTTTACCTACTACCGGAATATTATTTTCTGCTATGCAGGCTACAACACAATCACCACAGCCAAGGCACTTATTCTGGTCAATAACCATTCCCCACTTTAATCCCGGGTATTTCCAATCAGGATAAAAGGTAGTCTGCTCATGCCCTTTTCCTTCGTGAAGGAAATGAGGATTTTTTTGATAACCGGCAATTGTACCTTCCTGGATAATTCCTCTGCGGACAGCAGCGTCCTTCGTAAGTTCATCATCAAACATATGATGTTCCTGGCTTGTAACCAGTTTGTAAGAATCACCTGTTTTACTAACCGATACACCGGTATACATCCAGGGGGATAAGCCGCCATTCTTTGACATTAAAACATTTGCATTAAAACCTACGCCGGTTCCAACTGTCCCGGTTTTAGTTCTGCCATAACCCAATTCAATAGTTATTGTTTTATCTGCAGAACCCGGCTGAATAAATACCGGTATTTCCAGTGTTCTGCCGTTAACAGTAATTTTTATTATATCATTATAATCTACATCAAGCTCTTTAGCCGCAGCAGGAGAAAGGGCTGCATAATTATCCCAGGTTACTTTGGAAACAGGATGAGGAAGTTCCTGCAGCCATCCGTTGTTGGAATATCTGCCGTCTCCAATATTATTACTTTCCTTTAGTATAAGAGTATAACCGCTGGCATCCGCACCGGCATTGTCCACTGCCGCACCGGGATTAAAGGCTGCTGCTGAAGCTGCAGGTTCATTGACTAAAACAATACCATCATGCAGGGCTCCAAACCAGAATTGTTGAAAACTCAACGGGGAACCTGTTTGCGGATAAATTTCAGTTTCATAAAATCCCATCATGTACTGATGAAATGAATCATCATTATAAGCATCTGCTTTTCCCTGAAACCATGTAAGCAGTATTGCTTCCTTTTGCCTTGTATTAAGCAGAGGATAAATAACAGGCTGTTGTAATGAAACAAATCCTGTTCTTGTTTTAGCATCACCCCATGATTCCAGATCATGATTAATTGGAAGTATGTAATGGCTTAACTGAGAGGATTCATTTTCAAGCCCGGTTAAGCTGATAATATTAGTAACTTTTTTTAGTGCATTAGTATAGCCGTAATCTTCAGGCAGGTGATAAACAGGATTGGAATCAAAATGAATTACTGAAGAAACATAACCATTATTCATTGATGTAATAAGGCTCTCCCATTCCTGACGGGGAGCTAACGGCATTAAAGAAACAGGTGCTGTATCAGTCCTGTAAAGACTGCTGTTGCCAAGTGCCTCATTAAGTTTGTTTACGGCAATATGAACATTTTCAGGCAGAGCACTTCCAGCATGTACTATTGATGCTCCGCGGTTTTTTATCAGGTCATCAACAAGAAAATTCAGCTTTTCTTTTGATAATTTATATTTATCTGCCACAGAATTAAGCGAGGCACTTCCAGAACCGTAATTAGCGGCTCCTCTTCTTCCAACCTCATTTAACAAGGCCGTTACAAATTCAAACTGAGCTGCGGGATTAAGACGGAGTCTGTAATCAGCATTCATTCCCGTTAATGACATGTTACCTTCAACGGCATATAACCGGTTAAAGCCTTTTACATTTCGCACATCTCTTCCGGCTGCAAATAACTGTGCATTTTCAGTTTTATCTTCGCCGCATCCAAGAAAATCGGATTCAAGCGCTACAATAACTTTTGCTTCATTCCATTTTATTAATGGAAAAACTCCGCTGCCGTATGTTTTCTGCCATGCAGAATTTCTGACTTCATCACTTACTAATTCATATGAATAGATTCTTGCAGTTGGATAAACAGCAGTAAAATCATCAATAACTTTTTTAGCTGCCGGAGATATTATTTTGTGAGTAATAACAGCGATTTGCTTTCCGCCTGTTTTACTTAATTCATTAATTATTTCGGCATCAGCATCTGTCCATGAATATTCTCTGAAATTCCCTCTTCCATCTCCCTTAAGAGGATTCTTCAGCCTTTCAGGATCATACAGATTTAAGATACTTGCCTGAACTTTAGCATCAATTTTCCCTTTTGTTACAGGATGATCGGGATTACCGTCAATTTTAACCGGCCTGCCTTCCCTTGTTCTAACCAGAACGCCAATACCATTTATTGTAGAGGCATAAAAGCCTGGCTGGCCTATTGTAATTTCTTCAGGTTTATGGTTATAGGGAATTATTTCTCCCTTATCCCTGTAATTACATCCCGCACCGGCTAATGCAGCAGAGGCACCAACTAATGCAAGAAACCTCCTTCTTGATATTCCTGATAACTTATCAGGGTCAAAATCTTCGGTTACCCCCTTTTTAAATTCAAGGTGGGTATCTTCTTTTAAACCCGGATCATTATATAATTCCTTAAAGCTTCGCCAGTAATTTGGATCGGGATTTGGTGTATCCGGTGCGGATAATCCGTCTTTAAGATCAGGCATTCTTTTCACCTATTTTTTTACGGTTAACTGCAAGAGGATTTATCTGGACCTTAACTTTACCTGCAGATGCTGTTTTACTTTTAAAAAGACTAAAGGGGAACTGGTTTAAAACTGTAATGCCCAGCATTCCAATACTTAATGATGCAAAGAATTTTTTTCTTTTAATTTTATTTTCAGGTACTATTTTATTTTCCATATTTATTAACCTCTTAACGATGACAAGCAAAACAGTGATCAGGGCCTTTGTTTATGTTTTTAAGTTCAGGAAGTTTTGCGTGAGCATTCCTGTGACAATCCAGACAACTTGCCATAGTAAATGAATTCATCTGCGCAACTGTTTCCATCTGCCTTACATCTCCATGGCAATGGGCACAGTCAATTCCTTTGTTCACATGAAAACTATGATCGAAATAAGCAAATTCAGGAACCCTGTGAATTCTTGCCCATGGCAATGCTTTACCTTCTTCGTAATATCCGGTTAGTTTTACAATTTCAGGACGGTCTTTTCTTGCAACACGATGGCAGTTCATACAGGTTTCCACATCCGGAATTGTAGCATGCCTTCCTTTTTCAACTCCCGTATGGCAATACTGACAGTCAATTTTCATATCGCCGGCATGCAGCTTATGAGAAAAAGCAATCGGTTGTGTTGGAGCATACCCTACACCATCACGTTCAGCGCGTGAA
>JAWOJF010000183.1:0-4889 GCA_046481785.1 Ignavibacteriaceae bacterium | reverse complement strand
TCCTTGGATACCACATGGCGATCAACCTTGCCATCGGCGGGCAAACCGAGGACGGAAAAGACGCAGTGAATGATCTTTCATACCTTGTCCTGGAAGCGTGTGGGGACGTGCAATTGTTCACCCCGTCCATTTCAGTGCGATGGTTTGAAGGCACTGATGATAAGTTCATCGAAAAAGCCCTCGAGGTTGTTCAAGTCCATAAGGGGGGTATGCCAGCCTTTTATAACGATAAGGCATTCATAAGAACCCTTCTGGAAATGGGAATTGATAAGAAGGATGCCTGGAACTGGGCACCAGTTGGCTGCATTGAGGCAACAATCCCTGGAAAGTGGGATTATGCAGCAAAAGGCTCATGGCTCAGTGTGGCAAAGGTATTGGAGATCACACTCAATAATGGTAAATATATTAAAGTAGGCAAGAAGCAAAAACTCAAAGTCAGCAGTCCACAGTCTACAATCCAGGTTTGGATATACAGGAAAATTTTTACGATTTTAAAAATTGAGTACTGCCGGCTGAAGACTTGAATAAATTTGCCTGTAGAATATCAGAACTCGGTGCTTTCCTGAAGTTTTTCTGTCCGGTCTGCTAACTTAAGTTGTTCAATAAGTTCAGCTACATCACCTTCCACAATATTAGAAAGATTATAAAGAGTTAAGCCGATACGATGGTCTGTAACACGGTTTTGCGGAAAGTTATAAGTACGGATTTTATCACTCCTGTCACCGCTTCCCACCATAATCTTTCTTTCAGCAGAAATTTTATCGGTATGTCTTTTAAGTTCTGCATCATATAACCTTGCGCGGAGAACCTTCATTGCTTTCAGCCGGTTTTTTAACTGTGATCTTTCATCCTGACACTGGACCACAACACCCGAAGGAATATGTGTAATTCTTACTGCTGTTTCAACTTTGTTTACATTCTGTCCGCCTGCACCACCGGCCCTGAATACATCAATTTTAAGATCAGCGGGATTTATATCTACCTGCACATCTTCAACTTCCGGCAGTACGGCAACCGATGCTGCGGAAGTATGAACCCTGCCGCTTCCTTCAGTTTCCGGAACACGCTGCACACGGTGTACGCCGCTTTCAAATTTAAGATCACCATAAACATTATTACCGCTAATGGAAAAGACCACTTCCTTAATACCGCCAAGACCGGTGTCATTAATATCTATAAGTTCTGTTTTCCAGCCGCGTATTTCAGCATAACGGGAGTACATCCTGAAAAGGTCCCCCGCAAAAAGAGCGGCTTCTTCGCCCCCGGTTCCGGCGCGTATTTCCATAATAACATTTTTATTATCGTTAGGGTCTTTAGGCAGAAGAAGAACCTTAATCTGTTCTTCCAGGCTTTCTTTTTTCCTTCCAAGTTCGTCAAGTTCGGCTTCTGCAAGATCAACAAGCTCTTTATCCATCCCTGAATCAATAATCTCCCGGTTGCCTTCAATGTTTTTCAAAACCTGTGAATAATCTTCATAAGCTTTTACCAGTTCAACAAGATCGCTTCTTTCCCGGCTTAATTGTACTAATTTTTCTCTGTCATTAAGATATTCAGGATCAGATAATTGCTGGTTTATTCGCTCAAATTTGTCTTTTATTTTTGCTAATTTTTCTAAAAAATCCATATCATTTCCAAAAATGGGGTATGCCTTTGCTAAACTTATACTTATTTACTGGTATAAACCTTCAACAAATGAATATTAAATATAAGAAAGATGAGCCTGAAAATCTAAGCAGAGAATTCTACCCCGGCTGCACTATGGTGATGGTTTAGTGTAAAAATTAGGATTGAATGAGTAGTATTCAGATAATCGAACTGTCTGTAATTGCCCATGACATTTCAAACTCAAACTGCCATGGCAATATAGCATTTATAATAACAGTTTTAAGCGGCGGAGTAATAAACGGTTCCGCCACAAATTCTTTAAGGAAATATAATACTTCACTAAACGGAAATATTTTAAGAGTGTTCTTCTCTTAAGTTTTCATATTGTGTTTAATATTACAAATTTTTCATCCATGCTTCCCTTAAGGCCAGTTGTTCAGGGGTAGCAGAGGGATTTGTTTCAAAAATATGTCTTAACTCCAAAGGTTTTAATTGCAGTTCATATTCGGTCTCACTGCCGTCTCTTTCAACATTAAATATTATTTTGTCACTAACCTTCATTTGGCTGAGTTGAGTAAATATTTGCTGAGCTGTAGCAAGCGTTAGCTCTTCACCGTTAACTTTTAACATTATATCACCCGGCTTTGCATTTGAATTTTCAGGTACTTTGGTTATAACGATACGTTCTCCTTCCATTCCAAAACCCATACCCAGGGAAACTTTACTGCTGTCATAACCCTGACTTTCATAGTAGTTAATGCCTATATAATCAAAATATTCTTTAACAGGCAGAGGTTTAGTACCGGCAATAAAATTATTTAAGAATTCTTTGATTTCGGGATATGTTCTATCAACAAATTCATTAAAAAAATTCTCCTCATCAAAAGATTCATCGGGGCCGTAGTCTTCAGACAGTTCATTTATTACTTCCCGCAGTCCCCGCTTACCCTTTGATAATTCAAGAATTTTTAAATCCAGTAATTCCATTGCAACTGACCCGCGCTGGTAGACTATCTGGAACTGCGTCTGAAGCTCAAAAGATTTTAGCGCAAGATCTACAAGACTTATTGATTTATCCAAACCATCATCAATTAATAATTTCAGCCTTAAGGTATTCAGATGCTGGTCAAGCGGTACAAGCTGCGATCTCAATTGCATTATGTGAGAAGCCCATTCTGTTACCCCCTCATAAAACCAAAGATGTTTTGATAAAACGGGATTAACAAAATTGAACTGTTCAATAATTTCACTGTGAATATTTAACGGCGTGATTACATGGAAAATTTCGTGCGCAATAACATCTCTTATACTGGTTTCTACCTCTCCTACAAGAGGTGTTTCCTGGTAAACATAAAAAGAACTGTAAGAATGCTCCCATGCCCCAACGCTCTGATCTTCAAAATGGAAAAGAAGTACATACCTTTCAACAGGAATTCCGTCAACAAATTCATCCAACGCATGGAAAATATCCCTGGCTGATTCCAGAATATTATCGGATTTAACTACACCGGTAACAGAATATGTATATATATCAATTTCCGAATCATCAATTATAACTGAGGCTGTTGAAAGTTCACCAAGCATAAAAGGCGAATCAACTATATGATCATAGCTTTCAGCTTCGTAATAATTCTTATCATTTTTTGTTAGTGCGGTTCCAACTTCCCAGTCCGAAGGATAATCTAATTTAACATATATTGGGTCAGCCTGTTTACCTTCAAAATATCCGAATACGAGCGGGCCGTTAATTACTACATGGTCAGCTTCCATTGAGGTGCCGCCCATCCTGTATATAAAATTTTCAGTTACAGGAGTATCCCACGATTCAGCTATAGTATATTCTATTTTATATATTTTTTGCGGGTCAGACAGCGACCATTGGTTAGTAGATTTCTGTTCTGTTTTTATTTCTGTTCCTGTTTCATTAAAGGCTTTAAAGGATCTTACAAATCTGCCTGCATCAATAATCTGGTACATGCCGGGTGCGGTTGCAGCAAAATGATAAATATTGTTCTCTTCAGAAAGTTCGTCAGGGTATAAGGTAACTTTGAATAGATCATCAGCACGGTCATTCAAATTTATATGGAATTTTTGCTGAGAATTAATGGAGGATATACAAATTAACAATAGAAAAATTATTTTGTTTTTCATTACTCTTTTATGATTTATTAAAGACGGGCTTAAAATAAATTAAAAATAATTAGTTTTAGGTTAAATTATGATGGGTGGTTATTTATCCCGGTTGGTACAAGTTAATTGATGTATGGCAGCCCTACGGATATCCTTATTAGAATACTAACCTGTTATCATTTATTTGCACTGATTAACTTTGGATATTTTCCTATCTTTATGATGACAAAATTATAAAGCTTAATGAAAAAATTTGACATACCGGACTTTTACAGAAGTTCGATTATTTCTAAAATAAAAGAGGCACGCAGATCGGGGGATCCCCGGAAAAGGGATTTTGCCCCTACTGTACTTGATTTTGGGCCGGTTAGATTTATAATTGCCCGGCATTTTGGGTTTTGCTATGGTGTTGAAAATGCTATAGAGATAGCTTATAAAACTATTGAAGAGAACCCGGGAAAAAGGATTTTTCTTTTAAGTGAGATGATCCATAATCCCGGTGTTAATGAAGATTTGCAGAGCAGGGGAGTAAAATTTCTTATGGATACTTCCGGCAATCATATCTTTAACTGGGATGATTTAAGTAAAGAAGATATTATAATTATACCCGCTTTTGGTACTACCCTGGAAATACAGCAGAAACTTTTGCAATTAGGTATTGATGCATATAAATACAACACAACCTGTCCATTTGTTGAGAAGGTATGGAACAGGTCTGCGCAGCTTGGTGAAAAAGATTATACAATAATTATACATGGTAAACATTATCATGAAGAGACACGCGCAACATTTTCACACAGTGTTGTTAATGTTTCTTCCGTTATTGTAAAGGATCTTGAGGAAACCCGGTTTTTATCGGATGTTATTCTTGGGTTTAAACCGGCTGAAGATTTTTATAAATTCTTTTCGGGTAAACATTCACAAGGATTTAATGTTGAAAGAGACCTGCAAAGGATAGGAGTAGTAAACCAGACAACAATGCTTGCATCAGAAACGGAAGCAATTGCGGATTATCTTAAAGAAACCATGATTAAGAAATACGGCAGCGGCGATATCATTAAACACTTTGCCGATACACGCGATACACTCTGTTATGCTACAAATGATAACCAGGAAGCCACTTACGCCCTCCTGGAAAACAGCGCTGATTTTGC
>JAWOJF010000093.1:0-19705 GCA_046481785.1 Ignavibacteriaceae bacterium | reverse complement strand
TCCGTTCTTCGGTAATAACTACAGTACATGAAATCATATCAATTTTTCCGGCTGCCGCAGCGGCAATGAGGCTGCCGAAATCCATAGGAGACAACTTTAGTTCCTTACCAAGATAAGCAGCAAACCTTTCGGCAAACTCAATATCTAGTCCGACAAATTGATTATTTTTAACAACAGCAAACGGAAGCCCTTTATCCCCCATAATACCCACATTAAGAATACCATTGTCCTTACTATTATTAATCTGAGGCATGTCTGTACTGCCTTCATTTACCCATCGCTTAATAATATCATCATAGGTACCGTCCTTCTTTATTTTCATAAGGAATTCATTAAACTTTTCTCTAAGCTCATCACTGTTTTTATTAAATCCCATTCCAACTTCACTTGAAAATAAAGTATCCCCAACAATTGTAAGCGAATTATCCTTCCTTACCATCTCCATAAGGGTTTGAGTTATGTATATTGCCGCATCAGCCTTACCGGTTTTAACAGCAAGCATAATATCTGCAGGTACTTTATACTGCATTACTTCAGACCCCGTGAAATTTTGCGTGGCATATGTGTCATGAGTTGAACCTACTAAAACAGCAACGCGTTTATTTTTTAGCTTGCCGGCAAGGTTTAACGGTAAATTCTTTTTTTCTTCTGCCATTTCTGAATTAGCAGCCTTTACAAGTATCACCTGTGAGTTTTTAAAATATGATGTTGTGAAATCTACAGACTTACTTCGCTCAGGAGTTGCAGTCATACCTGTAACTATCATATCAATTTTGCCTGCCTGCAGAGCAGAAATAAGCGCTGAGAATTTCATATCATAAAATTCAACTGGTCTGCCAAGTTTTATGCCTATCCTCCTGGCTAATTCACCATCATGACCGGTGACATTTTTTTCAGCATCTACATAGCAGAAAGGTTCACGTGTGGCACTTACTCCTATTTTAAGCGGCTTACCAATTTCAGGAAGCCTGAACTTTTTAGTTTCATAAGGAAGCAGATCCTTTTTAAACCATCTCCTTTGCATGTCCTCAAGTGTACCGTCCTTATATAACTCATCTATAAAAGAATTAAGAGAAGCAAGAAGTTCATCGTTCCCTTTTCTTACTGCAATACATGTGTTTTCATAGTCAACCGGCTCCGGAAGAGTGACCAGATCAGAATTATGCTTGCAAACATTATTTGCTGTTGTGAAACTTGTGATTACTGCATCAACCTGATTGGACTTGAGCGCAGCAATTGCATCCATTATATCATCAAAACTTTTAATATCGGCGTCAGGATACCTTTTCTTTACAAGTTCTTCACCTGTAGTACCCGTCATTGCACCAATGGAAGCATTATGCAAATCATCTAATTTTGTGAATGATTTAGGAGGATCATCACACCCTATGAAAACGAAAATGATGGCAAGTGCAGCAGTCGTAAGGAGAAAAATTCTATACATTGTAATTCCTTTTATTCTTTAACCAGGGCAGCAATGCAGCAGCTAATGCATTGTTAAGATGGAGAACTGTTATACCAAACTTTGCATTGTTAATCAGAAGCCGGTTATATCAGCTTTTGAGATACTTTTATTTGTAAAAATATCCGTACTGATAAATAATTTAAATATTATATATGGTTGGATTTAGTCGTCGTCTTTAAAGTATGGCATATACTCAATGCATTAATATAAATTAACTGCTGTCAATCAACAAGATTTTTTTTAATTTTTTCAACTGTCGGGATTCGGACTTTTCAGAAATTTTGTATCGAATTCATAAGTCCCCCTTTTTCCAAAGGGGGAAATGTTCGCCGCAGGCGAACGAGGGGGATTCACACCGCCGCTTGATCAGCTAACCCAGCAATTAATAAACTTATCTTTACTCAATTCAACCTGCAAATTCCTCTATAAATTTTTAGGTAAGACAATTGTAAACTCTGCAAATTCTCCAGCCTCTGACTCTACTTTCAGCTCTCCTTTATGAAGTTGTACAACTATATCGTAGCTGAGAGATAAACCTAATCCTGTGCCTTTTCCCGTTGGTTTTGTAGTAAAGAAAGGATTAAATACTTTTTCCATGATGTCCTTAGGAATGCCGAATCCGTTATCCCTTATTTGTATTTGAATTTTATTATTTAAGTCTTTAGTGCTGACCGAGATAGCGGGCTTAAATATTTCACCAAGCTGTGTTTTCTTTTCATTTGTAGAATAGCAGGCATTATTTATAATATTTAAAAATACCCGGCTAATATCCTGCGGGATTACTCTTATCATTCCTATAGATTGATCATAGGAAGTTTCAATATTTACATTAAATGATGAATCATTAGCGCGGAAGCCATGATATGAAAGCCCAACATATTCTTTAAGCAAATTATTAATATCTGTTTCTATCATTTCTCCTGCTTTTCCGCGGGAGTGAAGCAGCATCCCTTTAATAATGCTGTCTGCTCTTTTTCCATGTTCATCTATCTTGATAACATTTTGTTCAAGATCATCCAGAATTTCTTTGATACACTCCACAACATTAGTGTCAAGTTTATCTTGCTGCTCATTAATTTCTTCCTTTAATTCCCGGGTAAGGTCTTTTGAAAGTCTGGCAAAATTATTAACAAAGTTTAACGGATTTTTAATTTCATGAGCAATTCCGGCTGTAAGCTGCCCGAGCGATGCCATTTTTTCAGCTTGTATAAGCTGCGCCTGGGCATCTTTTAACTCTCTGAATGCCAGATCAAGTTCTTCATTTTTCTGCTGCAGCATTTTAGTTCTTAACTCAACTTTTTCTTCCAGTGTTGCACTATATTCTGCCAGTTTTTGTGTTGATTCACTCAATGCTTCTTCAGCTTTTTTCCGGCTTGTTATATCATGACTGACACCTAAAAGACCGCTTACTTTTCCTTCACCATCTTTTAGTGGTATTTTACTTACAAGGTGCCAGCGGGTTTCCCCGGCTAATAATATTGTCTCTTCTTTATCCAATACTGCTTCACCAGAGCGTATTACTTTTAAATCCACATCATGCTGTTTTTCAGCAACTTCCTGCGGTGCGAAATCGAAAATTGTTTTATTTAAAGTATCTTCCTGTTTTTCAGCTCCAAGATATTTTAAATGTGCAAGATTGTTAAGAATAAATCTGCCTTCAGTATTCTTAAAGAAAATAAAATCAGGCTGGCTGTCAATTAAAGTTTTAAACAGGTTACGTTCCATTTTGAATTTTTCAGATGCTTCATGATAAGCTTCTTCAGCATTCTTTCTTTCAGTAATATCCCTGCCGATTCCTACTAAGCCGGTTATATTATTCTCTCTGTCGTGGATAGGAATTTTTGAGGTTAGCAGCCATCTTTTTTTACCTTCCGGATCAATAAAATATTCTTCCCTGTTTATAACAGGATTTCCCTGCAGAACAGACAGATCATCCCTGTAAAAATTTTCGGCTACTTCTTTTGTGAAAAAATCGAAATCAGTTTTCCCTATCAGTTCAGCCTCTGATTTAGCCCCCAAATTATGTATGTCAATATAATTAGCAACGGTTTTACGGCACTCAATATCCTTAACATAAAATGCATCGGGAATATTATCTATAAGAGTTCTTAGCAGTTGCCGCTCATGCAGTACAGCTTGTTGTACATGCTCGTTTATCTGTTTATTTCTATCTTCTTTTAACTTTTTTATTTCATCGCTTAACCCAGCTATTTCTTTTAGAAGTTCATTTTTATCGTTATTACCGGAAGAGTCTTTCATTCGGGTATTTTTCATTTTTTTATCCTGTTTGGAATGAATTAATTTGGAATCAGCTTAATAACTTACAAATATTGAAATATTAAAATAAACGAATACTATTAATTATAAATTTAAAAAAGAGGGACTCTATTTCCAGATGGTAATACTACCAGCCACCTGTTGTGCCTGGAAGCGCTTTCAAATATAAAGAAGAAGAGCATAAAAATAAAAAGCCTCAGAAATAGCATATATTCTGCGGCTAATTTTATCTGCCGAGAGTCAGGGATTTTTTGCTATACAAAAAAATCTGCCAAATTAGGTGAAGTTAGCAGCTTTTTGAAAGTTGATGACTAAAATGTGACTATGATATTATAAATCAAATGATTGATGATAAGGAAGTAAAAAAATTTAAACCCAATTAGTTTGTAGTAGTTATTGAATTGAATATTTTTTCATTTTTCGCCAAAGAGTTGAAGGATCAACTTTCAATTCTTTTGCAGCTTTAATTCTGCTCCAGTTATTTTTCCTTAAAACAGAAACTATTATTTCTTTTTCAGTCTGTTCTATACCCGCTTTTATATCCGGATCTCCCTGTACAATATCTTTTCTGTTTATCTCTCTTAATCTTTTGGGAAGACAATCAACCTGAATTATATCACCGGAACAAAGAACAAAACAATGTTCAATCACATTCTCAAGTTCACGGATGTTGCCAGGCCAGTTATACTCCATAAGAATGTCATAGGCTGAGGATGAGAACTGCTTAATTCTTTTATTGAATTTGCTGTTAAAACTTTCGATAAAATGATTTACAAGCAGCGGAAGATCATCCATTCTTTCTTTTAAGGGAGGAAGATGAATATTGATTACATTTATCCTGTAAAACAAATCTTCGCGGAATCTTCCAGCACTTATTTCCTCAGCAAGATCTTTATTTGTTGCAGCAATTATCCGTGCATGAATTTTAATAGTTTTATTTCCACCGACTCTTTCAAATTCCCGTGTTTCAAGAACTCTTAAGAGTTTGGTTTGAACCGCATTTGAGAGGTCTCCTATCTCGTCAAGAAACAGAGTGCCGCCATGTGCAAGCTCAAATTTACCGATCTTGGTTTTTATTGCACCGGTAAAGGCGCCCTTTTCATGTCCAAACAATTCGCTTTCAATTAGAGTTTCTACAAACGCACTACAATTAATGGCAACAAATGGCCCTGTTCTTCTTGAACTATTGAGATGAATCGCACGGGCGGCCAGTTCTTTTCCTGTTCCGCTTTCTCCTGTTATTAAAACAGAACTATCAGTTTGCGAAACACTTTCAAACACAGATATAATTTGTTTTATTTCTTTGTTCCTGCCAATAATATTTTCATATTTATAAAATTCTGTTAAATGTTCAGATAAGTTTTTAATCTCAGAAATATCTATAAATGTTTCAACAGCACCAATATTTTCATCCCTGTTGTTAAGAAGAATGCCAGAGTTTACACGGATTGGTATTTTCTTCCCTGATTTATGTACTATTTCCAATTCGTTTCCAATCATAGCTTTACCTTTTTGCATAGTCTGCTCCATATGGCATCCATTGCGGCATAATGACGAGCTGAAGATATCCCAGCATTTTTTACCTATTGCCTCATATCTTTTGCGGCCTGTAATCTTTTCTGCTGATGAATTGAATGAAGTTACATTCCAGTTATTATCAATTGTAAATGTACCCTCAATATTACTGTTGAAAATAGCATCCAGTTTATTTTTCTGATCAATAAGTTCAAGAGTTTTTTCTTCAAGGTCATCTGAAAGAGTAAGCATTTCTTTAGTATCGCGGAATACAAAAACCACGCTTAAAACGTCACCCTTTTTAGTAATAGGAGTAATTGAAGAAAGAACGTTTTTATTCCTTCCCTTTTTGTCAGTAATATTAATTCCAAGATTGGTAAAAACGCGGTTGCTATTTATGGATTCTGAAATATATTTGAAATCTTCAATACATGCAGTGAAAAGAATTTTACAATCGGCTCCAATAATATCATTTTCAGTATAACCGCTAATCCTTGAAGCGGCTTCGTTAAAAACAATTATCTGTAAATCTTTCCCGATAACTGCAATTCCATCCGGAATTACAGCCGCTTCCTTATTCTTATCAAGTATCTGCCGTACATCTTTCATAACTACCCCTTCTTATAACCTGAAATGTAGATAATATCTTGCACGAGTACAACAAAATATTGCAGATAACCTTGCACCATTGCAATAAATGCAAAAAAGAAGTTCGATTTAACTCTCTTTACTAGTAATAACTGTTGGAATGATTTTGGAATATCCAAGTTTAAATACAGGAGGCAATATGCCGGGATTTGATAGGACAGGACCATTGGGTCATGGTGCTTTAACAGGGAGAAAAAGAGGACGATGCCAGGGTAATCAGGCAGTCAATACCAAAACAATAGATGAACCGTTGGAAGAAAAAAAAGAAGTATTTTATGGTCTGGGACGAGGTGGAAGGCCCCGCAGTGGTGGCGTGTTAGGAAACCGCAGAGGTAATGTTCAGGGTAAGGACAACGGCAGAGGCCGAAGAAGAGGCTTAGCAGACAGATAGACAAAATGCTGATTAATGAGGATAGTAACAGTTCTGCGAATAGGGGAGATAATCTGGATGGAGCTAATCTGCACCGTATAGCAATTACTATAAAAAAACCGGATAAAAATCCTGTTGTTTCAGGTGTTTTCGGGAGATGTAGTTTTTTTCTGATTTACGATCAGGAGCTTTTAACAGAAAGAATAATAAGTAACCCTTTCTCTTCTGAATTAGGAGCAGGTATTCAATCAGCCCGGTTATTAATTGAAAATGACGTGGATATTGTTATTACAAACCAAATTGGTAGTAATCCGTTAAGGCTGCTTAAATCAGTAAAGGTAAAGATCTACCGCTGTAACGAAAGAACAGCCGGTCAGGCAATACAGCTTTTCAATGAAGGTAAGTTAAGTGAGGTTGAGTATATACAGGAGGATGACCTATATAACCGGAAACGTATAAGATGCGGCAGGAATATTTCAAATAAAAATTTTATGAATAATAAAAAAGGAAAATCATGAACCATAGACTGGCAATAGCAATTGAAGAAACAGGCACTCAGGAAAGAGTAGCTGAGCATTTTGGAAGATGTACAAAATTCAATGTTTGTGAACTTGACGAAAAGAAAACAGTAATTAAAACCGAGAGCTTTTTTAACCCTATTGCCGGTGACCATGGCGGGGCTTGTCAGTTACCTGGATATGTAAATCAGTTTAATGTAAATACAATTATTGCCGGGGGGATGGGACAAAAAGCAGTTTCAAATTTTCTCAATTTCGGTATTGATGTTATAACAGCACCGGGACTTCTTTTTGAAGAAGCACTTGACGGATTTATAAAAGGAAAGCTTGTTGGATACCAGGCATGCACTCATGGACACGACCATGACCATAATTGTTAAGAGATGATAAATTGGTAATATCAATAGCATCGGGTAAAGGCGGTACGGGCAAAACTACAATTGCTGCTGGATTAGCAAATGTGATACGAAGTTGTGTTTACATAGATTGTGATGTTGAGGAACCAAACGGGCATCTTCTTCTTAAACCTGAAATTAAAAGCATAGAAACATCGTATAAGTATGTACCGAAAATAGATTATGAATTATGCAGTTTCTGCAACAAGTGCATAGATGTATGCGAATTTAACGCTCTGGTTAATCTGACAAATGAAATTTACTTGTTTGAGGAATTATGTAAAAGCTGCGGAGCCTGCTCTTACTTTTGTCCATGTAACGCCATTACTGAGATAGAAAAAGAAGATGGAATAATAAGAAGAGGCAGTATTAATAATAACGGGCTGTTTTTTGATGCATACTTAAAAATAGGTGAAGCTTCAGCTTCACCATTGATTAAAAAAATCAGAAACAAATATAAAGGTAAAAGACCAGTTATAATTGATTCTCCGCCAGGTACTTCCTGTTCAATGATGGAAGCCGTCAGGGATTCTGATTTCTGTATTCTTGTTACAGAATCAACTCCTTTCGGCCTTAATGATCTCACGCTTGCTATCGATGTTCTAAAACAAATAGGTACTCCTTTCGGAATAGTAATAAATAAATATAGTGAGGAGTTCCGCCAGTTGGAGGAGTTTATTAACAGAAATAATTTGAATCTTTTGCTGAAAATACCGTTCAGAATGGATATAGCTGAGAGCTATTCAAAAGGCGAATTGTTGTCGGGATCAATTAAAGATTATGAAATATTGATGTCAGAATTGCTTACAAAAATTAAAAAAGAAGTTGGTGAAGTAACAGAGTATGCATGATAAAAAATATAAACAAATTGTTGTGCTTAGCGGTAAAGGCGGAACCGGGAAAACAATGATTGCTTCATCACTGGCTGAGATAGCAGAAAATAAAATAATTATTGATGCCGATGTAGATGCTGCAAATATGCACCTGATCTTTCCGCACTACATAAATTCTGGATTTGATTATTTCGGCGGTAAAAAGGCTCAGATAGATATTTCTAAATGCTCTAAATGCGGTTTATGCGAACCCATTTGCAGGTTTGATGCAATAAAAGATTTTATAGTTGATTTAAAAAGCTGTGAAGGCTGTGGATTTTGCTTTCATGTATGCCCTGAAAATGCAATAGATTTTTATGAATCCAGGACAGGGGTATACTCAGAGTGCGAACTGGAAGACCGGACAAAATTTTATTATGCAAAGCTTGTTGCCGGAGAAGGTAACTCAGGTAAACTGGTTAGTGAGATAAAAAAGAAAGCTTACAATCAGGCTAAAGATGAAATTGAATGGATTATTATTGATGGGCCGCCCGGAATTGGATGCCAGGTTAATGCAAGTATTTCAGGTGCTGATTTAGCACTAATTGTAACTGAACCTACTCAATCGGGCTTGCATGATCTGAAAAGAATATTAAACCTTATGAAGTTGTCTAAAGTCAGCGGTACTGTAATAATAAACAAATATGATATAAATATTGATATGAGCAGCAATATCGAGGAATACGTTAATTCTGAAGGGATTAAAATACTGGCTAAAATACCCTTCGATAAAAACTTTATTAAAGCAATTCAAAATTCAAAAACAATAATAGAATATGACATATCCTATAGTAAATATTTTAAAGGAATCTGGGAAGATATCCAGAGCATTTTATTAAAACAGGAGTTACAATGTTAATTGCAGTATCATCAACCGGTAACACTCCGGATTCATTGGTAAGTGAACAATTTGGGCGCTGTAGGTACTTTGTGATAGTAAACCCCGATACAATGCAGTTTGAGGCTGTGTCTAATCCCGGTGAACAAATGCAAAACGGTGCCGGGCCTAAAGCAGCAGGAATTATTATTAACAAGGGCGTAAAAGTTTTGCTTACCGGCAATGTTGGAGACAAAGCCGGTGAAGTTCTTAAAAAGAGCATGATAAAAACATTTGACGGGTTCAAAAGTACAACCAAAGTAATGGAAGCTATTAATCAATATCTATCTAAAAAATAAAAGGAGCTATAAAATGAATAACCAATTAGTTGAATTGTTAAATAAAAACTTATCTGATCTAATGATACTTTATGTGAAGATTCACCAATATCACTGGAATGTAAAGGGTGTTACATTCAAATCGGTCCATGATTTAACAGAATCTTATTACAATTATTTTGCTGAGCAGTATGATGAGGCTGCTGAAAGGATTATTCAGCTTGGAGGTAAGCCGGTAACCTCATTAAAAGAATATATGAACCAGTCTTCTATTAAAGAAGAAAGTAAAAATGATTTTGACGGTAAATATGTATTGACTTCGATCCTCTCCGATTTTGAGATTCTGAATACCCGGTATAAAGAAATATCAAAAACTGCAGGGGAAAAGAATGATGCACCCACAGCAGCCTTAGCTGATGATAATGTTGCCTGGCTGGAAAAACAAATTTGGATGATTAAGGCAACTTTGTCATGAATAAACTTACATGAGTTAAAATGTTACTAATAATCTAAAAGTAATAAAGGAGTTTAACATTGTACGTTCCAACAAAGATATTTTTTACTAAAGGTGTAGGAAGACACAAAGATTATCTTAGTTCGTTTGAAGCAGCCCTGCGGAATGCAGGGATTGAGATATGCAACCTGGTTACAGTAAGCAGCATATTTCCGCCAAATTGTAAAAAGATCTCTAAAGAAGAAGGATTAAAAGAAATACAACCCGGCCAGATTACATTTGCTGTTATGGCAAGGAACTCATCAAATGAGCCGAACCGTTTAATAGCATCATCAATTGGCGTGGCAATTCCTGCAGAAAATACCCAATACGGTTATCTCTCAGAATATCATCCTTTTGGTGTAAAAGAAAAAATTGCCGGGGATTATGCTGAAGATCTTGCTGCCCAAATGCTTGCTACTACTCTGGGCGTTGAATTTGATTCTGAAACTGACTGGAATGAACGTGAGCAGGTTTTTAAGATGTCAGGAAAGATTGTTAAAACTTTTAATCTCACTCAAACGGCTGAAGGAGATAAAAACGGTATGTGGACTACGGTAATAGCAGCCGCTATACTTCTGCCATAACAAATGTAAAATATTTTAAGGTGTAACAATGGGAAATTATATCGATCCTAAAACTTTATATAGACTTCCATGGACAATGCCCGATAATGGCATTACATGGCTTGAGCCTACTGCTCAATGTAACCTGAACTGTTATGGTTGTTACAGAAAAAATATTAAGAATTCTCATAAGCCGCTTGATGAAGTAAAACATGAGCTGGATTTTTTCCAGTCTGTAAGAAAATCAGACTGCATTTCAATTGCCGGAGGTGATCCGCTTTTATACCCTCATATAGTTGAACTTGTTGCAGATATAAAATCCAGGGGGCTTAAACCTATCATTAACACAAACGGAATTGCTCTGACAAATAAACTGCTGGATGAGTTAAAGAAAGCAGGTGTATTTGGATTTACCTTTCATATTGACAGCAAACAGGGACGCGGCAGAGATATTAAATGGCTAAACAAAAATGAAGTAGAGTTAAATGAATTACGTCTTTATTATGCTGAAATGCTCGCATCTAAAGGAGACATTGCCTGTTCATTTAACTCAACCGTTTATCAGGACACACTCCAATATGTCCCCGACCTGGTTGAATGGGCGCATAGACATATTGATATAGTTCATACAATGGTTTTTATCCTGTTCAGATATATTACACCTGATACTCCCTTTGATTTTTATGCAGGCGATAAAAAAATCATCTGGGATGATATTCATTATCATTCCGGTAAAAAGGAAGTTACTGATTTAATGGCAACAGATGTTGTGGATGTAATTAAAAGAAGATTCCCGGAATATAGCCCGGCAGCCTTCTTAAACGGTACTGCAAAAGCAGATCATTTTAAATGGCTGCTATCAGAAAGAATTGGTAATAGGAAAAAGATATTCGGTTATGCAGGCAATAAGTTCCTGGAACTTGTAATGACACTATATCATTATAAAAACGATAAATATCTTTCTTATGCCTCACCTAAAACTCTTAGCCTGGGAAGATTAACATTATTTAACTCATGGTTTTTAGATAATGGTATAAAAAAAGCATTAAAAAAATATTTAAAGTATCTGGCTGTTAATCCTTTCAGAATATTTAAGAAAGTATATATGCAGTCAATTATGATCATTCAGCCTGTAGACCTGATGCCCAACGGTGATCAAAGCATGTGTGACGGATGCCCTGATATAACATACTGGAAAGATAAAGACGGAACTGAAAAGCTTGTTTGGTCATGCAGACTTGAAGAACCTATGAAGTATGATGATTTCTTAAGAATGGTTCCAAAGAAAGTACTAACAGGAGAAAAAAAAACAACTATTGATATTGAAAATAGTATCATGAACTATTTGGATTAAAACAATGATACGGGAACAACACTTAACTGATTATTTAGATGAGCATGAAAAATGGTTTGATCCCCATTTTTGTATTTATGAATCAGAACTTGAGGCAATAAAAATTTTCATACCCCGGGAGAAAAAAGGTATTTCAATAGGAATAGGAAACGGGAGATTTGCACGACCCCTTGATATAAATGAGGGAGTTGAACGCTTTACTGATGTAATAGAACATGCGTCAGAAATTGGCATAAAAGTATATGCCGGGACCTCAGAGAATTTACCGCTACCTGTTTCATCTTATGATTATGCATTATTAGCTACCCCGGTCTGTTTTATTGATGATATATTCAAAACCTTTTGGGAAGTAAACAAAATAATAAAGCCCAAAGGTAATTTTATTCTCGGTTTTGTAAATGAAAGCAGTCCGCTGGGGGATGCTTATCATAATATAAAAAAAGTTAACAGATTCTACCGGCTATCTTCATTTCATCATACAGGTGAAATTATAAGATGTTTGAAGGAAACACACTTTACCAATTTAGAAATTATCCAGACAGTATTCGGCGAACTTCATATGATAAATGAAGTCCAGCCATATAAAGTTGGTTATGGCGAAGGCGGCTTTATAGTTATTAAAGCGGAAAAAGAATAATAAAAACAAAAATATGTTCAATAAATAATGTTCTAAAAATAGGATGAAAAATGAAAAAGTATGATGTAGTTATAGTTGGCGGAGGACCTGCAGGTGTTGCCTGTGCAATTTCCGCAAAAAATACTTATCCTGATAAAAATATTGTTCTTATAAGAAAGGAACCCAACCCATTAATACCATGCGGTATACCTTATACACTGCATACACTAAAAAGTGTTGATGATAACATTCTGCCGGATAACTCTTTAATTGCAAATCAGGTGGAAATAGTTAATGAAGAAGCTGTCGGATTTGCAGATCACAGCCTGCTGCTAAAAAACGGTGAAGAAATTCACTTTGAAAAACTGGTTGTTGCAACAGGATCGGTTGCTGTAATGCCGAAAATTGAAGGCTCTGAAAAAGAAGGAGTTTTCCTTGTAAGAAAACAAAAAGATTATCTTGAAAAGCTTAAAAGCGAGACCGGGAAATCAGAAAAAATAGTAATACTTGGGGGCGGATATATAGGGATAGAAGTTGCTGACGAACTCCTTAAGGCTAAAAAGGATGTTACAATTGTTGAGATGATGGATAGTCTAATTCCAACAATGGATATTGAATTTGGAGAATGTGTAAAGGATATACTAATCTCAATGGGCTGCAAAGTGGTCACTGCTAAAAGCGTTCAGAAAATTGCAGGCAATAGCAGAGTAACCGGGGTAGAATTAAATGATGGCTCTGTCATTCCATGTGATTTGCTGATAGTATCATGCGGATACAAACCAAATATTGAATTTGCTAAAAAGATAAACCTTACTACTGAAGAAGGTAAAGGCATATTAGTGGATGCATATCTCAGAACTTCGGAAAAAGACATTTTTGCAATTGGAGATTGTGCCGCAAAATATGATTTCTTTACCGGTGAATTTTCTAATATTATGCTTGCATCTACTGCAATGGCTGAAGGCAGATTAGTAGGATCTAATCTTTTTTCAATTAAAGTAGTGCGGCAGTATGCCGGGGTACTCGGAACATTTTCCACAAAAATTGGGGATACAGCATTTGCAATGAGTGGTATAAATGAAAGGAGAGCAAAAGCACGCTCACTTGATTATACTGTTGGTGTTGCACAATCCGTAAACCGCCATCCGGGAAAATTACCGGGGGCCTCTGAAACTAAAGTTAAGCTGATCTTTTCAACATATTCTCACACACTCATGGGTGCTCAGATTATGGGAGGAGACTCGGTAGGCGAAATGATAAATATTATGTCTGTAATGATACTTAATAAAATGACTGATATTGATATTAATACTCTGCAAATTGGTACTCATCCCCTTCTAACAGCATCTCCTTTAGCATATCCTATTATTAATGCTACTGTTGATGCAATTAAAAAGTGGTACAAATATCAACAACATAATCAAAGAGTAATTTAGATAAACCAGCAGATGAACATATTCTGTTCTCTGAGAAATAATAAGGGAATAAATAATATTATGAATGATCAGGAAAAACAAAAAGCATATGAAGAAGAAGAAAAGAGAATCAGTCAGACAATTTCTAAAATAAAGCACCGGATAGCTGTTTTTAGCGGTAAAGGGGGTGTAGGAAAAACTACGGCAAGTGTTAATCTTGCCCTTGCACTGCAATTGGAAGGATATGCAACGGGTATTTTAGACGCGGATATTACTGGTCCAAATGTAGCAAAAATGGTTGGTGTAAATGGTGAAATGCTTGTATCAAATAAGCTGATTCTTCCTTCTGAAAAATTCGGATTAAAAGTAATCTCGGTAGCAGGGCTAATAAAACCAGGACAGCCTATCATCTGGCGAGGCCCAATGCGTTCGAAAATGATTAACCAGTTTCTTGCAGATGTAGATTGGGGTGAACTCGACTACCTGATTGCGGATTTACCGCCCGGTACCGGGGATGAAATTCTTACTATTGCTCAGGAAATGAAACCGGATTACGCCATAATTGTTACTACTCCGCAGGAGGTTTCGGTAATGGATGCAGAACGTGCAATAAATATGGCAAAGAAACTAGAGATTCCATGTATAGGTGTAGTAGAAAATATGGCAGGTTTTGTTTGCCCAAGATGCAGTGCGGTTATAAATATTTTTGGTGAAGGGGGCGGGGAAAAACTTGCTGCCGACTATGGTGTCCATTTTCTGGGTTCAATACCTATTGACATTGATGCACGAATATATGCCGACAATGGAAAATCAATAATTACGGAAAAACCAGATTGTGAAGTAACAAATGCCTTTAAATCAATAGTAAATGTTATTGAGGAATATTTCCATAAAGAATTAAAAGTTTAGGCTAAAAAAGTCTAAAGTAACAATAAATGAAAGATTATGAACAGCAAAGTAAAAATCGGGATTATTATTTGCGACAGATATAAAACTTGTGCTGGGGGAAAATGCTTTAGTTCAATTAAAAAAAGAGATGGAGCATTTGATATTTATAAAGATAAAGAAATTGATCTGGTAGGCTATACAACCTGCGGCGGATGCCCCGGCGGCAATATTGAATATGCACCGGAAGAACTGAAAAAAAACGGAGCTGAAGTAATTCATTTTGCAACCGGAATGGTTGTTGGTTTCCCTCCATGCCCGTATATCAATTATTTTAAAAAATTTATTGAGACCAAATACGAACTAAAGGTGGTGGTTGGTACTCATCCGATCCCCGAAAAATATTATATCACTCATACAAATTTAAATACATGGAATACAAAGGAGTGGGAAGAATTAATAAAGCCGGCACTAAATGAAAAAGAATTAAGATTAGCATATGATTAAAACAGAGTTGCCAATACCGGTTCATTATTTGGCCTTTTTACAGGCATACTTATATGAAGTATTTAGCGCTGAGAAAAAATGTGAAAATAATTTTAAGCACACAGAATGGTACTTAAATGAAAATTTTTCGAAGTCAGAGATTGATAAGATTATAAGGTTCTTTAATGACGAAGGATTGAATTGTGACTGCGATATAATAAATAAACTTGATCTAAGAAAAATATCCGGGCAGGTCAAGTATCATAATTAGGTTAATATGTCAATAGTATTTGGACCAATACCTTCACGCAGACTTGGCAGAAGTCTGGGGATAAATAACATTCTCTTTAAAAACTGCACATATTCCTGTGTGTACTGCCAGTTGGGGCTAACAAATGTTATGCAGAATAAACGGAAGGGATTTTTTAAGCCTGATAAAATTGTTGATGAAGTGAAGCATAAATTAGAAGAATTAAAATTAGCCGGGGGAAAAATCGATTACCTGACATTTGTTCCGGATGGTGAACCAACTCTTGATGTTAACATTGGAATTACAATTGAGAAATTAAAAACACTTGGAATAAAAATAGCTGTCATTACAAATTCATCATTACTTTTTATGGATGAGGTAAAATCTGCTCTTATGCTTGCTGACTGGGTTTCACTTAAAATTGATTCAGCATATACTGCGGTTTGGAAAGCTGTAAACAGGCCGCATGGTTTATTGAAACTACCAGACATTTTACAAGGCATGATTGATTTTGCCACAGATTATAAAGGTAAGCTGGTTACAGAAACTATGTTAGTCAAAGGTATAAATGACCGGACAGCATCTATCAGGAAAACTGCCGAAGTTGTTAAGATTATAAATCCGGATAAGGCTTATATACTTGTGCCCACAAGACCACCGGCCGAATATTTTGTATATCCGCCAGGAGAGAAGAAGCTGCTGGCGGCTTACCAGGCATTTAGTGAGCTGAATATTAATACTGAATTGATAGCGCATTTTGAAGGAACAGATTTTTCATATACATCAGATGCCGGAAAAGAATTATTGAGCATTCTGGCTGTTCATCCAATGCGGCAGGATGCTATCGAAGAATTCTTAAAGAGGTCTGGAAATGATTGGAAACTGGTAGATAATTTGATCGATAATCTGAAAATAAAGAAGGTGAACTATAATCATAGCCCTTACTTTGTACTTAACCTGAGACCTTAATGGAAATATTTTTAAATGTTCTTAAAGAATCTCTTAAAGTTACACTTTTTGTTATGGCAATGATGCTTGCAGTTGATTTAATTAATGTTAAAACAAAAGGAAAGCTTGAAGCAGTACTTAAAAGCAGCGGAAGATGGAAACAGTATGTAATTGCTGCGTTACTCGGAGCTTCACCCGGCTGCCTGGGTGCCTTTGCAGGTGTATCTCTCTATATGCACGGGATGTTAAGCTTTGGAGCTCTTGCAGGTCTGATGTTTGCTACAGCGGGTGATGAACAATTTGTAATGCTGGCGCTTTTCCCTGATACTGCACTTGTTATGTTTTTGATTCTATTCTTTCTCGGAATCGTAGTAGGCTTTTTAAGTGATTACCTGATTAAGAAATTCAATATAAAAACCTGCACTGACTGTGAGTATAGGCAATATCATCCCGGGCAGGAAGGGTATAAACATTATTTTAGAGAACATATCTGGCTGCATATCCTCAAGGGGCATCTTGTAAGAATTTTCCTCTGGACTTTCGGAGCTTTATTAATTATTGAATATGGAATGAAGTTTATTGATCTGGAGAGGATTACTGCTGAATATAGCTTTATGTTTTTATTATTCAGCGGGGTCATTGGGCTTATTCCGGAATCGGGCCCTCATTTAATTTTTGTTACTCTCTTTGCTAAAGGACTTATTCCTTTTTCCATTCTGTTTACAAGCTCAATCGTCCAGGATGGACATGGAATGCTTCCGCTGTTAGCTTTCTCTGTTAAAGACTCGGTTTTAATTAAAACTTTTAACCTGATTTTCGGATTAGTTATAGGTATAATTTTGTATTTAGCAGGATCATAAATTATGACAAACTTTGGACAAAACTCTGGAATTCAACCAGGATGCATACCATGTATCGTTAAACAGGCATATACTTCTTCCAGATTGGCAGGAATTACTGATCCGGTAATTCTAAAAAATATTCTATATGACACACTAACGGAACTGCTTGTTCACAGGGACATAAAAACTTCCCCTCATTTCTCTATTGTACTTCAATCAATAATTGGAAAATATATCGACATAAAAAAAGCATATAAAAAAATAAAGCATAAAAACCTGGAGCAGGCATTAAAATATGTAAACTACCTGAATACTATGATCGAAGCATCCGATGATAAATTAGAAATGGCAGTAAGAACCTCAATTGCCGGTAATACTATAGATATTGCTGCAAATCCTAATTTCGACATTGATAAAGAAGTTAATGTAATTACATCAGACAATATCAACCTGGATTCACTTCCCTCATTTAAGAATGATTTTAAAAAAGCGAAAACAATTCTTTTTATTGGTGATAATTATGAAGAAGCAGTTTTTGATAAATTTCTTCTGAAACAATTACTGCCTAAAGAAGTTGTGTTCGCAGTTCGTTCAAATGAAATACTGAATGATATTACTATGGAAGATGCTCTGAATCTAAAAATTAATGAATTATGCAGGGTAATAGAATCCGGCAGTGTTATTGCCGGGGTAGACCTTGAGTATTGCACACATGAATTTGTGGAACTGTATAATACTACGGACATCGTTATAGCAAAGGGACAGGGAAATTTTGAAACACTATATAATGCAAATCGCCCGATCTACTTCATGTTCAAAGTTAAATGTGAGGTTATTGCAGGAATTACCGGTTATCCGGTTGGTACAAGTATGCTGTACTATCATAATGGCAATAGTAATCATTAAATTATAAGTAATATTAACAAAGCAGAGGCTATCAAATAAATAGGAGATAATTTATGAAATTGGGAATTATAATCTACTCAACTGATCCTGAAACGGTCTGGAATGCTTTTCGTCTTGGAGTGTTTTCGTTAAAAGAGGGTGATAAGGTAAAGGTGTTTTTGCTGGCAAAAGGTGTTGAATGTGAAAAAATGAAGGATGATAAATTTAATGTTTTGGAACAGATGCAATTGCTTGTTGACAGTGGTGGAGAGATTTTAGCCTGCGGTACATGTCTTAAAATCAGAAACTCGGAAGGTTCTGAACTATGTCCATTATCTACAATGAAAGACTTATATGATTTGGTTAAAGACTCGGAAAAGGTAGTTAGTTTTTAGAATTGAATAAATAAACAAGATGATATCCGAAATTGGACAAAGGATATTGATATGAAAAAGTATACTTTAAAAATTTACCCGGATTCAGTTTTGAGAGAGACTTCCCGGCCTGTAACAGAAATAAATGGAAATACCTGGCGGCTGCTTAAGGGAATGTGCGGAATTATGTATACTCACAAAGGTATAGGTTTAGCGGCTCCGCAAGTTGGAGTATTGCAGCGTGTTATAATAGCAGATATTGGCAATGGGCTGATTTCAATGATAAACCCGGAAATACTTACGGGCTTTGGGGAAGATTTTCTGGAGGAAGGATGCCTCAGTCTTCCTGAAATATTTGTTTCAATTAAAAGGAATCAATCAATCTTAGTCAGATATACAGATATTCATGAAAAAGAAAAAGAACAGGAGCTAACAGGACTTACAGCACGTGTTATTCAGCATGAAGTTGATCATCTGAATGGTATTCTTATAACAGATTATCAATCATTAGCGGAAAGACTGCATTCGATGGTTAAACATAAGGTGGCTCAAAATGAAAAGTAAACTGAGTTTTCTATTAATTGCTCTTTTAAATATTATAATTACCGGAGAGTTCATAATGCCGCAGACCCAAAATAAAAATAAAACAGATGATGTTATTATCACGGTTATCTATGATAACAACCAGTTCCAGAATGGTTTAACAACTGATTGGGGTTTTGCCTGTCTGGCTGAGGTTGGTAAGACAAAAATACTTTTTGATACAGGCGATAACGGAAGTATATTACTAAATAATATGGCAAAGTTAAATATTGATCCTGAAGGTATTGATATAGTAGTTTTATCTCACTTCCATCATGATCACACCGGTGGGTTAAATGATTTTTTAAAAAGGAATTCTAAAGTAACCATTTATTATCCGCAGTCTTTTCCAAATGAATTAATTGAAAAGATAAAAGAATCCGGAGCAAAATATTTCCCGGTATCTTCCTTCCGGGAAATAATACCGAACGTTTTTTCTCTAGGTGAAATGGGAGAAGCAATTCCGGAACAATCAATGGTAATCAGGTCACCAAATGGTTTGGTTGTTATTACCGGCTGTGCTCATCCCGGAATAACAAATATTCTTCAGAAGACAATAGATCAACTTCCAAATGAAACCATTTATCTTGCTTTAGGCGGATTCCATCTCCACCGTTTAAATGAAGAAGATATAAATGAATTTATTCAAATAATATCTTTCCTGGAAATTCATACTATTTCTCCAACACATTGCAGCGGTAACACTACACGTAAAATGTTTGAGGATGTTTACGGCGCCGACTATCTTAATGTTGGAGCAGGCAAGAAGATCGATATTAGAAAGGGAGTAAATT
>JAWOJF010000085.1:0-24889 GCA_046481785.1 Ignavibacteriaceae bacterium | reverse complement strand
CCTCAGCTTGTTGTTCATTTCCTAAAAACAATTAATAAGGAGCTTCATAAAAATGTATGGAAGATTCCTTATGATGTAATGGAGATCCTTCAAAATTATGAGTGGGTAGGAAATGTGCGCGAGCTTGAAAATACATTGCTTCAGGCAGTTGTTCTGGCAAAAGGGGATGTACTTGAGAAAGAATATATTCTTTTAAGAAAAGCTGAAGTAAAAAATACAAATGAAAATTCAGCCCGGTTAAGTCTTGCAGAGATAGAAAAAATTCATATCAAACGTGTGCTTGATGATGTGAAGTGGGATAAACATGAAGCCAGTAAAATACTGGGAATTGCGAAAACTACATTATATAACAAAATAGAGGCTTATGGTTTAAGTGAAACAAAAGTAAGCTGATCCTTTCTCAAAAATGAATTCCTTCCGTTAAAGCTTCAATTGATTATAAATAATAATAATTTTAAGTTCCTCTTTTCAGATAAAAAGTGTTAAATAAATCTGTTTAAATATAGGAGCAGGAATGACAAAAATTTTACGTTTTTCCGGAATTGTTTCTCTTTTTCTGCTGTTTAATTCAATACTCTTTTGTCAGACTGATTACGGCAAACTTGATGCTTATATAAACAAAGCTGTACAAGATTTTAATATTCCCGGGCTGGCTGTTGGTATTGTAAAAAACGGCCAAATTGTTTTTTCAAAAGGCTATGGCTTAAGAAATACAGAAACCGGCGACCCCGTTACTCCTGAAACAATATTCGGGCTTGCTTCGGTATCAAAGGCTTTTACGGCTGCTTGTATTGGTATTCTTGTTGACGAAGGTAAAATTAATTGGGACGATAAGGTAACGGATCACCTCTCCTGGTTTAAACTTCATGATCCTTATGTTACAAGAGAATTAACTGTTCGTGATTTGCTTTGTCACCGTTCAGGACTTGCAACATTTGACGGCGACCTTCTCTGGTATGCAACTGATTATAGCAGGGAAGAGATTGTTAAAAGGATCAGCCTGCTGCCGTTAAAAAATGGTTTTAGAGAAAAATACGGATACCAGAATGTAATGTATATTACTGCGGGTGAAGTTATAAAAGCTGTTACGGGAAAAACATGGGATGAATTTGTTCAGGAGAGAATATTTACGCCGTTAAATATGAGTTCCTCAAACACAAGTACATCTGAATATTCATCCGGCAAAAACTGGTCATTTCCCCATATAGAGGGAAAACCTCTCCGTTTTTTAGATTATGATAATTCAGGCCCTGCGGCATCAATTAATTCAAGCGTTAATGATTTGTTAAACTGGCTGATGATGTGGCTTAATAAAGGTAAGTTTAATGATACCCTGATCCTTTCGGAAGCAGCAATATCAGTTATTACTTCTCCTCATCTTGTTTTAAATAGCGGACAGGGTAATGAAATAATGGGAACACATTTCAGAAATTACGGACTTGGCTGGGCATTGTATGATTATTCCGGAAGAAAAATTATTGAACATTCGGGCGGTTTGCCGGGTGTTCATACAAAAGCAGCTATTGTGCCGGAAGATAGTTTGGGTATAGTTATTCTCTCTAACCAGATCAACTTTTTAATTAATCCTCTTCTTAAAAAAATTCTTGATTATCATTTAAATGATAAAGATGTTGATTATGCCGCTGAAGCTCTTCAGAATTTTAACAAATACCTGGCGGAGACTGAAGAAAAAAGAAAAAAGAAAGAAGAAAGCCGGATAAAAGAAACATTCCCATCTTTACTCCTGAAGGAATATGCAGGCCTTTATGAAGATAAAATGTACGGTAAGGCTGAAGTAACATTTTCCGGAAGTGAACTTATATTAACACTCCTGCCTACAAAAGAATTATTTACAAGCAAAATGGAGCATTGGCATTATAATACTTTCAGAATAAAATTTGCTGACCCTTTCCTGCCTGAAGGATTAGTTACATTTGATTTTAATCCAGATGGAAATATCAGCGGCTTTAAGATTGATTTGCCTAACCCGGATTTCCATTTTTATAATTTAAATTTTAAAAAGAAGTAAATCTGTAACACGCCTGTAGCACAGGCTTTAGCCTGTGATTCTACCATTTAAACAAAAAGTCACAGGCTAAAGAGTCTGTTGCACAACCCGGGAACTGTCATTCCGAAGGCGCATGCCTGCCGCAGGCAGGTCTTCGACTGAGGAATCTCAACGCAAATGTGGCGGTGAGATCCCGACAAGTCGGGATGGCAGAGGTTGTAGTTCTGCAGCACAGGCTTTAGCCTGTGCTACAATAATATTACGGTTCATATGGATCGATGTATTCCAGCGGCAATAGCGGCATTGGTAAACCGTTATTTTTCATTCTGAACAGAAGGTGCTCTATTGAAGCATCTGTTTTCATCTCTAATCCGAATGGCGTTGGAATTAATGAGTTAAAATCAAGTAGAGGCATTTGGGGATATTCAGCAATATCATATACCTTATTTTTTAAATCGGCTTTTTCCTCTGCAATTTTTAATGCCTTATCAAGCCCGCCAATTACATCAATAAGTCCATTGTTTAACCCATCCATCCCCGACCATACTCTTCCCTGTGCTATATTTTCGATATGATCTTTTGAACGGTTCCTGCTGATGGAAACTTCCTCAACAAAATCATCATAATAAAATTTAATAATATCTTCAGCCTTTTCTTTTTCTGTCTCAGTCAGATCTCTGTTGGGTAAAGTTATACCAGTAAAAGGGATAGTCACTCCGTAGAGAAGGTCGGCATGAGTTCCTTTTTTAATAAAATCGGTTGAGATGCCGAGCGACTCTTTTAAATCTTTATTATAGTACCAGCCGCCAATTACCCCTATAGAACCAGTAATAGTATTTGGAGCGGCAACAATAGTATCGGCATGCATAGATAAAACATATCCGCCGGATGCAGCCACACGTCCCTGTGATACAATAACAGGCTTATTATCTTTTGCTTTTTTAATTGCCTCAGCAATTATATCGGAGGGAAGTATATCACCACCGGGGGAATCTACTCTGAATACAATTGCTTTTATATTGTTATCATTCCCCGCAGCCTCAATAACCTTAACCAGTTTCCTTGCATTTATACCCTCATCCATTGCACATACACCCAGGGCATATATAACAGCAATTTTAGGTTTGCTTCCCCAGTAATTATCATCCGGCAGCAAAAACTTTTCAAGAGAACCACCACCGGCGAGCGCCTTTTTTTTCCCTTCAATATCTTTAATTAAATCTTCAACCAGGTTCCATCTGCCCAAAGTGTCTGCAAGATTGTAATCGAGAGCATCCTGCGGCAGGAATAATGCTTTTTCATTAACCAGTTTATCAAACTGCTCAGGGGATATATTTCTTGATGCACATATATCGGTTTTTGCAAGTTCATAGTAGTCATTCATTATTGCGGATAATTGTTCTTTATCCGCTTCGCTCATGTCTGTTCTTGATAAGGCTTCATTAGCAGTTTTGTACTTAAAATATTTTAATTCGGTAAAGCCAATACCTAATTTTTCAAGGGTTCCGGTATAATACTGGCGCCCCATTAAGTATCCTTCAAGTGATACTCCGCCTGCAGGGTCCATAACAATTTTATCTGCTGCAGAAACCAGGTGGTAGCCGTCAATCTGGAGCCTGTCAAAATAAACAATTACATGTTTTCCTGATTCCTTAAAATCCATAAGTTTTTCTCTAAGCTCCCAAATCATTTCCCTGTTAATTCTCATACCTGAAGTATTTATTGCAATACCTGATACTGCTTTATCATTTTTTGCAGCATCAATCTGCTGCAGAAGATTAAACAGTGTGTTTGAGTTATCAAAAAACCTGTAACGTTGATACTTTACTCCGCCCAGCAGATTAATATCCAAATATTTGCTGTCTTCAGAAATTTCTGCAAAAGGATTCCTGTCATAAGCGCCAATTCTAATTCCCATAATATTCCGTTCATAATCACCATCACTGCTAAAACCTGCCTGTGTAAAAACACCTGCTCTGCCGAAGCTTACCTGTATGCCGGCATTAAAAAATTTATTTTCAAAATATCTTCCGGTTAACCTAACGCCTGGGAAAACTTCAACAGCGGCACCGGCACTCCATTTATTTCTGTTTTCTTCGATTTCCTCCCTATACATAAAGGACCGGGAACGTCCGCCCAAGACATAATCACCGAATAACGATAAATATTCATTTCCAAACGGCCTTACAGCGGCTTCAAATATGCTCTCATTCTCTAAGTTAACTAAGATATTACCAATTACACCAAGTGAGAGATACCTGTTGGGCCTTATTAAGGTACTTAATGTATAAACATTGTAACTGTTAAAATAATGCACATCACCCGATGACCATCCATAACCAATGCCTATACTTACAGCAGGGCTTCCATATCCGGCTGATAATTTATAATCAGTAACAGAATTCCCTGATTCTTTCCGGTGGATTAATGCAAAACTAAAATGGGGTACAGCGGCAAATAATCCCCAGTTATCAAAATCATCCCAGTTCCCGTTCTCATCAGACCATGTTAACAACAGATCGGGGGACTCTACATGAGCCAGAACAGCAGGATTATTTAAACCATACAGGCCATACTTCATTGCGCCGGGTGAAGTTAATGCAAATTGATTTTGTTCATAATAATGCTGCGAATAAGCTGTTGAAGATAAGATTAAAAGAATTATGAATGGCAAAAAAAATTGTTTCATTTAGATCCCTTTAATTTTACTGTGATATATACCGGAAAGATATTAATTCAGAAATTTGGACATTAAATACGGTTCAATGCAATCTTAAGTTTCCTGCACCGCTGAATGTTTTACACTTACTTTCATTCCTATTTTTAGTTAGTTTTAAAATAATAAAATATTTTGACTAATAATGATTGAAATAAATAACCTGTATAAAAGCTTTGGCGATAAAAAAGTCCTTAACGGAATAAACCTTACTATTCAAAAAGGGGAAACCATTGTTATCATCGGTAAAAGCGGTGAAGGTAAAAGTGTACTAATAAAACATATTGTCGGCTTGTTATCGCCTGATTCCGGTTATGTTAAAGTAGAGAACGAAGTTGTCGGCAATCTTAGCATCAGTGCACTTTATGCGCTGAGGAAAAAATTTGGCTTTCTTTTCCAGGGGGCCGCTTTATTTGATTCCATGACAGTGGAAGAAAATGTGGCACTTCCATTAGTAGAATCAGAGAACGGTTATATGCAAAGTGAAATTAAAAAAGCAGTGGATGAAAAGCTTGACCTTGTTGGCCTTCCCGGAGTTCAAAAACTTAAACCTGCCGAGTTATCAGGGGGGATGAAGAAAAGAGCAGGCCTTGCCCGTGCACTTATAACCAATCCGGATTATATCCTATATGATGAACCTACTACCGGGCTCGATCCTATTATGTCAGATTCTATTGATAACCTGATTAAAGAACTTGGAAAAAAACTTAATGTTACCTCTGTTGTAGTAACGCATGATATGTATAGTGTAAAGAATGTAGCAGACCGTGTAGCAATGATGTATGAAGGGAAAATATATTTTACAGGTTCGCCCCGCCAGTTAATTGAATCACCGGACAAGGTGATTATAGACTTTATAAAACGGACAGAAAACTAAAAAGACGCTTAAGAGCATCACTGTTTTTAATATGACTGTTTTTCTTTCCCCTCATTCAAGTGTTTTATGTATTCAAACATCCATGCCTTTCTTTTTGTGCTTACAGATTTTCCCCTTCTTTTTTATTAGTTAAATCACAAGAACATGTATTTTAAATTCCTACATTTACCACAAATAATTTTAACCTGAAAATTTAATTAATCACTGAAAATCAGTTGTAAACACATTGGTTTTACGATGAAAAAGTTTCTTGTAATAACTGAAAATAAGAAAAAAAGTCTTTTATACAGGATAGCTGAAAAGTTCATTTTATCAGAATCGTTTTATTGTACTGAAGCTGAAACAGAAGACATAATCAATTCATATAAACCTGATTATGTTCTGTTTGATGTAATTAAACCCGTAAACGGAGAAGATATGATGAGCATGTTACGCCATATTGATGGGAATATCCGTTTACGGGTTGCGATTTTTTATATTGGATACTCCAAAAAGGAATTATTCAGATTAAGATCTGTTGACAGAATGCCATCTGTTAAAAAAGCCGCCCATTAGCGGCTTTTTATAGCCATCCCTCTTTTTATCTTCAATTTTATATTTCTATTTTTAAGATATATTTTAATTACCGGCAAATAAAATACCGGTTGAAGTTATACAATAATACCAGCCCAGCAATAATTACTTCACTGCATGCGGCTCAGCTTTAACTTAAATTAATGAATACAAAAAAAAATAACGGAAAAGATGATTTTCTGAAGCCGGAAAAGATGATCAGGCTTTACGCCAGCGGCGCCTTCCCAATGGCTGATGAAGAAACCGGTAAAATTAACTGGTATCTCCCGGATATAAGAACTATCATCCCTCTTAACGGCTATAATATTCCGCGTTCTCTTAAAAAGATAATTTCCAAAAATAATTTTGAAATAAGGTTTGACTGTGATTTTTTACAGGTTGTGAACGGCTGCCGGGACAGGGAAACAACCTGGATATCCGGTGAATTAATTGATGCTTATCTCCGCCTTCAAAAGCTTGGTTATGTGCATACAGTTGAAACATGGCAGGATGGTAAACTCGTTGGCGGGCTGTACGGGATTAGTTTTAAAGGAGCATTTTTCGGCGAGTCAATGTTTTCTCGCGTTTCTCAGGCATCCAAAGCTGCCCTGGCTGCACTCCTTGAACATCTTAATAAGCAAAAGTTCCTGCTGCTTGATGTGCAGTATATAACAGAACATCTTAAAATGTTCGGCGCAATGGAAATTACTTTTGCGGAGTATAACAGGCTGCTGTATAAATCCTATTTAAGGGACTGTCACTTCTAAGCATACATTCATTCAATCATTAATGGTACCGTTTTATGTATGTCTGAATGAATGTACGCTAACAGATTATCATTATTTTGTTTTAATCAGCCACAGTTCTTTCTGCACATCAGAAAGAAACTCACACCCTTTTTTTGTAACTACAATTTCTTCTTCCAGTGTAGATACACCGTATCCTTCTACGGGAAGCCGGGGTTCTACTGTTAAAACCATATTTTCTTCAAGTTCCAGGAAAGGCGTATTTCCATATTTTTCCCATGCAGGATATAAGCCGGCTCCGCCGTCATGCACCTGAGTCCCAACCTGGTGGCCAAGGCCGTGAGGATATTCCACATACCCGCTTTGAACAATATAATCACGTGCTATTTTATCCATATCTACACCTTTTACTCCGGGCTTAATTGAACCGGCAACTTTCTGAATTGAATCTCTTATAATTTCAAAACCTTTTTGTACATTGGCCGGAGCTTTTTCTTCATCATCTTTTAAAAGATACCATGTTCTCTGAAGATCACTGCAATAGCCGTTCAGCTTTATGCCGAAATCCATATTAACCATGTGTCCTTTTTCTATTTTTCTATCGCTTGGTCCGGAGTGTGCACTTGCGGGATTAGGCCCGGTAAATACGGAAGGACAGTGATCTTCATCCCACGCCATTTTAAATCCGCGTTTCTCCACCAGTCCTTTTACAAATGCTGCCACATCTTTTTCTGTTTTACCCGGCTGTATAAATGAAGTTACTTCATTAAAAATTTTTAATGTTTCTTTTATAGCTTCTCTCATTATTTTTAATTCAGTTGCGGATTTTCTCCCCTTTACAGCAGAAATTATTTCTTCAGAGGAAACAAGTTTGTTTTCATATCCTGTTCCTTTAAGGTAATCGGCAAGAGTAAGATATAATCCGTGTGACAGGCCATCTGCAAGGCTGGAATTAAGCGAGTAGTTAATTGCAATTTTGTTTGGGTTTTTCTTTTTAAGGTAGTTTACTAGTATATCCTTAATTGATTTTGTATAAGGGATTATATTCTTATAAATCCCTGTTCTTTCTGCTGAGTCTTTTTCCAGATCACCCAGAATTAAAGTAGTTTCGCCGTCCTTATTAATAATAACAGCCGAATGCCAGGTAAGATTCATTCCCAGTATAATATCAAGGGATGGATCATGTATTATGGAGCTTTCTTTAACAAAAGTAAGCCACATATCAATATTTTTTTCTTTCAGTATTTCAATAGCCTGTGCTGTTTTCTCTTTAATTATTTCGTTATTCATAAGTATTCCTTAAAAAATTATGGTAATATAGATGAAAATGTTTAAAAACTGTAATAGTTGCCACAGTGAATTATTAAGATTTTTACTTAATTAATTGTTATGTTTCTTTCGATAATAAATATAATTAGGTGCAAAATATCTAATTATTAGGTTAATGGGCAAGTAAATTAAGGCAAGAATGCATCATAAAAAAAAGCTGAATTTTATAGAAGGCTTTACAGGGGTATCTGGTTTCAACGAAAGGGGAATTTTCCAAAAACACACTGTAATTATCCTGCAGTTTTATTCTTCAGAGTTTATATCCTCAATATTTTTGTACCTTATTTACCTGTTCAGTAACAGGTTAAATTCAAAAAAATTTAATAATCACAATAAAAGTTATACAGAGGTTTGTTATGTCCGATTATGTCAATAATCTGATCGCAGAAGTAAAAGCAAAAAATCCGAGTGAACCGGAATTCCACCAGGCGGTGGAGGAAGTTACACATTCTCTTAGTGTTGTTCTTGACAGGCATCCCGAATACAGATCAGCAAAAATTCTTGAAAGAATGGTGGAGCCTGAAAGAGTAGTTTTGTTCAGGGTTCCATGGATGGATGACCAGGGAGAAGTTCATATAAACCGGGGTTTCAGAATAGAGATGAACAGCGCAATAGGTCCATATAAAGGCGGGCTGCGTTTTCACCCTTCTGTTACTCTTGGTATACTAAAGTTTCTTGCTTTCGAACAGGTGTTTAAAAATAGTTTAACAACACTGCCTATGGGCGGCGGTAAAGGCGGCTCTGACTTTGATCCTAAGGGCAAAAGTGATAATGAAGTAATGAGGTTCTGTCAGAGCTTTATGACAGAGTTGTTCCGCCATATAGGGGCAAATACTGATGTGCCTGCAGGTGACATAGGTGTAGGCGGAAGAGAGATCGGTTATTTGTTCGGGCAGTATAAAAGATTAAAAAATGAATTTACAGGAGTACTTACCGGAAAAGGCCTTAACTGGGGCGGATCTTTAGTTCGTCCTGAAGCTACAGGTTTTGGTGCGGTTTATTTTGCCAGCGAAATGCTAAAGACAATTGGGCATGATATAGAAGGTAAAACATTTGCTGTATCGGGATTTGGTAACGTTGCGTGGGGCGCTGTTCAGAAAATTAATCAATTAGGCGGAAGGGTTGTTACCTTATCCGGCCCTGATGGATTTATTTATGACCCCAGCGGCGTTAAAGGCGAAAGAGTAGATTATATGTTAAAACTTAGAGCAAGCGCTAATGACAGAATTAAAGATTATGCTGATGAATTTAAAGTAGAATTCTTTCCGGGTAAACGTCCATGGTCAATTAAAGTTGATGTGGCAATGCCATGCGCAACACAAAATGAACTTGATGAAGCTGATGCAAAAGAATTAGTGAAGAACACCTGTCTTTGTGTTTGTGAAGCTGCAAATATGCCTACTACACTGGCGGCCTACAAAGTATTTCAGCAGGCAAAAGTTATATTTGCACCTGGTAAAGCTGCAAATGCGGGCGGTGTTGCAGTAAGCGGCCTTGAAATGTCACAAAATAGTATGAGACTTCCCTGGCCAAGGGAGGAAGTGGACACTCGGCTTCACCAGATTATGAAAAGCATTCATGATACCTGTCTTTCAACTTCAGAAAGATTTGGAACTCCGGGCAATTATGTAAACGGCGCCAATATTGCTGGCTTCTTAAAAGTTGCAGATGCAATGCTGGACCAGGGACTTGTTTAATAACCGGATTGTTTAAAACAATTCACTTATTTAACTCTCCCTTATCCTAACCGAAAGGGAGAGAATAATATACATACATCTATGCTGCTTAATGCTCTCAAGTAATCATGCCGATGTATTTTCATGCATTCCTTTTACTAATTCCTTTGTTATTCCATCTAATTGACACATGCAAGTACATTTATTTGCTGTTTTTTTAAATAGTTTTAAATATCTTTGTTGTAAAATCACAGAATAAAAATATGGACATAAGCAGCGAATTTAACGTAGAGGATTTATTCTCCACCCGCTTTAGCAAATTTCAAAAACTGATGCAGTATAAAATACGGGAGATATTATTAGTCTCCAGTTTATACGATTATTATCTTTTTGAAGAAGACGGGAGGTTATACGAACTTATAAGGCAGGAATACCAGGTCTTAAATTTAAGCCAGGCTCCTGAAATTACCCATGTATCAACCGGTGAAGAAGCTGTTGAACTTGCAGCTCAGAATCAATATGATGCTATTATAACTACACTGCATATTGAAGATATGCATGTAATAAAACTTGCCCAAAACATAAAAGACCGCGGAGTTACAACCCCTATTATTCTGCTTGCTTATGATAACCGGGAAAGAAAAGATCTTGTGGAAAGATATGATACTTCGGTATTTGACCGTCTGTTTATCTGGCAGGGGGACTACAAGCTGCTTATAGGTATAATTAAGTATCTTGAAGACAGGATGAATGTTGAAAAAGATACTCAGATTGCCGGGGTACAATCTATTATTCTTGTTGAAGATAACGTTAAGTTTTATTCTACTTATCTGCCGATTATTTATACTGAAATTTTTAATCAAAGCCAGCGCCTTATTTCCGAGGGAGTAAACCTCACTCATAAATTTTTACGGATGCGTGCAAGGCCAAAAATACTTCTTTGTACTACATATGAGGAAGCCTGGGAATATTATAAAAAATATGAAGAGTATATTCTTGGAATTATAACAGATAATAATTTCCGGAAAAATGGCGAACGTGATCCTGAGGCCGGAATTAAGTTTGCAATGAAAGTGAAAGAGGAACATGGCGATATTCCTATCCTTCTGCAGTCCAGCTCAGAGGATTATGCCGAAAAGGCAAAGGAAATTAACGTACCGTTCCTGTTAAAAGGTTCATCTCGCCTGCTCCACGGGCTGCGCGATTTTATGATGGAACATTTTGGGTTTGGTGATTTTATTTTCCAGCTTGAAAACGGAACTGTTGTGGGCAGGGCAAATAATCTTAAAGCATTGGAAGACCAGGTACGAATTGTTCCTGAAGAAACTATCAGGTTTCATGCTGAAAGAAATCATTTTTCTAACTGGCTTAAAGCACGAACAGAATTCGGACTTGCACACAGACTGCGGCCCCGTAAGGTTACTGATTTTTCCTCAATAGAAGCTTTAAGAACTGAGATAGTTGAATCAATTATTCAGTACCTGGAGGCAAGACAGCGGGGCTCAATAACAGATTTTGATAAGGCTACCTTCGATCCTAAAAATAGTTTTGCAAGGATTGGCAGCGGCTCCCTTGGCGGCAAGGCACGCGGTTTAGGTTTTATTAATAATGTAATAACTAATCACAGGCTTAGGTATAAATACAGGGATGTTGAAATCTCCGTACCCTCGGCAGTAGTAATTGCTACTGATGTGTTTGATCAGTTCCTCGAATCAAATCAGCTTGAGGCTTTTGCTCTTAATGAAACTGATGATAATGTTATAAGGCGGAAATTTATAGAAGCACCTAAATTTCCTCCTGATATTCTTAGCAGGCTGAAAGATTTTATTGATATCATAAATGCCCCTCTTGCAGTCAGGTCTTCTTCATTATTGGAGGATTCACAATTTCAGCCTTTTGCCGGAGTATATCAGACATTCATGATTCCTAATAATAATCCGGATCCTGAGGTAAGGCTGTCTGAACTGCTTGAGTCAATAAAATGTGTTTATGCTTCAACATTCTCCAAAAGAGCCAAAGATTATATGAAGGCAACTTCATACAGGCTTGAAGAAGAGAAGATGGCTGTAATAATACAGATGCTTGTCGGCTCAGCACATAACAACAGGTTTTACCCGGATTTTGCTGGTGTTGCAAAGTCGTATAACTTTTATCCTGTTCCACCGCAGAAACCTACAGACGGGATAGCTCTTGCTGCCCTGGGGCTGGGCAAGCAGGTTGTGGATGGTGGTAATGCGGTACGTTTTTGTCCCCGGTATCCCAAACATCTTATGCAGTTCTTTTCAACCAAAGAAACTATACGGAACGGGCAGCAGGAATTTTTTGCACTTGATCTGGAGGGAAATGTTGATCTGAAATCAGATATCTTTCCTGAAAGCCTTGTTAAAACATATAATCTTACAGTGGCGGAAAAAGATCAAACTTTGTTTTATGTCGGTTCTACATATTCACCGGAGAATGATGCAGTTTACGATGGTGTATCAAGAGCCGGGAAACGTGTTGTAACTTTTGCACCTGTTTTAAAACATAAAGTTTTTCCTCTTGCCGATATTCTTGATACCCTGCTTGAACTGGGTACCTGGGGTATGGGCACACCGGTTGAAATTGAGTATGCAGTTAATATGAATGTGCAGCCGAAAGAATTTGCAATGCTGCAGATGCGTCCCCTTGTAATCAGTCTGGAGAATGAAGAACTTGATGTCGAAGCTCAACAGGAGGATATGATCTGCATGAGCCAGCAGGTGCTTGGCAATGGCGCTATCAATGATATTCATGATATAGTATTTGTTGATATGCAGAAGTTTGACCGGTCAAAAAGCAGGGAGACAGCATATGAGGTTAATATGCTTAACACAAAATTATTCTCCCAGAATAAACCATACGTGTTGATAGGTGTCGGGCGCTGGGGAAGCTTCGACCACTGGCTGGGTATTCCTGTTACCTGGGATCAGATTGCCGGTGCAAGTGTAATAGTTGAAAGCGGCTTTAAGGATTTTAACGTTACCCCATCACAGGGTTCTCATTTCTTCCAGAATATTACTTCATTCCGTATCGGCTATTTTACGGTTAATTCGATGTCAAATTCGGGATTTATAGACTGGGATTGGCTCCTTGCACAGCCGCCGGTTGAAGAACTTAATTATACCCGTCATCTCCATTTTGATGATCCTATAACCATAAGAATTAATGGGCGCAAAAATAAGGGAATTATTTTAAAGCCGGGGAAATAACCTGATAAGGAATTGGTACTACTCCTTTTATCATTGATTCCGGGAAGCTCAATTGAACCTCCCTGTAATTTTGTGATACTACCATATTTATTATATTTCCACAATAAGATTTCATCTTTTACCAAAATACCCGTAAGAATGTAATTCATCTCATGGAACAATTTACAATAATAAAAGACATCGTAATTATTCTTGCTGTTTCGCTTGGAATTATTTTTCTTTTTAAAAAATTAAACATACCAAGCATAATTGGATTTTTGGTTGCCGGCGTTCTTATAGGTCCCTTTGGGTTTAAGCTTATATCCAAGATAGACGATATAGAGATGATGGCTGAAGTAGGAGTGATTCTTCTTCTTTTTACAATCGGCCTGGAAGTATCATTTACACGGTTAATGAGAATGAGGAGGTTTCTGCTTCTTTCAGGGGGCCTGCAGGTAATATTAACAATTCTTTTTTCATCAATAGTATTTTTTCTGTTTGGAGTCAGCGTTCCCCAAAGTATTTATTTCGGAATGCTTATCAGCCTTTCAAGTACAGCTATAGTACTGAAAATACTTTCTGATAAAAAAGAACTTGAAACACCCTATGGTAAAATTTCCCTCGGTATCCTCATATTCCAGGATCTTGCCATAGTTCCCATGTTCCTTTTCCTGCCGGTGCTTGGCGCCGAAGCAATGAGTTTTGGCCAGATAATACTTCGTTTGTTGTTTGCATTTGGTGCAGTTGCAGTAATTCTTCTGCTTGCAAAGTTTCTTATGCCTTTAATATTATTTCAGCTTGCAAAGCTAAGATTAAGAGAGGCGTTTACTGTTGGGATCATTCTTTTGCTTCTTGGAACCGCATATCTTACACATGAGATAGGACTCTCATTTGCTTTGGGTGCATTTATAGCCGGGTTAATTCTTTCTGAATCAGAGTTTAGCCCGCAGATTGCAGCGGAAATTCTTCCTCTTAAAGATGCATTCAACAGTATATTTTTCGTATCAATCGGGCTGCTGCTTAATATACCTTTTGTAATTAATTACCCTGTTACACTTGCGGGAATTACATTAGGAATAATCCTGGTTAAGTCATCAATTATAATAATAATAGTAAAGTATATGCGTTACCCTTTAAGGGTAGCTATTCTTACGGGGCTGGCATTAGCCCAGATAGGGGAATTTTCATTTATACTTTCACAGGCAGGCTTAAGGTATAATCTTATTGATGCAGATTTTTATAATGCATTTTTAGCCTCCTCAATATTTACAATGTTTCTAACTCCGTTTCTTCTGCAGTTGGCGCCGCATATTGCCGGGCGTGCAGGTAAAATGGAGCCGGTAAAGCTTTTGATTGATCCGGAGAAAAGGAAGAGGCTAAAACATCATGTAATTATCGTCGGCTTCGGCCTGAACGGACGTAATGTAGCAAGGGTATTAAAGGAAACCGGCATAAGTTATATAGTAATTGAACTGAATCCGGAGACGGTTAAAGAGGAATCGGCTAAAGGAGAAAATATTATCTTTGGTGATATTACACAGGAAGAGATACTTCATCACACAATGATTGAATTTGCTAATGTAATAGTATTTGCAATATCAGATTCTTTAGCAACCAGGAGAGGTTTGCAGGTTGCTAAAAAGCTTAATCCTAAAATTTATGCAATAGTAAGAACCCGGTATACTAATGAATTAGACGACCTGATGAAACTGGGTGCAAATGATGTTATACCGGAAGAGTTTGAAACATCACTGCAGATATTTGCCAAAGTACTTGAGAAATATCATATCCCTCTGAATGTTATTATGAAGCAGGTAGCATTACTAAGGGGTGAATCTTATAGTTTGATGATAAAGGAAGATGTTAACGTACACTCATTTGTTCATCTTGATGAAATACTTGCCGCAGGATTAACCGAAACGTTTTATATAACAGAAGATAATATACATGCAGGCAAAACTCTTGCTCAAATAAATCTTCGTGCAATTACCGATGCTACAATAATTGCCCTTGTACGTACTGGTAAAAATATTTACAATCCTTCAGGAAGGGAAGTAATTAAGCCGCATGACACACTGGTAATAACCGGAACACATCAGTCAGTTGATAAAGCTTTTGAATACCTGGACCAGGTTGTAAGACAATCCGTGTAACATCCTGCTTTTAATATTAAAGGATTCAAAATTCCAGCTTAAGCCCAATAGCACCAATTACCTGGAAGCTTAATGCGTTTGTTCTTCCCTGCTGCAGTTCTGAAAGATACTGCAGTAGTTTTATTTCCACGAAAGGATATACCGGTTTAATTACGGCAAGCTGCACTCCCGCAATTTCATGAAATAAAAATGAGTTGCTTTCCACATCATTAGCAGAATGAAAGGCATAGCCTGCGCCGACAGCAAAATAAGGCTGAAAATCTTTATAAAATAAGGTTCCTGCTAAAGAAAGGTGCAGATCCCTCTCAATTACATCAGGGATCTTTTCTTTAAAATATGCAGCATCAAACCTTACGGAAATGCCAATCAGCGGCCACTGGAATGGGAGTTTATGTGTAACAATGAAATTAATCCCTTTCTGAGGCCATTCATTTTTGAGATTCAGCGACAGTCCCCCTCCCCATTGTGCAAAACAAATTGAGTTAAGGACGAAAAAAAGAACCGCTATAAGTTTGATGTTGGTTTTCATAACATGGAAGTTATCAGCAAAAATAAAATTATCAAAACAGGGAACTCACACTCTGCTTTTTACTTCAACTGCCTCATCATCTGTAATAAATGAATTTTAAAGGAAAAGGTTACCAGTTTCCCAGCAACTTCCTCGTTTCTGCTATCTGTCCGATGTGATATGAATTATGGTTAACTACCAGGAGTATTTCTCTCAAATAAGTATGATTTTCTGTATGAGGTATTACAGAAGTTAGATCTGTTTTGTTATCATTTACTATTGATATAATCTCTTCAAGATCTGAACTAAATTTTTTTATTGATTCATTCCACATTTCATCATTAACAATAGTACTTTTTTTATCCGGCCAATATTCATCTGGCCATTTGGGGGACTTCCAGCCGGGATCAACCATATATCTTAAAATATCTTCCTGTGATATCCTTAAATGCTCCAGCAGTTCCCAGACGGAATGTATATCATCCGCCGGCCTTTTATTTCTTAATTCCGGATTAACATTGTTAACCGCCTGTTCAAAGGTAACATGGGCATTTCCGCCGTTCAGTGTACCTAATAGTTCTTTTCTTAAAATATTGTCATTCATAATTTTTTCACATGGTTACTTGTAAAATGTGTCTAAGCGTTCGCAGGGGCGTTCAATTGAACGCCCTAACGATTATACTCCTGTAATCTATAAATCATTAACTAAATTATTCCATTTATTTTCAGGATGAATAAACCGGCAGATATTGTAAGTATTGATCCTATGGTAGTAATTAATACTATATTGCCTGCAAGCCTGCTGTTAGAACCCATGGCTTCAGCCATAATGAAACTTGCTATTGCTGTGGGGCATGCAAACACGATAAAAAGTATTCCTATATCATTTCCTCTGTATCCAAGCAGATAAGCTGCAAGTGTGCCTATTAAAGGAGTTAATATAATTTTTAATGAAGATGCCAAAAAGGCAGGAACAGATGCGTTTTTAATATCAGTAAAGTTCAGGAAACCCCCTATACCAACCAGCGCCAGAGGTAATGTAAGATCAGCTATATGATCAATAGTAACTGTAATTATGGAATTTAATTCAATTTGAAAATAAGAAAACGGCAATGCCAGAATTATTGCAACAATTAATGGGTTAGTAATTACCCCTCTGAACAAATGTAAGATGTTAAGCGGTTTCCCATTTCCCGAATAAATAGTTAAAATTATAATGGTGAGAACATTATATAAAGGTATTACGAAAGATAAAATCAGGGAAGCCTTAGCTAGTGCCGATTCTCCAAGTATGTTAACGATTAAGGCAAGGCCTATAATTGCATAATTTCCCCTGAAACTTCCCTGTATAAATGCCCCTTTATCTTTATCTGTTTTAGCAAATACTATTGCAAAAAGCCATCCCAGAGCAAAAGTGATGATGGTTATTATATAAACAAATATTATCTGGTTTATATCAAAAACCTGGTCAAGACTAATTGTGGAAACTTCTTTGAATATTAAGGCAGGCAGGGAAACTGTAAATACTACTTTTGAGGAGACAGAAACAAAGTTATCATTTATTATGCCCAGTCTTCTTAATATATAGCCTATAGCTACCATTAAGAAGACCGGTGCAACCATATTAAGAATTAAGAAGAAGTTCTGCATTAAAAAAAAATTATTTTAATGCAAAGATACTAAAATCCACCAACTGAAATAGTCACTCCCTTAAATTCTGATTCGAATTCACTTCCTTCAAAGTAAGTGCTTGTAGTATACCGGATATCAAAATGATCTGAAATATATTTTAAAACCTCACTTTGGAGGGAGATGTTAAGTAGTTTTAAGAATCCCTTTGTTCTTAGTCCAAACCCGGATGTTTCACGGTTAGTAAATCCTCTTCCATTAAGGCCTCCCCATGAAAAGTAAACAGACTCAAAAAATTCAACTATTAGGCCTTTATGCAAAACTATATCAGCGTCGCCTTCACCAAGGAACAAATTTTTGAAAGGTTTTATTGTGCCAAACATTCCTTCGTACTCTATATTTGAAACAAATGTTGTTGTATCATAATTTCTTTTTATAAGAATATCTTCAGCATCTATTGAATAAGATAAGTTAACCAGATTAAGATCATCTTTGCCTGTTTTAAGGAGAATGCCTAAGTCTATATTATGGGCAAGCCTGGCAGTTCTTCCAATAGGATCAGACTGATCAGGATCTACATAATAAATCTCATCCCCTATATTCTGGATGGTATATCCGATTGTATAGTTCACATCTGCCTGAATACTGCTGTTGTTTGTAAACTTAAACCCAATTGGCTTTTCAAGCAGATTGTTAACCGGAAGATTTAGTAATACTCCGTAATCAACTGCTGTTGTATTAACTCTGGGGGTAAACTGAAATTGATTGCCTCCCAAAAAAGACGTTATGTCTTTTACTGTAAATCCAAAACTTAAATTTATTAAGGAATGATATCCTATCCCCAATGAATAAGAAGAGTAATAATCTTCCGTATCGTTGCCAAATGCTTCGCCGTATACAAATTCCGATTTGGAATATGCAAAACCTATACTTAAAGGAATTCCGGGAAGTATCTTCTCCAGGTTTAACCCCTGGTTAAAAACATAACTATTTACTGTCATTCCATTAACAAACCGGCTAAGCCAGTTAATTTTACCGGGATAAAAACCAATGGCAATGCCGGAAGTCCTGCTCGAATATCCAAGATGTGCCGGATTAAAATAAACTTTATATGGGTCATCAATAAGGGTGGCAGTACCAGTTGCACCTGCGCCGTTTAATGTTGGAGAAGTAGGAAGCAGAAGGAAAGGAATGGCGGCTTCACCTTGTGGAAAAAGTTCTACAGATATGAGTACAACTAAGATGATAACAGCTTTTCTGATAGACATATGGGACCCCAAAAAGTTTGTAAGTACATGAAACTTAACCATTTAGTTCTGTAATAATCAATCACTTTTTTTGTGCCCTGAGAGAAGGGGATATCCGATTGTATCTCACAACTTATCGCCCATGGTGACAACTCTCACCTGTAAAAGACTGTAATACCTTAAATTATTGTATCAAAACAAGAGGACAAAATGCTAAAAAAATACTTTTTGATCTTACCACTTCTATTTATTACAACAACCATAGCCGCTGACAGTAAAGAAGAATTTAAAAAATACCTGAATGAAGCAGCGCAGGAAGTTAAAAATACAGATGACCCCTCTGAAAAGAGAGAAATACTCGATAATCTTTTTCATAAACTGCTTGAGGCTGCTGATTATGCTGAAAGCTGGCCATTTATTTCTGAGGAAGAAAAAAAGGGGATAGCGGTTCTGAAAGAAATGACTGAGGAAAAACATAACGAGCTGAATGGTTATAATGGCTTTAATAAAGTAGCTGATGCTGATCTTAACCGCTTTGCCGATTATACTGTGCAGGAACTGGAACAGGCGGCAGAGTATGTAACTATTAGTGTTCTTACACTGGTGCTGATAATAATAGTTGTTGCAATTTTACTTTGATGAATATGACTTTTAAAATGATTACTGCTGTTATAGTTTTACTTTTAATGGCTGGCAGTATGGATAGGGTAACTGCGCAAAGCCAGTCAAATAATCCTGCCGTTGAAAACTCAATTATTATAATAATTCATGGCGATGGCGATTATTTATTTCATAACAGGAAGGGTGAATCCTTTTTAGCCGACCAGGTAGTATTAAGGAAGGCGCTTAAAGTATCAGAACAATTAGATAATGCCGAAGTATTTATATTCCATCAGAAAAAAAGAGATTTTTCCTTACTGGTTTTCCCCAAAGATGATGCTGATTTTTACTATTATAAAAATGGCAAATTAAAGGAACATATCTCTTTTAATAGAAGCAGGTTTGATCTTTCTGAAGAGGCAGATCTTTATAAAAAATATTCCTCAGGGAGTTCAAAGAATCTGCTTTTATATTATGGACATGAAATTCCCCTTGACGGCGGTAATGGCTATAACAGTTCCTATCCCGGTAACCAATTTAACTTATCCCTTTTTTCACAGGCAATGAGAAATATTTCAGATGGTAATACATTTGATCTGATAGTATTATCAACATGCGGTAATGGTTCTCCTTCAGTAATTAAAGAACTTTCTCCCTATTCTGAATATATAATTGCATCACCCGACGATCTGCATCTGTCATATATGAATCCGTTATATCTTAAAAGGTTGAACTATTACAGAGAATATAATTTTGAAGATTTTGTGGTTGATTTTGCCAGATCGTCATTCACGGAATTAAAAAGAAATATAGAAACCGGTTCGGTTATTTCAGCATACAAAACATCTGAGTTATCACCGGAATTCCTGGAAAATTATAATGATGGCGGAGCAATTACAGATAGCGAATTTACTATAATTGAAAACTGTGACTGTGCTGATCTGGATGGTTTTAACTCTGAGGAGGCTTCCAAAGGGGCTATTGTATTTTATAATCCCCCGTCATTTGGTAAAGAAAAATATAAAACTGAACATTCAGGCTGGGGATGTAAAAAAAGTATTAGTTATACAACATCATCATTAATTGAAAAGGTGATGCATTCCAAATAATTGTGCAGGTACACTCAGCCTTTTAGTGCAGTGTACCTGCAAGTTTTATCTCATTTAAAACACAAATGTTAATCCAAATTTAAATTGATCATAAGACAATGGCGCCGCAGAATCAAAAGGCCAGTTCATTTTTTCCTGCCTTAGCTCATATATTCCATATGATAAAGCATTCTTTAGAATAAAATTCATTACCGGCAGAACATAAGGGGAAGCATCACCTATTTCATCAATAAATGCATCCAGTAAACCCTGCCCGGCTATTTCAATAACTGTACTCCCCGCCCATTTCCAGAACAGATGTCTTTCAAAAATTATTGAACGTTCATAAGCAGCTTCCAGGGTTATCCCGGCAATAAGCCTGAATTTTACTCCTGCTTCTGCACTTGTTCCGAATCTGAATGCCTCATGATAACGGTTAAGGATGTCTGCTTCTTCTTCAAATACAGGCAGCAGTGGTATCAGGCCCGGTGAGGAAGGTAATTCTTTCATTTCCAGGCGGGACCACTCGAAGCCATACGCATTATATGGTATAATAGCTGATTGACCGAATTTCCATCCGTAACCCTTTTCCCTGCCGAATCCAAATCTCCAGAGACTTGATTCAAGTTCTGAATCTTTAAAATCTTTATTAGCCAGTTCTGTGGATATATTACTTAGCCGGAAAAATTTATAGCTGTACTCGGCAATACCTTCACCAAAATATGCCCGTTCACTGGAATAACCAAGCTTGCCTTCAATTAATACTGGGGCACCAAATTCTGATTCAAAACCGTCCCTCATAATTTTTGATAAGCCGTAATTAAGTGAAATTGCAGGCTTGCTATGCCGGTCATCCATAAAATTAAAGTCCCAGTGAAAATCTTTCCAGTCTCTATCCCAATCATCACCGTCCCAGCCATTATCGCCCCAGCTTTCTTCATCCTCCCACTCATCTTCCTCAATAATAATTGTATCTTTTACCCCTTCTTCATCCTCAACAATAATAGTATCTTTATCCTGAGCTAAAGTATATATAGAAGTAAAGAGTATAATAGTTGTCAGCAGCAGCAGTCTTTTAGTGAACATTTATCCTCCGGTTTCTTTAATTAATTCAAATTTGGAATTCAATGTTTGTGCCATTTAAAAAGATTTAGTAATAGCAAAATTATAGAAAAAGGGGGGAATCTATGCCCTAACAAATAGACACTATGAAATTTTAAACTATACAGTAAAGATGAAAGCAATTACATATCCGGACATACTTATCCCTCTAATGCTAAGACTTAAAAAAGTAATAAAAGGTTACGTATTTGTAATCAGTTTCCGGATAGTTTCATCCAGATAAATATGGAACCTCTGAGGCAGGTTTTTATACTTTGAGGCAAATTCTATTTTAACCTGGGTAAAGTCATGCAGCCCGGATCTTGCCACATCGTTTTCAATATTACTAATAAAAGTATGAAGTTTGGCTTCAACCTTTTTAAGAATTACCGGATCATCAGAAGCAGCAATTTTACTTATTGTTGTTTCTTTTTCAAAATTATTTTCAACATAAGTTTTTAATACCACACCTCTAAAGTTTTCTGATACTAAAGTACGGCTTACATTACCAAGTTCTTTGGCTGTTTCTGTAATAGATGAATGAGAAAACTTTTTATCCCGCAGAGATTCAATTACCAGGTCATCAAAAGAGAATTTGCTTCCTTTAACAATATCATCCGGAAAATCTATTAGCTGAATAAGATTCTTTCCGGATGACCTGGAAAAAATAGCGGCGCGTTTAATTACTGCTTCAAGCTCGCGGATATTCCCTCTCCACTCATAATTCAACAGGGCATCTGCGGAGGCAGCAGATAACTTCATTTCACTATCTTCTTTTGAAAGGAAATACTCAGCCAACACAATAATATCATCTCTCCTTTCTCTTAAGGGAGGTAATTCAATTTTAATTACATTAAGCCGGTAATATAAGTCTTCGCGGAACTTCCTTTCTTTTACCGCTTCTTCCAAATTTTTATTAGTGGCGGCAACAATTCTAACATCTGCATGTTCAGTTTTTGACGAACCAACCCTTTCAAAATTACCCGACTGAACAACACGCAGCAGTTTTACCTGGAAATTTTCTGAAGTCTCGGCAATTTCATCAAGAAATATTGTCCCTTTATCAGCAGCCTGGAAACGGCCTGTTTTATCTGTTGATGCGCCCGTAAAAGCTCCTTTAACATGGCCAAACAATTCGCTTTCAAGAAGAGTCTCGGAAAGAGCCCCGCAGTTTACAGTAATAAAATTTTTATCTTTACGTTTGCTAAGGGTATGAATTGCATTAGCAACAAGTTCCTTTCCTGTTCCACTATCACCAACAATAAGAATATTTGCATTTTCAGGGGCGCTCTTCTTTACCATATCAACAACATTTTCCATAACGCCCGATCTATATATTATTCCTTCAAATTCCTTTATTTCATTTTCAACGCTAGCAGTAAAAGTTATTGAATCCTTTTCATCTTTTTTTATTTTATCAATTTCGTTTTTTAACAATTTAATTCTGTCTATCAAAAGGCCTGTACTTTCGCCGGGACTAACATTTAATTCCTTTTCTAATCTCCGGAGCTGTATTCCTTTTTGTTCAAGAAGATTCTTAAGAGCAGTACTTTCATCCAGCACTACCTTTAACTGCTGTTTCTTTTCGATAGTATAGATAATACTGTTTGCAGCAATCAATCCGAATAAAGGAATAATAAAAGAAGAGTATGATAACTGGAGATGAAAAAACTTAAATAAAACAAAAGTTATAAAAACAAAAGCCGTGAAAGATAAAAAGTAAAAGAAAAATGAACCCCATTTTATCTTATGATGAATCAGAAGGATAAATAAAACGAATGCCAGGAATATAAACTTTGATATAAACAAAACACCTGTCCGGTATGACCTGAAGTTTAAAAGATTATCAAGAGCAAAGGCATGAAGGGCAACTCCCGGAATATCTTTCTCAAGATAACTTTCGAACATTGGTGCTATTTGCGGGTCATTTATGCCTGTTAAAACAATTTTATCTTTTAGAGAAAGCAAACTGCTGTCTTTCTGCTGGGCAAGGTTAAAATATTCGAGCAGGGTGTATTTTTTAAAATTTTTCCAGGAGGTAAACATATTAAGAATAATAACGGCATCATCCGGATAGTCCACTTGCCTGCCTGAAAGAACAAATGAAAATGCCTGCTCGGTTTTTTGCAGTCCGGATATCTTAAGGGGTATTATTATTCCCTCGTCATCAATAAAGTTAATGTGCCCCGATTTTATTTTATCATTAATTAGCTTTGGAGTTGAATGACTAAGTGAATCTGTTGTAAATTTATTATTTACCCTGTTTATTCCTCCGGCAACCGAACTTAGTACAACATTACCGGCATTATTAATTTCACGGGTAAGAAGATTATCATATATAGCCTGTGTGGTAAGTCTTGAGCTTAAAAAAACTTCAAGGCCTGCAGCCTTCACTCCGTACTGAGAAAGACTATTTAGAAGCAGGGCATAGTAGCTCCGCTTAATAGGCCAGGGGCCTATGCGGTTTATATCTTCCGGGGAAATTGTTATTATAACAATATTTGTATCAGGTTTTGGCTGGCCTGCGGAAAGGGAATAAAGATACTCAAAACCACTATCCACAGAATTTCTTGATCCGGGAAGGATTAAAAGTATGACAAAAATAAAAACAATAAACCCTGTTTTAATCAGAAGCTTATTTCTATCTGAAGAAAATATTGCCTGCATTTCCCTTTAATCAAGATTGTAAATTGGCTTGTATAAAATAAGGAATTATTTTTATATTAAAGTAAGATGTACCAAAAAGTGTTTTGGGACGGTTATACAGTATACGTTGCCGACCCGGAAGATAATTTATGGGAAATAGCGTTTAATCCATTTTTAATAATGGATAAAAAAGGGAATGTGGAGGCGTAATTACAAGGATTATGATAAAAAAATATTTTTAATAGTAGTAATACCTTTAATCATTTTTTCTTGCGATAGTGAATCTGTTAATGAAGGTTATTTTCCCATTCAAAATGCACCTGTAATTAAGGGAATATGGGTAACAGGGCCGGAAGGACCGAATGTTTTAGGCACAATTGGGATCTGCACTTATCTTTATCTCCTAAAATGTATTTAAATCAATCAACAGTTCTAACAATTACAGGCGCAAAGGCTGTCTTCCTGCTGTATTCACCAAGTGAAGGTGAAAGTGTTACTGATTATCTTTTAGGATTAGTTGGGGGCGGGGGATATTTTTTTAATCCGCAATTTAGCATTGGAGTGGAAGCACAATTGAATTTCAGTATTTCCAATGAAAACTCTATTAGGTTTGGCAATCCGGATAAAACTAATATTAATACGGCAGCAGCAATATATGCTTCAATTTATTTTTAACTAACTCTTATTCTTCTTAATCTTAATCGTACTCGTAATCAGATTTGTTTCTGATTACAAGTACGATTATAATATCAACAATTACAATATAAACTTGCTCAGATCTCTGTTCTTTACAATCCTGTCTAA
>JAWOJF010000056.1:0-6291 GCA_046481785.1 Ignavibacteriaceae bacterium | reverse complement strand
ATTAAAAAAATATATAATAAAGAATCTGCTGTTATTTATCCGCCGGTTGATGTTCACAAATATGATACTGTCCCCGGCAAAGAGGATTATTATTTAACCGCATCGCGGATGGTACCTTATAAAAAAATTGATATGATTGTTGAGGCATTTTCAAAAATGCCGGATAAAAAACTTGTTGTAATTGGTGACGGACCCGAGATGCAGAAAATAAAATCAAAAACTTCTTCAAATATCGAAATACTTGGCTACCAGCAATTTGAAACTTTGAAGAGACATATGCAAAAAGCAAGGGCATTTGTATTTGCAGCCGAAGAAGATTTCGGAATTATTGTTGTGGAAGCAATGGCATGCGGAACCCCGGTTATTGCATGGTCTTCAGGGGGTACGACCGAGACTATTGTAGAGGGGAAAACAGGGTTATTTTTTAAAGATCAGAATGTCAGCTCATTAATTGAAGCAGTAAACAGGTTTGAAAAATCTGAAGATAAGTTTAATCCGTCTGTTATAAGAGCTCACTCAAAGCAGTTCAGCAGAGAGGTTTTTGAGGAAAAAATGAAACTTTTTGTTGATGAAAAAATATCAACTCATTTTAAATGAAAATAATAGTAAGGCTTATAAGCAATAAATGATTGTAAACCAGCGGTCTTTATATTATTTAAGAGTTCTGATTGATTTAATAATATTAAATTCAGCTTATTTTATTGCTGCTTTAACTGCCCAGTCTTTTGAACTGCTTATCTTAAAAAGTCAGATGTTTGTTCTTCAGATGGGCCTGAATGTTTTATGGCTATTTAGTTCCAATCTTATAAGATTTTATGATGATTCAAACTCCCGCTATTTCGCTTTCCAGTTTATAAATATACTTAAGAATATTTCTGTTCAGGCATTTGCGGCAATACTGTTCATATTTATAACTAAAGAAGATCTTTTTACACGAAATTTTATTCTTTATTATTCGTTTTTTTTAGCATTCCTGATAACTCTAAGGCATGTTGTTTTCAGAAAGACACTAAAAGCTTTAAGGCGACAGGGAAAGAATATAAGGAATCTTCTTATAATCGGCTCAGGTGAAATAAGCTTAAACTTTTACAACATATTAAAAGATCATCCCGATTTTGGCTATAAGTTTACAGGCTTTATAAATGATAAGAATGAAATTTCAACCGGTAAGGATATGCTGGGTAATATTGCCGATTTAGAAAAAGTTATTAGCCAACACAAGATTGAAGAAGCCGTAATTGCTCTTTCCGAATATAACCCCGTTTTGCTTGATGAAATTATCAGGCTATGCAACAAAAATGCTGTTAAAGTACATATTATCCCTGATTATTTCCGTTACATGTCAAAGAAATTTCAGATAAGCATGCTCGGTGATTTTCCCATCATTACTGTCCGTAATGAACCTCTTGATGAGGTTCAGTGGAGATTTGTAAAACGTGCATTTGATATTATCTTTTCATTCATTGTAATAGTATTAATTCTTTCATGGCTGGTTCCTTTGATAACAATACTTATCAGGGCACAGTCATCCGGGGCAGCTATATTTAAACAAGAGAGAATAGGTGTAAAGAACAAACGTTTTGTATGTTATAAATTCAGGACTATGTATTCAAAAAATAACGGCGAGGATTCGTTCCAGCCGGCAAGTTCAACAGACCCCAGAATAACACCAGTAGGGCATTTCTTAAGGAAGACAAGTATTGATGAACTTCCTCAGTTCATAAATGTATTTAAAGGTGACATGTCTGTTGTTGGTCCAAGGCCGCACACTGTGCCGTTTGATATTAAGTACGGCCAGATTGTGGAAGCTATAAAAATGAGGTATAATGTTAAACCGGGTATTACCGGCTGGGCACAGATACATGGTTTGCGCGGCGATGCACCCGATGAACAAGAGAATACTATAAGAATAAAAAAGAGAATTGAATTCGATTTATGGTATATTGAGAACTGGTCTGTATGGCTGGATATTCAGATTATATTACTGACTGTTTGGCATATAGTTAGAGGAAAAACCGAGGGGATGTAATTTCCCAATATTACCGTTTTTTACCTTTTTACCTTTGCCGAAGGTAAATTTTACCTGTTGAGGAGGAAAATGCTATAAATTTTTTCCATCTTAATACGATTATTAAGGTATAATAATTGCAATCATTGTAACAAACTATTTTTTTAGATGCAGCTATATAAATCAAAATGCTTGACAATATTACAGATGGAACCTAATTTTCTTTAAGCAATAAATGTGAGAAATAATATGCCTCTCTTTACAAAGGTTAAACTCCTCTCCTTACTTACTCTGATAATAACAACAACAATTTTTTTCTACAGTTGTAAAAAAGAAGACGATAACCCGGTTGGGCCGGATCCCAACGATGAACCGGCAATTGCTATTCTTGCCCCGGCTAATGGCGATACCGTTATAGCATTTAGTTCTTACGAGATAAAATGGCAAAGCAATACCTCTGAGGATGTTAAGATCGAATTCTCAGATGATAATGGGTCAACATGGGCACTTATTACTGGCTCTACGGAAAACGACGGCTCTTTTTTATGGAACCCCGTACCAGATAGTATTTCCGTTATTTGCCGGATCCGTATTACAACAATCGATAATTCTGTATCCGATATCAGCCTGGGAAATTTCCGGCTTCTTCAAAGCGGCAGCAGCAGCACGACAAAGGAAATAATTGTTTTAACTCCTAACGGCGGTGAAGAATGGCCCGCAAAAAGCAGTAAAGTTATTACATGGAATAGCTCACAGGTCTCCACTGTTAAAATAGAATACAGCAGCAACAACGGCGTAAGCTGGATTACTTTAACCGAAAATACCGAAAGCGATGGATATTATATATGGGATCCTTTGCCTAATATTCCAAGCACAAATGCTAAAATAAAAGTATCAAGTACAGATAACGGGGTTCCTTCCGATGCCAGCGATGCTGTTTTTACAGTATCACCTGAAGAAGCATTATCAATTATTGAACCTAACGGCGGCGAACAATGGTTATCCGGTTCTAATCAATATATAAGATGGAACGGCAGCAGCAGTTCGGATAAACCTGTTAAAGATAAAGGGAAAAATACTTTAGGTACTATTACAAAAACTCCCCTTCTTCCTGAACAGGTTGAAAATGTAAAACTGGAATATACAACCAACTCCGGATCTTCATGGACCTTAATTGCAGAAAATATTCCTAATAACGGCACATATACATGGAGCTCTATACCTTCCATTAATTCTACCTTATGTAAAATAAGAATAAGTGATATGGAAGACGGCGCTCCTTTTGACCTGTCTGACAGCTCTTTTACTATTTATAATTCTGTTCAGCAGGAGATAGCAGTTACATCTCCTAATGGCGGCGAGATCTGGCAGGCTGGTACTACACAGTCTCTTACATGGGCTTCTACCAACATAACAAATGTCAAAATTGAATATTCTATAAATAACGGATTAGACTGGGCAACCATTGTAAATACTACTCCCAGCGATGGATTTTTTAGCTGGGACCAGGTTCCTAACATTGCCTCTACCATTTGCAGGATCAGGATCAGTGATGCTGATGACAGCTTCCCTTCTGATTTCAGTAATGCTGTTTTTACAATTGCTCCCGAACCGGAAATAACTGTTATTTCACCTAACGGGGGTGAAAGTATACAGGCTAATTCTACTACTAATATTTCATGGACCTCCACAAATATTTCTCATGTTAAACTGGAATATACAACTAACAATGGTGCAAGCTGGACTAATATAACTGCATCTACTGAAAGTGACGGCCTGTTTGAATGGGAAGGCGTTCCCGATATCAGCTCTTCATTGTGCAGGATTAGAATAAGTGATGTTAATGATGGACAGCCATATGATATTTCTGACGGAAATTTTATTATCTCTAATAAAATTGTTCAGTCAATAAATCTCCTTGTTCCTAATAATAATGAACAATGGGAAACCGGAACTACACATGATATTATCTGGACAGGCACTGCTGTTGACAGCGTAAAAATTGAATTTACTACTAATAATGGCACTACATGGAAAACTATTGCAGCAGGAGCACCCGGTTCGGGCTCTGTAGAGTGGGGCGTTCCCACCGATATTATTCCACCTGATGCTAACTCGGTATTATGCAGAATAAGGGTAAGCGATGCCTTTGATGGTATGCCTGTTGATGAAAGCAATACACCGGTTACTATAAAACAGGCACAATCAATAACGGTCTTATATCCTAATGGCGGTGAATCCAAGACAGCCGGAGATACTATCCATTTTCAATGGAGCGCTCAGGGAATTGAAAGAGTTAATATAGAGTATACAGTTACAAATAGTCTGGTTGATGAAGGCTGGTATGTTTTAGCTACTGATGTACCAAGCGGCGGTGCAAACGGTAAACTTGTTGCCAGTATTTCCATACCTTCTAACGAGTGCCGAATTAGAATATCCGATGCCGCTGACAGGACTCCTATTGATTACAGTGACGGAACATTTTCACTTGCTGCTCCTCCAAAAAAATCAATCAGGGTTATTTCGCCCAATGCCGGTGAAAACTGGCTTGTTGATCATACTCATGAAATCAGGTGGTCTTCAACCAGCATTGACCGAGTTAAATTAGAGTATACGCTTAACGGCGGCGCCACCTGGAAATTAATTGACTCCGATACCGAGAGTAACGGATTATATAATTTTAAATTCCCGCCAATAGATTTCAGATCTGATCTTTGTAAGGTAAAAATTACTTCTGTTGCTGATACAGCATTGTATGACCTTTCAGACGGATTTTTCTCGCTGTTTCCAAGGATGTTAAGAGTTATTTTCCCAAATGGCGGTGAAATAATTAATCACTCTAACGATGCCATTGATACTGTTATACAATGGACCTCCGCCGGTGTTTTAGATGTAAAAATTGAATACACAATAAATAATGGTGTTACCTGGATCCCTATTGTTAATGATACACCTTCTACCGGTGCTTACAGGTGGATTTACCCCGATATAACTTCCACACTTGCACGAATAAGAATTACTGATGTAAGCACTGATCCTGGTGTTTCTAACCCGCCCCTTACAGATATGAGTGATTCTTATTTCAATCTTAATATAACAGTGCCGGGGCTGTCTATTATTAACCCGGGCATAGGCAAGTTTAAAGCCAGTCCAAACTCAAGTATTGTATGGTATGGCTCTGAAGATATTAAGAAAGTTAATATTGAGTATTCAGTTGACGGAGGAAAGAACTGGAAAGTAATTGCATCCGATGTTCCGAATAAACCGGATACAAAAAATCAGTACTTGTGGAAATCTGCCCCTTCCGCTGTAAAAGGAAATGCACTGATAAGAATTACTGATTCTGCAGGAAAATATAAATCTGCCAGTAAAAAGATAAATATTGAATAAAAAATAAAGTAAATCCCCGCCTAACCTAATAAGGCGGGGATTTACATTGATATTCAACAGACTATATATCACCCTTTACATAAATCCTGAAACCTTTCAGCATTTTCACCATCATATCAATAATTTAATTACCATAATAATCAGGAAATAATGAGTTTATCTTCAAAAGACATTCTAAAAAGGGTATTACCAGTTGTAATCGGCGGTTTGGCAGGATATGCATATTACTATTTTATAGGCTGTTATAACGGCACTTGCCCAATTCAAAGTAACCCGTATATAAGTACTCTGTATGGTATGGCGGCAGGACTAATATTTGTTTTCCCATCAAGGAAAAAAGAACCTCAGAATTAAAAGAATTCTGCTTAAAAGATGACATCTTTTTAAAAAAAATGTCATCTTTAGCCGGGTTCCGATTACTTCATCATTTTTTTAAGCTTATTAACTTCATCCCTTAATGCTGCGGCTTTTTCAAACTCAAGATCTTTAGCTGCCTGGAACATTTGTTCTGATAACTGTTCAATTAAATCTTTCTTCTGATCGTTATTCATATATTTTAAAACAGGTTCGGCAACTTTTGAAAAGGAAAAATCCTGCTGCTCTTCTTTTTTCCTTATATCAGCAATAGAAGTTGAGGACATAATCTCCTCGACGCTTTTATAAATGGTTGCAGGTACAATCCCGTTTTTTTCATTATATTCTGTCTGAAGTATACGTCTCCGGTTTGTTTCTTCAATGGTTTTACGCATTGACTCGGTAATTCTGTCTGCATACATAATTACTTTCCCGTTTACATTTCGTGCGGTTCTGCCGGCAGTCTGCATAAGGGAACGTTCGCTTCTTAAAAATCCCTCTTTATCGGCATCAATAACAGCTACAAGGGAAACTTCAGG
>JAWOJF010000337.1:0-9151 GCA_046481785.1 Ignavibacteriaceae bacterium | reverse complement strand
GCTCTTTATACTATTTACTGCCTCCTGAATTTTATCCGGGTTAAAAGAAACAAAAATTACACCGAATAAATCCATAACCTCGCCGGAAATATTTTCAACAGGTATAAAAATGATTGGTGCTATGGGCTGTTTCAGAGTTTTGAAGTGAGCATCTTTAATAACGCCTATTATCCGGCCTTTTCTATCCCCGGTACTTATAGCCGCACCTAACGGATTTTTAAGCCCCATCTGTCTTACCGTTTCTTCATTGACAATAAATGCATCTGCCAGATCACTACTGTAAGCAGTTGAAAAATTTCTGCCCTCAGCTATTTCCAAACCAAGTGTATTAAAAAAGTTATAATCTACCTCAGAGATTTCGCTTATTAGTTCCTGCTGCGGATCCATTCCCTCCCACCTGATTCTTGTATAATAAATAGCATCAGTAGGAATCGAATTTTTAATAGCAGCATTTTTTATAGTTGGATGACGGAGCAGTTCATTCCTGAAAGAAGGATACTGTTTGGCGGTATTTCCCTTAACCGGGAAACAGATAATATTCTCTTTCTGAAAACCCAGTTTTTGATTCTGCATAAAATCAAGCTGGCCGGAAACTATGAGAGTAACAATAATTAAAAAAATGGAAGCTACGTATTGAAAGACAACCAGTCCTCTCCTTAAACCGGAGGAACGTGAACTAATCCAGTTATCTCTGAAAGCCTGCATTGGCTTGAAACCAGAAAAATATATTGCCGGGATAGCACCTGCAATCAACCCTGTAACTATAACAAGAGCAAACAGGCCGGTTATAACCCAATAATTATAAAATACAAGTGATAAGTTTTTTTCTGCAAACCTGTTTAAAAGCGGCAGAGATATTTCTACCAGGAGCACAGCGATCAATGCGGAAATAAAGGAGAGAAAAAGACTTTCACCAAGCATCTGTTTAACAAGGCTCAATCTGTTAGCACCAATAATTTTAAGTGTACCTATGCTACGGACTCTTGCCGATGCCTGTGCTGTTGAAAGATTTATAAAATTGATGCAGGCAATAAGAAGAATAGCAAAAGCTATAGCAGAAAAAATATATACATATGTTTTATCACCCTGCTTAACTGTTGTCTCGGCTACTTCTGCATTCAGGTATACATCTCTTAAAGGCTGCAACCATATACTTTTTAAATCTTTCGCCACTCTCTGATTATTAACTCTATTTAGATTTTCTAATTTTTTTGCAATTATCTCTGCACTTACACCATCGGCAAGCTGAATATATGTTTGATGTATAGTGTTGCCCCATGTAAACCCTGCCGGGAAAAAATATTTAAGATCTTCAAGACGGCTGAACATTTTAAAATTAAAATGAGAGTTTGAGGGTATATCTTCAATTACACCGGAAATATTTGTATCAAACCAGCCGTTCACATTTAATCTTTTTCCCAAAACTTCAGTTGTCCCGAAATATTTGACAGCTATGCTCCTTGTAATTACCATTCCATTATTAAGAGCTGTTTCCGGATTACCTTTTATAAAAGGAAGGGTAAACATTTTGAATATTTCGGGGTCAGCCAGGTAATATTCTTCTTCGTAAAAGGCGGGTTCGTCTTTACTGCCTGTGCCAATAGCCTTAATAACCATTTTAGGCCTTTTTAATATTCTCGCTGCCTCAACAATGCCGGGTATATTATTTTTTGATTCAGGGGCAAGCATACCCGGTGAAACACCATGCAGGCCGGGCATGGTTCTCCACTCATAAACTACACGGTAAAGATTATCTTTATTCTTATGGTAATCATCATAACTTAATTCATCCTGTACCCATAACAGGATTAAAATTGTACACGCCATTCCAACTGCCAGTCCAGAAATATTTATAAATGAAAATATTTTTTTTCTTGCAAGGTTCCTGAAAGCGATTTTTAGATAATTTTTTAACATTGGTAAATCCTGTTATTCATATTTTAAACTCTCAACCGGGTTAGCAGTTGCCGCTTTTATTGCCTGGAAGCTTACCGTTAATAAAGAAATAATTATTGCACTACCACCGGCTAAAAGAAATACCCAATAACCTATATCAACATGGTATGCAAAATCCTGTAGCCAGTTATTCATCAGATAATAAGCTAATGGCCAGGCAATTAGGTTTGAAATACCAACGAGAATTAAAAATTCTTTGGAGAATATTTTTACTATGCTGGTGATTGATGCACCTAAAACTTTACGGATTCCTATTTCTTTGGTTCGTTTTTCTGCGGCAAAAGCAGAAAGCCCGAATAAGCCGAGGCATGCTATAAACAATGCAATAAAAGTAAGGTATTCAGCAAGCTTTTCGAGTTTAATTTCTTTTTGATATAGTTTATTAAGGTTATCATCGGCAAATGTAAATTCCAGGGGCCAGCCGGGGAATACCAATTTCCATTTGTCTCTCAAAATATCCATCGTTGGGATAATATTATGCCCTGAAATTCTCACGGCAATGTTCCAGCATTGTATCTTATTAATCATTATAACTACCGGTTCAATTTTTTCGTGGAGCCTCCAGTAATGAAAATCTTTAACCACTCCTATGATCTTTTTTTTGCCGGTGAAATAATCAACTTCCTGTCCAACAGGATCCTTAATGCCGGCAGCATTTATTGCAGATTCATTAAAAACTAATGATTCCTTTTCATCAGTTTGGAATTCTTTCGAAAAACTTCTTCCCGATTTAATTTTTAGCCCTAAGGTTTCTATTAAATCAAAATCTGCAGACATAACATGTACCCAGACTGTTTTCCTCTCCCCATTAAGGTTAAAATCTACCTTATTAGTAGTCCCCAGACGATTTGGAAAAACAGATTCAGCCATAGCCATATTTATAATGTGTTTATCTTTTAACGCTTCGCGCTTAAATGCTTCAAACTTACTCCTGAGCTGGTATGGTATATCTATAGAAAGTAAATTTTCCTTTTCAAAACCTAAATTTTTATTCGTCAAAAACTTCATTTGTGCGAACACAACTGTTAAACATACAATTAAAGCAACTGCAATTGAGAACTGAACAACAATTAAAATTCTGCGGATGGACAAATTTTTTAAACCGGGTGCTGCCGAACTCCTGATTATCTTTATAGGATGAAAAGCAGAAAGGAATATTGCGGGATAACTTCCCGAGATAATCCCGATTATAAGTGCACCCGAAATTAATCCTGCTAAAAGTACCGGATCATTAAAAAATTTAAATTCAATATTTTTATCCATCATTGAATTAAACACCGGCAAAAATAATTCAACCAAAAAAACTGAAACAGATACGGCAATAAATGAGGTAACTACAGATTCACCTAAGAATTGATACGCCAGCTGCTTGCGCCCTGCACCAATTACTTTTCTTATTCCAATCTCGTTCATTCTGTTAGAATAACGTGAAGTCGATAAATTCATATAATTGATGCAGGCAAGAATTAAAATAAATACCGCAATAATTGAAAAGATATATATTTCTTTTATGTCTCCTGTCTTATCCATTGGATTAAACTTTATGTCTGTTGAGTGGAGGTAAATATCTTTCAGCGGCTGCAGAACCAACCTTTGATACTTAGCCTCTTCTTTACCAACATATTTTTCCAGGAACGCCGGCATTTTTTTATCAAGTGCCTGGACTGAGTAATTTGATGGAGTAAGAATAAACGTAGAGAACATGCGCGGATGCCAGTCCTTTTTTAATTCATCAGGCCAGTCTTTTACATGATCTGATTTTACGCCAAGAAAGTCATATTGCATATATGAGTTTTCGGGAAAATTTTTCATTATACCGGTAACAATAAGGGGGTCTCTGTTATCATTCAAAATTGTTTTTCCAATTGGCTCTTCATTTCCAAAGTATTTTTTAGCCATGTTTTCATTTATTACAACAGAACCCGGTTTTTGAAGCACCCTTGCCGGGTCTCCTTTTAGTAATTGGAATGAAAATATTTTGAGGAAATTAGGGTCGGTATAATAGAAGTTTTTTTCAGTGAAAGTCTTTTCTTCATAACTAATGACATTGTAACTGGCTTTTGTCTGCACTACTTCTAATTCAGGGAAATCAGTTTCTAATGCTTCAGCAAGCGGCAGGGGGGTAACGCCGCTTGTTTCAGTTAAATCCGCATTAGATATAACCACTCTGTATATACTGCCGGAATTTTGATGAAACTGATCAAAGCTAAGCTCATCACTAATAAATAAAAATATAACAAGACAAACAGCTATGCCAAAAGCTAAGCCCATTATATTAATAAATGAGTATAGCTTTTGACGAATAATATTCCTGAGAGCAATAGTGAGATAATTCTTTAACATGATCCCCTCTCCCATTTTATATTATAAAAAGGAACTGCTTAAAACTGAGCATAACTCCATATCACTCATATTTCAAAGATTTAACCGGGTTTGCCTTCGCTGCTCTTATTGCCTGCCAGCTTACAGCCAACAAGGCAACAACCAAAGCAGAAAAACCTGCTCCAATAAAAACCCATATACTAATTGAAACCCGGAATGCATAATCCTCAAGAACCTTTTGAACCATAAAATAAGCTATTGGCCAGGCTACCAGGTTTGCCAGCAGCACCCACAAACAAAATTCTTTTGAAAGCATCAAAACAATTCTTGAAATCGAAGCACCCAATACTTTTCGCAAGCCTATTTCTTTAGTCTTTCTTTCACTTAAAAATGAACTCAATCCATATAAACCAAGACAAGCTATAAATATCATTAAAAGTGTGCTGATAAAAATCAATTGATTCATTGCCTCAAGGTTGCGTTCATTTACAAATGAGAACTCACTTAAGAACTGGCTGCTTATCGGACGTTCAGTACTGAACCTGTTACAAACTGATTGGATATAATTAGCTGTTGCGGTAATAGTTTCAATATCAGTAATCGAGGGAGTTATTCTTGCGAAGAGATATTGACTGCCTCCCGGGGTTAACCAAAAAACCATCGGTTCGGTTTGAGTATTTAATGGAGAGTTATGCTGGTAATCCTTAACAACACCAATCAGAGTATAATACTTATCGTTAAAGTAAAAGGGATTTCCCACAGGATCCTTAAGCTTTATTTTTTTTATTGCTGTTTCATTTACAACCAGGGCGCCTGAAGAATCAGTTAAGAAATCTTTAGAATAGAACCTTCCCTGAGCCATTTTAATATCAAAAGTTTCCAGGAAATCATACCCTACAGTAATAGGACAAATCCGCCTGCCAACTTCATCATTCACACCCCAGTTAAAATAGCTGCCGGAACTTACATTTATCGGCAGATTGGAAGCAGAAGTAACGGAACTTATATTTGAGTTTTTCAACAATTCATTTTTTATCGCATCATACCTGTTTGTAATATCTCCCTCCAGGCGAACATAAACTATATTGCTTTTATTTATTCCAAGATTAAAATTCCTTACATAATGGATCTGACGGCTTATTACATTTGTACAGATAATGAAAAGGATTGAAAGAGCAAACTGAAACACAATTAAAGCCCGCCGGTATGGACTTCTGGCTTTTTTATTAAAATCATTTTTAATAATTCGAACCGGATTAAACCCTGAGAGATATAAAGCAGGATAAACACCTGCTATAAAACCGGTGATCAAAACAAGGGCTGCAATTCCTGAAAGAACTATAGGATCATTTAATTGTAAAGTCAAAATTTTCCCGGTTAATTGACCAAAGTAAGAGAGGCCAAGTTCTGCCATACAAACTGCAAGAACTGCAGCTATCAGAGTTATTATAATACTTTCTGATAAAAACTGTTTGGCTAACTCAAAGCGGGTTGCTCCAATTACTTTACGGACACCAATTTCTTTTGCACGGATCATTGACCGGGCTGTGGATAAATTAATAAAATTAATACAGGCAATGCCTAGAATGAACACAGCAATAAGGATAAGGATAGTGCTTTTAGATCTTCCTCCGGTATCAAAAAAATAAGTGTCACGAAAGGGAACTAAACATATTTCAAACGAAATCTCCTCTCCTTTGCTGTAAATTTTACTGCTTATATTGTTACTTAAATTTTCGATATCAACATTATCTTTTAACAGAACATAGGTAAGATAGCTGCATGGATAAAACGGGGTGCCCTCAATATCATATCCCAGTTCTTTCATAAAAACTAAAGGAACAAGAAAATCAAACTTACGGTAAGCATTGGCAGGTAAATCTTTAATTATACCCGTTACTTTAAAATCATGTGCATTGTCCATCCTAAGCATTTTACCTATAGGATTTTCATATCCAAAATATTTTTTTGAGGTGGATTCTGTTAATACTATTGAATGCGGGTCAACCAGCGCAGCATCAGGATTACCTTTTATAAACTGGTAAGAAAAAACTGAAAAGATAGAGGGATCTGAAACAACACCTGATGATTCAACAAATATTTTATCATTATATTTAAATACAACTTCCTGCAAAGGGGCAAGCCGCACAACATTACTTACTTCCGGGTATTGATCTAACAACATTGATGCAATAGCAGGCGAGACAGTAGGTTGAAAACTTGTGTTTTCTTCTTTAGTTCCCTTTAAATATGCCTGAGCTATTTGGTCACCTTTTTCATGGTACCTGTCAACGCTCAATTCATCCTGCACCCAGAGAAGAATAAGCAGTGTGAACATTAATCCAAATGATAGCCCCAGAATGTTTATTAAAGAAAATGTCTTTTGCTTCAATAACCTCCGCAGCGTTACACTTAAATAGTTTTTAAACATTCTTATCTCCCTTATTCATACTTTAAGGAATTGACCGGGTTTGCCGTTGCTGCTTTAAATGCCTGGAAGCTTACAGTTAACAGAGCAATAATCAAAGCAATAGACCCGGCAGCTATAAAAAACCACCAGCTTATATATATTCTGTATGCAAAATCCTGAAGCCATTTATTCATAAAATAATATGCAAGCGGCCATGCAATAATATTTGCTATAACCACCCATTTTATAAATTCTTTTGAAAGCATTATGATAATAGACAGGATAGAAGCTCCCAGAACTTTTCTTACACCAATTTCTTTGGTGCGCTGCTCTGCAAGAAATGTAGCAAGGCCAAACAAACCAAGACAGGCAACAATAATTGCTAATACGGAAAATGAAAGAGCAATTATCCCAATACGCTGCTCAGCCCGGTACATTTCATCGAATGATTCATCCATAAACCTGTAGTTAAAAGGCAGGCCTGAAGCCAGTGTTTTCCATTTAGTTTCTGCTTCCTTTAAGATACCTGTAACATTAGCAGCATTAATTTTAAATGAAACTGCTCCGGTATTTTTACCCAGTATAAAGCAGAGAGATTCAATATTTTGCCGGAGGGACTCATAGTGGAAATCTTTTACAACACCAATTATGTTATATTCAGTATAATTTCCTGACTCGGCCAACCTGTAAATTTTTTGCCCTACCGGATTATCTCCATAACCTAATTGTTTTACTGCTTTTTCATTAAGAATAATTGCAGAAGAGTCAGTCCCAAAATCTTTGGAAAAAATCCTTCCTTTAGCTATCTGCAGGCCCATAGTTTTCATATAGTCATAATCAATTGGCCAGTTTTGCATAGCAATTCCGGTTGAAGATGTCTGCGACAGGTCCTTAACAAACCCTGTATAGCTCCTGACTGATGAAACCGGCAAAAAGCTGGTCATGGTTCCATTAATAACCCCGGGAACATTAAGCATTTCATTCTTAAAAGCGTCTGCATTATTACCAAGATTATAAGTATCATCTATAATTAAAACCTGTTCCTTCTGGTAACCCAGGTTCTTGTTTTGAATATAATTAAGCTGCATATATACAACTATAGTGGCGGTTATAAGAATAACCGAAGAAGCAAACTGGAATACAACAAGAGCATTCCTTATGCCGCCGCTTTTACTGCCGCGTGATAAATTCCCTTTCATTACCTCAACCGGTAAAAAGCGGGAAAGGAATAATGCAGGATAACTTCCTGCTAAAAGCCCTATAACAAAGGGAAGCACGATAAGGAATATTAAAATTGCCGGTGAACTAAGACTCTCCCTGCCTAGTTCTTTTCCCGCAAGGTTATTAAAATAGGGCAGAGCATGGTAAACAAGTATTACTGCAAGTATAACTGAAATAAAGGAGATAAGAACCGACTCAGATAAAAACTGGACTATGAGGTTTTTTTTAACAGTCCCCAGCACCTTACGTATTCCTACTTCTTTTGCCCGGTTTGCAGAACGTGCCGTAGTGAGATTCATAAAATTAATGCAGGCAATAAGCAGAATAAACAAGGCTACTGCAGAAAAGATATAAACATATTGTATTGTTCCCCCCGGGGATATCTCATAAGCACGGTCTGAGTATAGATGTATATCGGATAAGGGCGTGAGAGTGTTTTTTTTGCTGTTACCTGCTTTTATATAATCTTCCTTGCTCTGAATTCCCAGGAGCCGTTTCATAAAAGGAAATGTGTATTTATCATTATATACACTGAAATTTTTCTCAAATTGTTTATAATTAACACCTTCTTTAAGCACAAGGTATGTTAACATGTTTGTTGCAACGTGATTACCCCAACAGCAGTAATTTGCATTCAGCATAGAAAATAGGAAATCAAACCGGAAATGTGAGTTAGAAGGCATATCTTCAATTACTGCCGCAACTTTGTACCGCGTACTTCCATTCTCATTTGTTTCAATGTATTTGCCTGCTGAGCCAGTAGTTCCAAAATATTTTTCGGCTATTGATTTAGTTATTACAACTGTATTTGGTTCATTCAATACATTATTTATACTTCCAGAAACAGCTTTAAATGAAAACACATTAAAAAATGTTGAGTCAACGAAAGCAATCCTCTCCTCCTTGTTATAATTCTCTCCCTTTTTAATCATCCGGCTGCCCGAAAAGGTAAATATACGTGTATATTCTTCAACCTGGGGATATTCTCTTTTTAATATTGATCCCATCTCATCAGATGTTAGAGGGATATCCAATTCAAAGCCGCCGTACTTTGTTTCTGAATTAATCCTGAAAATCCGGCCTGCTTTATTATGAAAACTATCATAACTTATTTCATCATTAATGTACAGCAGTATCAGGAGGCAGCAGGCAACACCTATTGCCAGCCCAAATATATTTATATAAGAGTATGCCTTATATCTGAGAAGATTACGGATTGCTATTTTTAAGTAATTTTTTAAC
>JAWOJF010000170.1:0-53143 GCA_046481785.1 Ignavibacteriaceae bacterium | reverse complement strand
CAAATTTTTCATCAGGTGCACCATCCCACCATGCAAAATCTATTTCAGGATCTGTACGTACAAAAGCAGGTTCTCCATTAAAATCACTATTATCAAAATATTCACCAGTCAATCCTTTTTCTGATTTACCTTCATCAGTAAAAAAGAATTTTTCGCTAACTACTTCAAATGATGGAAGATTTTCTGCTAGTTCACAGCCGCGCTCATAAATAACATCAGCGTTTTTTAATTTGTTCTTAATACCCTGATAAGGAGTAACCGGTGCGGAGGGGAAACCGCTATAATTGCCGAGCAGTACTTCAACATCGTTAGCATTAGGACCAAGAACAGCTACAGTTTTTATATCTTTTTTTAGTGGAAGTGCATTGTTTTCATTTTTTAACAGAACAATTGATTTCCTGGAAGCTTCCAGAGCTACAGTTTTATTTTCTTCGGTGTCAACTTCATTCAGTTTAGAAAAAGGAACCATCCCCGGCGGATCAAACATTCCCAGTTTAAAACGCGCTGCAAATATTCTTTTAACCGCTATATCTATTTCCTCTTCGCTGATTAGTTCCTGCTTAACAGCTTCTGTTAAAGATGGGTAGGCATTACCGCATTCCAGGTCAGTTCCGGCTTTAACTGCAATTGCAGAAGCCTCCTGGGGTGTTTCAACAATTTTGTGAAAGTTATACATATCAGGAATTGCCCAGCAATCAGAAACCATTAATCCGTCAAAGCCCCATTCATTACGCAATATCTGTTTTATTAAAGGATCGCTTCCGCAGCAGGCATCCCCATAGATACGGTTATATGCACACATAACAGAATAGGCTTTTCCTTCAATAACGCATTTCCTGAACTGCTCAAGATAAGTTTCTCTTAAGTCATACTCACTTACAACAGCATTAAAAGTATGACGTTCCGGTTCAGGTCCGCTGTGCACAGCAAGGTGTTTGGGTGTTGCAATTGTTTTTAAATATTTTGTGTCATTCCCCTGCAGTCCCCTGATAAACTGAATACCCATTTCGCCTGATAGAAAAGGATCTTCGCCATAAGTTTCCATACCTCTGCCCCACCGGGGATCGCGAAAAATATTTACATTAGGTGACCATAGAGTTATCCCCTGGTATATCCCGCGTTTATTTCTGCTTAATGCCTGGTTATATTTGGCACGCGCTTCATCCGAAATTACATCGGCAATCCTGTACATCAGGTCGGTATCCCATGCGGCTGCCATACCAATTGACTGCGGGAAAACCGTGGCAATCCCGTTTCGGGCTACACCATGCAATGCTTCATTCCACCAGTTATACTCAGGTATTTCAAGACGTTCTATTGCAGGTGAATTATACACCATTTGAGATATTTTTTCTTCAAGCGTCATTCTTGATACAAGATCATTCACTCTCTCATCAACTGAAAGTTCATGGTTTTTATAAGGCATACTCTCCTGCGCTATAACAGACAGGGTGAAACAAATAAAAAATAGTAAGTATAATTTCAGCTTCATTATTACTTTCATTTATTAAAAAAGTTTTAATAAAATATTTTTAATTTATTATTCTAAGCAGATCCGGTTTTTCATTATAAAGTTTAAGGATTAATTCACCAAATAAAGAATTGGCCCATGCAAACCAGTCCCGTGTATATTCTTTAACATTATTTTTATTAAAGGACTCATGCATAAACCCGGTACCTGCATGTGCTGATTTTAAGTATTTCAAACACTTAATTATTTCTTCATCTCTGACACTTGTCATTGCTCTCATAATAATACTCATAGGCCATATATTATCAATAAGAGTATGGGGGCTGCCGATACCTTCAGCGGCACTTCCTTCAAAAAAATAGGGATTATATTTACTTAATATAAACCTTCTTGTATTCAAATACACTTCATCTTCAATTGAACAGCAACCCAAGTATGGAAGAGAAAGAAGACTGGGAATATTTGCATCATCCATACATAACCTGTTGCCCATACCATCTGCTTCATAAGCATAAATCTTTCCACAGTACCGGTGACCGGTAACTGCATGTTCTTCCAATGCATTCTTTATCTCCGAAGCAAGTAACAGACACTCTGCAGCAAAATCATCATCGGCAAGAGCGTTTTTAAATATTTCTGAAAGCTGCTCCAGGGATGTAACTAAAAAAAAGTTTGAGGGAATTAAAAAAGGAAAAATAGTTGCATCATCAGAAGGCCTGAAGATTGAAACAACCAGTCCGTTAGGATTTACCGGATTTCCATAACCATTTCCGGGTACCGTATCAGTACTCCATGCTGTTACCCTGCCGAACCTGTAGTCACCTCTGCCGGTTTTTCTCTGCTGCTGCCTTAAAGTTTTAAGAATAAGTTTAGCAGAATTTTTCCAATCTTCATCAAAACATGATATGTCGCCAGTGAACTTCCAGTAATTATAAGCCAGTTTTACCGGATAGCAGAGTGAATCAATTTCCCATTTTCTTTCGTGCACCCCCGGTTTCATATCGGTAATATCATTTTTCCATTCACTAACAGATTTGCCATCATTAAAGGCATTGGCATAAGGATCAGTTAAAATACACCGTGCATGACGATTAATAACACCTTTAATCATTTCTTTAAGTCCTGAATCCTCATTAACAAAAGGAAGGTAGACGGATACCTGTGCTGTTGAATCTCTAAGCCACATTGCATTTATATCCCCGGTAATAACAAAAGTATCCGGTTTACCGTTATCAGACGAAAAGTTTACTGTTGTGTCCAGGGTATTCGAAAAGCAATTTTCGAACAACAATGCCAGTTCTTCATCTTTTACAGTTTTTTTAATCTCTGTAATTGTTCTTTCTACAGCTTCACTTGTAAATTTTCTATCAGCAGGTAATGGACGATGGTTCATTAGATTATCACTGCAAGTTTAAATTTTAAATTATCAGAACAATAAAAGGAGTATATATCTTATGAGATAAATGTTTATAAAAGAACTGTTTTATTTTGACCGTTTAACCAGGCCATTATCATCAATACTAATTATAATGGCACCATCTTCAGATTGAAGATAAGCTTCGAACATATTTGTTGTACATTCTATGACAGGAGAACCAGCAAAACCTTTAATTGCGGGACTTTGAACACCTAAAACTCCAAAGTCGTTTGTATATGTTTTATTTTCATTAAAGTATTTTTTTTCAGCATAATATATCTGTCTTAAAAACCATTTAACTTTTTCTTCAATATTTTCGTTAAAAACAGCATTTCCAGAACCCACAATTCCGGTTGAAAATTGGACATACCCCCACATTTCGGGATAGTGCATATTTACTACTCCTTGCGGCGACCAAACCCAGTTATCTTCCGGGTAATGTTTTCCTGTTGCAGGATTTATAGTTTTTTTATAGTTACCATTTTGAACTTCTGTCTGCCACTCAACTCTTGAAAAGTTTACTCTCCACTGATCATTATTTTTAGGTGGAACATTAGTACTTGTTATCTCTTTAAAAACTTCCCATGGAAATGCAATTTCAACTGTCCAGCAGCTATCCTTATCACCTGGTTTATTTATAGTACCATAAACAGCGGCACCGCTCTTTAATCCCTTCATATCCCAGCCATGAATACTGGCATTTTCAATATCTCTGTAAGGTTGAATGAGGAATAAATCCCAGACAGTATTAAAGGCATTCATCTCAAATTCGCAGTAGCCATGTGTGTTTCCATCCGGATCGATAAAGACTTCAAAATCATTATCATAAAAAATAATATCATCGCGGTTTTTAAGAGTAGCCCAGATATCCGGCTCCTCTAATTCGGCAGCTACATAAAAATAGATGCTATCCCAGAGCATTTTAGCACGCGTAGCAAACCGGGGAGATGGTTTTGCTGCTCCTTCAATATCCACAAAGTAATTAGTCCATTCTGCTTTACTCCAGGATAATTCATCTAATCTGCCGTCTATAACAAGGGGTTCAATTGAATTATAGCAGATATATTTTTCAGGAGAGAAATCAATTGCCGGAACAGGAATTTCCTGCGCAAAGCATAGTGTACTGAATAAAGTAATATAGAAGAATAGTTTTGCCATAATAAAAGGACCGGTTTATTGTTTTGAAGCTTGAATTAATTCTTTTATTGTAGAAGAAGCTAAGCCAACAACTGTATCGGCAGCTCCGTAATAAACAAGAACTTTGCTATCCGGGGATGCAAATCCTTCATCATCATAATTTTCAACAATCATCCCGCTGGGGAAAACAACATTGGGAACCTGGCCTGTCAGTTCATATAATTCCCGTGGTTCCAGAATATTATATTTTCCTCTTGATAAGACTATAGAAGGATCATTTAAGTCATGCAGAGAAACACCTGCCTGATAAATATTAGAGCTTCCGAAATGTGTAGCAACACCGTGATATAAACATAACCAGCCCTCACGTGTTTTAACAGGCGGAGGTCCCGAGCCGATATTTTCATCCCAATAATGGAATCGTCCGCTCATTACCGGCTTTACACTGTTCCAATTCAGAAGGTTAACAGATTCAGATAAATAAATAGTATTACCTGATGTTGGTCCCCCTTTAAGCTGAACCTTATTAGGGCGGTCGAAACGGAGATATTTGCCATTAATCTTTTCCGGGAATAAAACACCATTTCTTATATCACCATCAGACACAATACCCAGAAACTCATACTCGTTAAAATCATTAGTTCTTGCAAGTCCAAGCTGACATCCTGCATCCATATCCATAGCGAACATTATGTAATAAGCATTATCTATGTATGTAATTCTTGCATCATACATATGATATATTTTTTCTTTCAGCTTTTCAATTCCGCTAAATTCAACAATCTTATTATCAACGATAAAATCAGATCCGTTTTCACTTTCTGCTTTTACAATAAATGTTTCTCTTCCCCGGTTTTGCACCCTTAAAAGAAGAATATATTTATTATTATATTTTATTGCCCCCGGATTGAAGACAGAGGAAACATCCACCAGATGGGGATATATATCAGGAACATATTCACGTGTGACAACCGGGTTTTTTGAGTTTCTTTTCAGCATAAGCAGTTTATATTAATTAAATGAATGCGGCATCTTTTTTATTTTTATTTTTGATATCTGCAGAACCTTTTCCCATAATAACTCTTACCATACAAACCTTTTTTTCAGTTTGCGGAAGTATATTTCCTTCTATTCCTTCTCCATCTACAAAAATATAAGTAACGCCATGATCAACAGCTTCATTATTTTCAACATCTATAATATATTTCGTTCCTCTGAAGTTACGTTGAACACGGAATGATTTCCATTCCGAAGGAATAACCGGATCAATTAATAAACCTGCGTAAGTCGGCCTTACACCCAAAATATAATCAAAAGAAATCCTGTACATCCATGCTGCTGTACCGGTTTGCCAGGAATGGCTTGCCCTGCCGGCAGTAATGTGTTCATCACTTGTAATATATTGAGAATATACATATGGTTCAGCAAAATATATATCAGAATCTATTTTGTTGGGTAAAAGTTTCTTAAAGTAATCAAAAGCTGCATTACCCCTGCCCATCATACACTCCGCCTGAATCAGCCAGGTAGTGGGGTGGCAAAATACCGCTCCATTTTCTTTTTTACCGGCAACACACCTGGTTATCAAACCAATTTTAGGATCAATTTCCCTGAAAGCCGGTGAACAAATTTTAGGACCATAATCGGAATCAAGATATTTCTTTGCACTGTCCAGTGCAGATAGAACTCGTTTCTTATCAGGCAGATTGGCAATAGCAGGCCAGCTCTGACTATTGATAAAAATTTTGCCGTATTTATTATCTTTTGAACCAATTTTTTTATCATTATCTCCAAATGCTCTTATATACCACTCTCCATCCCAGCAGTACTGATCAATACCTGATGATATTAAGTCTCTTAATTGAATTACTTCTTTGGCATTATGATTAACATAATTCAGCAAGTCAATAAATTTATTAAGCATAGCAACATAAAACATAGCGCCCCAGACACTCTCGCCACCATCATCGCCGCCAATATAATCCAGTGTATCATTCCAATCGCCTCTGCCAAATACAGGTAGATTATGTTTAGCAAGATTGTTCCGGACAAACTTTACAACAGCAAAAAGATGCTCAAGGATTGTACCGTTTTCCTTATCAACAAAAGAAGTTTCCCGGTTAAGAATACTGACATCCCCGGTTTCCAGTACATATTCTGTAACAGCCAATATAAACCAGAGCGGGTCATCGCAATGTTTAGTAAGTTCACCATTACCATCATTATAAAAATGATGATAAACCCGCCCATCGGTAAACATCTGGCGTGCTAAAAATAAAATTCTTTCATACGCTTTTTCCGGTTGTGAAATAGTAACCGCTATAATATCCTGCGAAGTATCCCGGAAACCAAAGCCTCTGCTAATACCCCAATAATAGAAACTGGCCACTCTTCCAATATCAAAAGCCACCTTAGCCTGGTACTGCATCCAGTAATTCATAAAAATATTTACTTCTTTGTCCGGAGTTTCTGCAACAGCGTGTTCAAAAAAATTATCCCAGCCTTTTTTAACTTCAAGCAATGCATTATCAACTTTTTCTGATTCATAAAATAATGAGGGGACAGAATCCTTTTTTTGTTCAAATTGCTCTTTGGCAATAACACCCAGTGAGAATATCACTTCGCGGGATTCACCTGCTTCAAGTTCAAGATCAACCTGAAGCACCCCAATTGCATTACCAAAATCAGTATCACTGGAGGATAAATTTCCTGTTTCAATTGCTACCGGATTATTCTCATTTCTGTAGAAACCAATAAACCTTTCGCGCAGTGTTTCATATTTTATAACAGGATGATTAGCCGTAAAGAAAACCCATTGATCCCATTCCTGGTTTTCCTGCTGCTGGGTTCCGTTGGAATTTGTTATCCAATATGTTTTTGTTGCAAAAATTGAATTATTTTTTTTGTCAAAATAGACCCTGTTAAAGTGCTGATCATCGCACTGATTTATAATATCAACAAGGCCATGGCCAAGTGCCAGTTCAACATAACCATAAACGGATAAAGAACGTTTTTTATCCGATTTGTTTTTAATAACTGCTTTCCATATCTCGCGGTTATCATTTTGAGGGACAAAATAAAGTACGGATGATTCAATATTGTCTATATCAGATTCAATACGTGTATAACCAAAACCATGAACAGCTTTATAAGCTTCCGGATTCTTACCAACAGGCTGCCAGGTTAAACTCCAAAAATCTTTACTATCATTATCTTTTATATAAATATATTTTCCGGGCCTGTCAGGAGGCACATCATTTATTCTGTATCTTGTAATTCTGCCATGCAATGGATTTTTATAATAGCTTATACCGCCTCCATTGTTCGAAATAGTAGCAAAATAATTTCCATTATAAATGTAATTGATCCAGGGTGTGGGTGTTTGGGGGTTGGTGATTATATATTCTTTACCATCTTCCGAAAAATGGCCATACTTCATATAAGTTCTCCATACAGTAAAAGAGCCGAATTTAGGATACGTTTATTTTATATCAAAATTAACTAAATCAATTTATACTTTCCTGAATTAAAAGGCAACCAAAATTGTTCATTTAGGAATAATTTTATTAAGTTTTGCCAATAATTCAGCAGGAAGTTTATTTCCTACAGAAATTTACGTTGAAAATGTGCTAAAAAAAGAAGTGTAAATATGAAGAGTTTACTTAATAGTCGGCATCCGGAAAAAGTCTTCAAGTATCAGTGATGCTGCACCAACAGCAACTGAATAATGATGACGTTTATCTACCATTATTTCCAGGACATTATTAGAAAGAGAAACCACACGCATCTCAATTTCCTTCCGGATTGCATCTATAATAAGATTTTCCAGTTCGGAAATAACCCCGGTAATTATTAGTATATCAGGGTTAAGTAAGGCAACAGCAGGAGCAATAGTTTGGCCTACAATATTTCCTATTATAGTAAAAACAAGCTCGGCAATTTTGTCCCCCTGTTTTGCAGCACTAAGGAGGAGTTCAATATCTATAGAATCGAAAGAAGTTGTATAGTTCTTTAAAATTTCACTTTCATTAAACCTGCTTCTGAATGTAGATAATATTTCTCTTAAAGTAGGTAAATGCGGGTACAGTTCACCTGCACAGAAAGAAGCGCCGCGGTACAGTTTCCCGTCTACTATTATTCCTATTCCAAGCCCGCTGACATTTTTATTAATTTCAACAAGAATAGTAAGGCTGTTTTTTGCTCTTTTATCCGCACTTTTCCATTTGAAACCTATTGCGGCAGCATTAGCATTATTTTCTATAAGAACAGGAAATGGTAAGCTTTTTAATTTCTCAAGGAGAGGCAAATTCATTTCGGGTACAACACTGGACATTGCAACTATACCATTCCTGGTATCTACTATTCCTGCGAAGGCAATCCCCAAACCTAATATCTTTTCCCTGTCAATATTATTTTCATCAATAACATCATTAATAACTTTAATAATATTTGCTGTTAATTCATCAGAGGTACGTCCAATTTCAAGTTTCATAATTTTTTTGGCAATTATACCTCCGCCAAAATCAAGCACTACAGATGTCATTTCACCGACTTCAATATCTAATCCTAAAACACAAGCAGCGTCCTTATTCAAATTCCAGATGAATGGTTTCTTTCCGCCTTTTTTAGTTGATTCCCCTTTTCCATAAAAAGTAACAAATGATTTTGCTGACAGTTCTTTTAAAATGTTAAATATTGTGGAGGGACGCATACCTGTAATTTTAACAAGGTCGGAACTGGAAATTACTTCATGTTCCTGGATAATTTTTAGTACCAATTGCTCGTTTATATCTTTAACTACCCTGGCATGAAATGAGAGTAATTTTTTCCCGTCCATTAAGTATACCATATTACAATATTAAACCATAAAGTTAACAAATAACTTTTTCTAATTAAACTGTTATTTTATAGAAATTTCATCAACAAAAAGCCAGGCTTTACCCCCTTCAGCAACATGCCATTCAGGAATTACACTAACATTTTTAGCAAAAACTCTTACAAAACGAGTTTCGGTTTCATTTAAATTCTTCTCAAAATCCTTAATGCCATCCGCTTTGTTTTTCTCATCAACTAAGATTTTGGTCTCATAAACCCGGGAAAAGTTTATTCCGTCTTTTGAAATATAAAATTCAATTTCTTTGGGATAAAAAATCCATGAGCCGGTATTTTGCAGAAAAGATACACTTATAGATGATACTTTCTGAATATTACCAAGGTCAACTACAGCGTCAAGATCAACCCCCTCATACCCCTGCCATGCATCTGTACGGAAATTTTCTTTTCCTTTAATGCCGTCAATTAAGCCCAGAGCGCCTCCACCGGTATAAGATGTACTATAACCTGATGCAAGTTTTACACTTCTTTCCCGGGGAACTTTATTAAAACTTGCCTCAACTACCTTACTGTATTTTCCATTTTTGTAACAAACGGCTTTTAAAACCGATGATTTATTAATTAACACCGGAGCCGAGTAAAGATTTTTACTTTTCACCGGATCCGATTCATCAATAGTGTAATATATATCAGTTGAATTATCAACTGAAGAAATTGTTACATAAAATGAATCTCTAAAAACTCTCTCACCTGATGTAATAAATGGAACAGGCACCGAAAAGAAATCAATTTCAGATACCGGTCTGTATTTAACATCATATCCCCATTCAGATGGTTCCGGCCCCATTTCAAAGCTCAATTCACCACCGCTTATTATGTCTGAATGCTTTATATATGAGTAAGAATATTCTTTTCCATTAAGTTTAGCTGATTGGATATAAATATTTTTATCAGAAAGATTGTCTGCTGTAACAGTAAACTTTTTTCCATCCCCTGTATTTATTACAACTTTATCAAAAAGCGGAGTACCGATTATATAATTATTATCCCCGGGGCATACAGGGTAAAAACCAATTGAGCTTAGAACATACCATGCAGACATTTGCCCGCAGTCTTCATTTCCCGAAAGGCCATCGGGCTGATCACTATATAAAGTAGTTAATACCTCATGAACTCTTTGCTGAGTTTTCCATGGCACTCCGGCATAATTATATAAATATGCCATATGATGACTTGGTTCATTTCCATGAGCATACTGGCCTATCAATCCCGATATATCAGGCTGAAACCTTCCTGTTAATTCGGGGTTTGTTGTAAATAACTCATCTAATTTAGAAACAAAGTTTTCATCTCCCCCCATTAACCTTACTAAACCATTAACATCCTGGGGAACAAAAAAACTATACTGCCATGCATTTGCCTCTGTATAATTTCCGCTTACGGCATAAGGATCGAAGGGTTCAAACCATTTACCATTTTTTTTAGGTCTCATTAATGAGGTAGAAGGATCATATACGTTAGTATAAAATTTTGCTCTTTCTATAAAGTAATTATAATCTTCTTCCTTGCCCAGATCCTTTGCCATTTGTGCAATGCACCAATCATCATATGCATATTCAAGAACCTTTGAAACGCTTTCATGTTCCAGGTCGGAAGGAATGTATCCCATTTCCTTATAATACTCCAGGCCATGATGATCCTGCATAGCACTTTTTTTCATTGCCTCATAAGCTTTTTCAACATCATAATCTCTTATGCCTTTAAAATAAGCATCAGTAATAACAGGAATTGAATGATAACCAATCATAGTACCGGTTTCATTTGATGCAAGTTCCCAGACAGGGAGCAGTCCGCTTTCTTCATATTTAGAAATAAGAGCTGCCACCATATCATTAGCTCTTTTTTTATCAATAATAGTGAACAATGGATGAGCAGCCCGGAATGTATCCCATAAGGAAAAAACAGTATACATTTCTCCCTGATTGACAGAATGAATCTTATTATCCATTCCTATATAATTTCTGTCAACATCTGAAAATGTATTGGGGGCTAATAAGGAATGATATAAAGCCGTATAAAAAACTGTTTTATTTTTACTACTGTTATCTTCAATTGAAATAAGAGACAGTTCTTTTTCCCATTCATCTTCTGCCTGCATTCTGACTTTCTCAAAGTCCCAGTCTGTTATCTCAGTTTCCAGATTTTTCTTTGCACCTTCTAAACTGGTATGCGATATACCTACCTTTACCATTACAGCTTCACTCTCACCGGTAGTATATTCCACAAAAGCTTTAACACGCTCCCCCTTTGCACTTTTCTTTTCTTTAGAGATATTATCATTCTCAACCACTCCAAAAGATTTAAATGGTTTAGAGAACTCAGCATAAAAGTAAACGCTATGACTATTTGCCCAGCCGGTAGAACGTCTGTAACCTTCAATGGTTTTATTATCAATGATTTTAATTTCGGCATCCCGTGCTTTATCATGAATACCATGTACAAGATCAATAATGATGCGGGAAGATTCTGATTTGGGAAAGGTATATTTATGAAAACCGGCACGCCGGGTAACGGTCAGTTCGGCTTTTATATTAAAATCATCAAGAAGAACAGAATAATATCCGGGTGAAGCGGTTTCATTTTTATGGCTGAATTTTGAACGGTAACCTGATCCGGGAATATCTTTTGAGCCGGGTTCGGTTTTTAACTCTCCCGCAGATGGCATAAAAAGAATATCACCGTAATCTGAAGCCCCTGTACCGCTAAGGTGGGTATGGCTAAACCCCATTATAGAACTATCAGAATAATGATAGCCGGAACACCAGTCCCACCCAATGATATCAGTATCAGGGCTAAGCTGCACCATGCCAAAGGGAAGAGAAGCTCCCGGGTATGTATGCCCGTGCCCTCCTGTACCAACAAACGGATCAACGTACTTTACAAGCTTTTCCTGTGCTGAAATTCCCATATTAAAAACACCTACAAATACAATCAGTAAACAGACGGTAAAAAAAATTTTATCTAAAAAAACATGTTTCATATTAACCTTTCTTCGCCTTTTATAAATTATTTACTGATAAATTCACCTTTTTCAAGGCTCCAGTCATTTCCAAAATACCCCGTAAATTTTACACCTTCTTCATCTGATTGTAAAATTCCTGAATCATATATAGTAACATCAGGCAGACTAACATATGGATGAGAGTATGGAGCCAGGTTGGCCATTTTCATACCTTTAATTCCGGTTCCGGAAACAACACCAACACTTGCAAAGTCACTATCAGTTCTCGGCCTTATCATCAAACAGGCCAAATCATCTCCCTTAAATTCTTTACTGCCAATTTTTATTTTATTATCATCAATCTGAACAGGAGAATCTTTTAAAAGTAACTTCCATGCAGAATTAGTTTCAGAATTGCCGAAGAGAACTACACTTCTATCTTTATATTTTGCCGGATCAAAGTCCTCATCCTTAATTATTTCTACAGAACCATTTCCCTGGTACCAGATCTTCTCGGCATCAGTTCTTGCTTTTTCATAAGCCCAGATATTTTCTTCTTTATCTCCATTAGTGCCATATACAAATAAGACATCATAATTAAGTGCTTCTCTAAAGTTGCCAAGGCGGACAGGGTTTTTATTTTCTTTTTTGAATTTATCACTTACCTGCCAATTACCTGAAATTCTTTTAAGTGATATCTTAGAATTTTTTGAAATATCTATTCCTGAAACCAACTGATCATCCAGAACGACAGAAACAGGTTGTTCTGTTGAAAGCATAGAGGCATCAATTTCCAGCATTTCAATATTTTCGGTTGTACCCACAAATTTTCTGTTAAAAGGTTCCAGGTGAATTTGAATTTCACTCATCTTCTGCTGTTCAACCTGGTTAATAATTTCAATCCAGTAATTTTTTGAAGAGATAGCCGGGTTTGCAGTAACAAAATCCACCATCTTTACTCTTTCATTTCCCGGAACTGCATGATGAGCGAAATAATCAAACATCGGCATCCAGTCAACACAGTCATCCCCCATTTCATCCGATTTATTCCACCAGTGTCCTACTCCCGGTTCTTCATGATATACAAAATTTTTATGAAACTTTGAGAGATTATCCATAATTGATTTTGCCTGCGAGGGGGGCACGTTATCATCATCGCTGCCGTGAATAATATAAATTCCATTTGATCTTAAGTTTGTAGTAAAAGCATAAGTATCACTATGTTTTGTGGAACGAAGCAGCATCTTTCTGGTTTCCGTTGAATCTACTTTTGGGCCTATTCTATAACCCCAGATACTTATCCATCCTGCACTTGGTCCAAGGACGGCAAACTTATCAGAATAATTTATTCCTACATGCCATGTTCCATGCCCGCCCATAGAATGCCCTGTTAAATAAACACGGTTTTTGTCTATATCAAATTTATTCATGGCAATATCATAAACTTCCAGAGCATCTAACCTTCCCCAGTTTTCCCAATTATAACCATAAGGCCTTCTGTTAGTTGGAGCAACAATATAACCCCAATTCTTATGAGCGTAAGCACCGGCCTGATTTATAGCTTCTACTCCTGCCCCGTGAAGACTAAGGAATAAAGCAGGTTTCCCTTTTAATCCAATAGGAGGATTAACAGCGTAATATTGTACACTTCCGTCCATCCTGCTTATAAAAGTCTCTTTATGATTATCACCCGGATTCAGTACACGCAATTTAACCTGCGATGAAACCAGGATTTCTTCTTCTGAATTTCCTTTATTAACAAGCTCAACATTTAATTTTATTTCACCAGGATTCTGTTGTGCAGGAAGTTTGATATAAAAAGGAGTTTTATATATAGATAGAGGGTGAACCTGATTAACCGGGTAATAGGCAGGTTCAGACCCCTCAATCCATGTTTTAATAGAAAGATCACTGTAAGTGTTTTCACTTGCATTTATAACAGGGATAGCGCCGTAAGTATCTGCAGTTTCATTTACTATAAGATCAGGAAGAGTTAAATCACGGGTATTAAATAATAATCCTTCTTTAACTGAATTTATTTTTACCTTAAGGAGGCCCGCACGGTTACATTCAAAAACCAGGTCATTATCCCCCTCATTTACTTTCACAGGTATAAGCGAATAATCGAATCTCGGTTCCCATTCATCATAAATATCCCTGTAAGCATAAGGATTACCTGAGCGCTGAACTCCATTAACATAAGCTGAAGAATGTCCCATTCCCTCCAAAAGAATTATTTCTTCTTTAGCCGATCTGTAATTGAAATAAACATATGCATTAAAAAGAGAATCATCATTTATCCATCCAATTTCATTAGCCTGAATTTTCTTCCAGGTTCCGGCTGATTTGCCGTTATATTTTAATTCCTCATTCTCTGATGGAGCCCTCCATTCACCGGTTTCAATTAAAGCAGCCACAGCATTTGGTGAAATAATTCCGCCGTCTCCTCTACTTAATTTTATCATCAGTCCATCTTTAAGAACAACAGAATCGAGTATTTGGCAGTCAGCATCAGTAAAAAAAATAAAAGATGCTATTAATAATGATATAAAAACAGATCTGAACATATCACTCCTCTTTTAATCTTTTATGGTTCAATTAAGGGAACATCATCCCGGCTATTTTGGGGCTGGTTTTTTTCTTCACTTTTTTCTTTATCAGTTTCTTTTCTCACACTTCCATCATCAGTATGATCACGGATCATATTTTTTAACCTGTACAGCATATCCTTAAAATCTTTAATACCACCTATAGTAAACCATATTATCACAAGGAATGATGCAGCAAGATTAATCAAAATAAATGTTTTCCAGAAAGCCATCCAGGATGAATTTGAAACCTCCCCTGCAAAATTATATATGGTGCCTACTATAAATACAATAACCCAAACAAATGTCCATACATAAGCAGTTAAATAAATGATCTTGTCTCCCCTTGTAAATTCTTTCCCCATACCGAGCATTTTTAATCCTTTAACAGGAACCTGGTCAACAATAACTGTTTCTTCTTTAATGGCATACTTACCCCTGTGCAGCATTTTATCCATATTAAAATCCTGCCGTTTACCAAGCAGTGAAACAAGCACATAAACCAGCATGGAGGAGCCCATAGAAATTGCCCAGAAATATTGGCCATTAATAGGAAAGTCGGGGAAAATTTGCTGAAGAATAATACCTGTTACAGAAACAACTGATCCAACAATTAAAGTACTCCATGCTGCTGTAGTAGTTCCCCTCTTCCAGTATAGGCCGCCGATAATAACTGCACCGGAACCACCGACAAAAATTGCAGCAGTTATTGCAAAATAAAGAAAGATATAATCTGTCATTGGGAAGAACAGGCTGAAGAAGAAAATAAAAATACAAACACCTAATATTGCCATTCTTAGTACGCGCAAATGCACCCCCGGTTTAAACGGCTGTTTCCTGAAAGGCATTATTATATCCTGTATAAATATACTGCCCCACGAGTGCATGTAAGAATTATGAGTTCCAATAGTTGCCATAAGCATAACCGCCATAAAGGCACCCATTAAACCAACCGGCAGTATTTTAGATAAGACAACCGGAATCCTTAATTGATTTTGAACCGCATCGTTGCCTACTCCTGTTAATGTTGCATTAACTCCATCTGCAATTGCAGAAAAATCGGAATGATGCAAAATTGTATAAGCAATTATCGGGATGAAGACCAGGAAGAGCCATTTTGGAATATCACGTAAGTTGCCAAGTACTTCTCCCATTTTTGCTTCATGTGCACTTTTAGCAGACGAATTAAATCCCTGGGTGCCCTGCCAGGAAAGTTTCACATAAATTACTCCAACTACATTAATCAGGAAGTACCAGAAGTTAAAATCAGGAACTTCACTTGTCTTGTAAGGATTAATTAAAGAAGCATTTGGGGGGGCGGTTGTTAGTGCCTCAAATATCTGATCCCAGTTAACAAAAAATATACAGAAGACAATTATTACAAGGAAAGCGAAGTTTGAAAAAATACCCTGGATAAACTCTGTTATGATAACAGCTATTTGTCCACCGGCAAAAACGAAATAAAGTGAAATAAGCAGGAATCCAGCCATTACCATAGGAAAGGTTGAAATCTCTATTCCTGCAAAATTAAAGTAGAGAGGGAGTCCGGTGAAATAAATTAAAAAACGGGCACTTACAGCGGGAAAGATTCCAAAGTTTAATAAGCCTGATACAAAAGCCAGGATACCGGCAAACACTCTGAAATTTTTGCTGTAGCGCATTTCAAGAAACTGGGCAATTGTTAAAGCCCTGGTTTGCCTGAATCTATATATTACCCATCCCGAAACTGTTATTGCCAGGAGAACGACTGCCATTATAAATTCCCACCATCGTAATGCAAACCCGGCTACATAATTCATCTCCCATTGGCCGACAATAGTAATAGCTCCAATAGCTGCCATTCCCTGTGAAACTGTAATCATATACCTGCCGGCAGATCTTCCGGCTGAAAGAAAATCAGATACACTACGGACCAGCTTTTTGCTTAAGCGTACTACAAAAAATAAAACTAATATAAAGAACAATGCTATCAGCCAATCAAAGAGTGTTAAATTCATATGGAATCTTTTGGGTTAAATGACAGGATGGTGTTTTGATAACAGATTTCTAATTGTCTATATAAAAGCGGTGCAAAAAACCTTTCTATTGGGTAATTAATTCTAATACGGCAAGGTTTTTTGCGGGTTATCATCTATAAATAAATCCGTGTATTTATTTTATAAAAATAAACATACGCCCTGAAACTAAAAATAGCAAGTAATTTTTAAAAAATAAGTTTTGTTTTTCCCTGATAACCGTTATTTTGATTATAATCTTATTAAGATTATTTTATTAAAAAATTATCAATGATCTTAAATGGGGTATTTCTCAAAAGGAATTAAGTATAGCTGTATAAGCTATCAATTTTTTTTATATCCAGGCTTGCTAAAAAATAAGTAATTAAATAAAATTAACAATGCAGATAAAAGAAAAAAGGCTTCTATATGAAAATTTTTTTATCAATTTTATTATGCCTGATTATGCTTACAGTTAAAGCTCAGAATACTAACAGTCAGAACCATGTTTCACTTATTCCGCTGCCTGAAAAGGTTGAATGGACACAGGGCCATTTCATTCTCTCCGGTAAATCTAGCATTGTTTCCAAATCAGCTAAACTAACAGAATATTTTGCTGAACAGCTTAAGAATTATACCGGAATAGAATTATCCGAAAGCTCTCCAGATAATTCAGAAGGAAAAATACACTTCCTGCTGGAACCTTCTTTCCTCCCCTCAAATAAAGAAGCCTATTCCCTTTCTGTTACGGAAGATAAAATTGAAATTAAAAGCTCCGGTGAAGAAGGATTGTTCAGAGGAATACAGACTCTTTTTCAGCTTATACCCGCTTCAGCCAAAACATCAAAGAGCAATACTGAGACCGCAATACCGGCCTGCAATATTTCAGATAAACCGGTTTTCTTATGGCGCGGTTTAAACCTTGACTGCTGCAGGCATTTTATGACAAAGGATTTTATAAAAAGGTATATAGATATTCTTGCCTACTATAAGTTTAATATTCTTCACTGGCATATTACTGAAGACCAGGGTTGGCGTATTGAAATTAAAAAATATCCAAAATTAACTGAAGTTGGCGCATGGCGAAAAGAAGCTGACGGCTCTATTTATGGCGGATATTATTCGCAGGAGGATATAAAAGAAATTGTTGCTTATGCACAAAGCAGGTTTATTACAGTTGTTCCTGAAATAGAAATGCCGGGACACTCCCTTGCTTCTCTGGCATCCTATCCTGAAAATTCCTGTACCGGCGGGCCTTTTGAAGTTACAAATATGTGGGGGGTAATGAAGGATATTTATTGCGCAGGAAGAGACTCAACATTTTATTTTTTGCAGAATATTCTTGATGAAGTTATTTCCCTCTTCCCCGGTGAGTATATACATATAGGGGGTGATGAAGCTCCTAAAGACCGATGGAAGGAATGTCCCAGGTGCCAGGCAAGGATAAAATCAGAAGGGCTAAAAGATGAACATGAGCTGCAGAGTTATTTTATAACCCGTATTTCAGAATACCTTAATTCAAAAGGGAAAAAAATAATTGGCTGGGATGAGATACTGGAAGGAGGGCTGGCTCCGGGTGCTGTTGTACAATCCTGGCAGGATTTTAACGGCGCAATAGAAGCCGCTAAACTCGGGCATTATACTATCTGTTCACCTGCTTCACACACATATTTAAATAGTGACCCCGATGACCTTGATTTAAGAATTGCCTACTCATTTAATCCCATACCGGATGAACTAACTGAAGAACAAAAAAAATATGTATTAGGCAGCGAAGCTAATTTATGGACTGAACAGGCACCCCAGGAAACTGTTGACAGTAAACTTTTCCCGCGCATCCTTGCTTTAACTGAAGTTTTCTGGAGCAATCCTGATAAAAATTATGATGAATTTTATACGCGGGTTCAAAACAATTATGAAGATCTTACTGCTCTTGGTATACAATATGGCCGCGAATCAAAGGTATTTACGCCGGTAACAAGTTATGATGAAACAAAAAATGAATTTATAATAAGTATGGTTAGGGGACAGGAAGGGTTGGACATACGTTACACAAATGACGGAAGTGATCCCGGATCAGGATCACTTTTATATACTGAGCCGATAAGAGTTAATAAATCAGTTACATTGAGAATAGCTGCATTCAGGAACAACCATTTTATAGGTAAGAAATCCGCCATATCTTTTGACTTCCATAAAGCGGTAGGTACAAACATTAGTATAGTACATCCTTACGATGAACGGTACCGCGCAAGCGGACCAAATGCTTTAATAGATGGTGTAAGAGGGACAGATAATTTCAGGGACGGCTCGTGGCAGGGATACCTCGGAGATGATTTTGAATGTATCATCGACCTGGGAGAAGAAAAAGAAATTTCAAAGGTTATTCCACGGTTTATTTTAACTTCAAATTCGTGGATATTTCTTCCGAACAAGGTAGAAGTTACTGTATCGAATGACAATACGAATTTTAATGATGCGAAGACTATAATAAATGATGTGCCTCAGAAGAATTCCGAAATAGTTTTAAAGGATTTCCCTGCTGAGTTTAGCAGCCTGAAGGCAAGGTATATAAAGATAAAGGCGGAGAATATTAAAACAATACCCGACTGGCACCCTGGTGCCGGCAATAAGGCATGGATGTTTATTGATGAAATAGTTGTGGAATGAAAGGACAGAATTATGAAATTCTTACCAGCGCTAATATTTCTTTTCTTTTATTCAGCATCAAATGCTCAGTCAATTAATTTAGTTACTGAAAATAAGAGTAACTATAAAATTATACTTTCCGCTGATGCTTCGCATTGGGATTCACTTGCAGCTAAAGAGCTGCAGTACTATTTAAAAGAGGTATCGGGTGTTCAGCTTCAAATTAATAGTGATTCCGCTCCCCTTTCAAATGAAGAGATTGTAATAGGTAAAAATAAACATTCTGAATCATTAGATATATCTTCAATAAAAGATGAAGATGGATTTATTATAAAATCAGATAGAAATAAAATTTATTTTGCAGGGGGCGGCAGGAAGGGGACATTAAATGCAGTATATACATTTTTAGAAAAATTTCTGAACTGCAGAATGTATTCGCATAAAGTTAAAATTATCCCGAAACAAAATTCTATTACACTGCCTGAATTAAATATAACTGAAAATCCTGTTTTTAGTTTCAGGTCAATAAGCTATTATGAAACCACTTTTGATGAATACAGCAGGTGGCACAAATTAGCTGACTCTTATGATTGGGAAACATGGGGAATGTTTGTCCACACTTTTGAAAGTCTCCTTCCGCATAACATATATTTTAAAGATCATCCGGAATATTATGCCTTAAGAGACAGCTTACGCGTGCCGGAACAGCCGTGTTTAACAAATCCCGATGTGTTTAATATTGTAGTTAAAGAACTAAAGAATAGGATGAAAGAAAACCCCGAAGCCGGGATATGGTCGGTTTCTCAGAACGATAACTATTCAAACTGTCAATGCCCCGGATGCAGTAAATTGGATAATGAAGCAGGTTCAGCATCAGGTTCATTAATACATTTTATAAACAGGGTTGCAGCAGAATTTCCCGACAAAATTATTTCTACGCTGGCCTATCAGTATTCACGTAAAGCTCCTAAAAACATAATACCTGAAAAAAATGTAAATATTATGTTATGCAGTATTGAATGCTACAGAACAGAACCTCTTGAAGCAGATACTTCTGCAGATTCATTTACACGTGATCTAATGGAATGGTCACAGCTTACGGACAATCTTTTTATATGGGATTATGTAGTTCAGTTTACAAACCTGGTAAGCCCGTTTCCTAATTTTCATGTTCTTCAGCCTAATATTAAACTGTTCAGAAAGTATGATGCAAAAATGATGTTCCAGCAGGGTGCCGGCGAACGGGCGGGGTCCGAGTTCGGTGAGCTGAGAACTTATATTATTGCAAAGCTGCTTTGGAATCCTGATATAAATGTTGATTCCGTAATGAATGATTTTCTTTCCGGATATTACGGAGAAGCCGGAACATTCATAAAGGAATATATTGGTCTGATGACAGATGCGTTAATAACCTCGGGTGCTAAGTTATGGATTTATGATAATCCCATTGCATCAATGAAAGATTACCTTTCCCCGGAATTACTTAAAAAATACTCAATAATTTTTGATAAAGCTGAAAATTTAGTTAATGATAACCCTGATTACCTTCAGCGTGTTAAAGAAGCACGTCTTCCTTTAAAATATGCTATGCTTGAACAGGCAAAAGTAATCGGTTTAGGCGAAAACGGCACGGTGGCAAAGGATAATGAAGGGAATTATAAATCTAACCCTTTTATTACTTCTTTGCTGGAAGATTTTTTATCTACCTGCAGTAAAATCGGTACAGTTTATATTCATGAAAAACAACTTGATGCCGATACATACGGAGCCAGATATAAAACTATGCTTTCCAAAACCATGAAAAATCCGGCTGCACTATTCAAACCTGTAAAGTATATTATAAATCCTTCCCCCAAATACCCTGCAAATGGATTTAGTACTCTTACTGACGGCTACCGCGGAGATGAAGACCATCATTTTAACTGGCAGGGTTTTGAGGGGGAGGATATGGAAGCTGTGATTGATCTTCAACAGACAACTGAAATTAAAAAAGTAAGCGCAGATTTTCTTCAGATTATATTTTCCTGGATATTTTTACCGGAGCAGGTTGAAATCAGTATTTCTGATGATGGAAATAATTTTAAGAATATTTCGGTTATAAAAAATCCTCATCCTTTAAATAAAGACGGTGCTTTTATTCATACATTTGCTGCAGAATTTGATCCGATAAAAACACGTTATATAAAAGTAAAAGCTAAAAGTATAAAAACCTGCCCCCGCTGGCATCCGGGTTATCCTTTAGAGGCATGGATTTTTACTGATGAGATTGTTGTTGAATAATTAAAATTGGTATTTAAAATGAGTGAGATTAAAGAAAAAGAATCTTTGCATGCAGGAGCCGTTGAAATTGAAAGGGTGCTGAAGGAATACCACCCGGAAACTGATCCTCTTGTTTTAGATAAACTTGAACAATGGCAGGGATTAAAATTCGGTTTGCTAATGCACTGGGCACCTTCCAGTCAATGGGGAATTGTAGAATCATGGTCTCTCTGTTCTGAAGATGAGGATTGGTGCAAAAGAAAAATTGAGGATTATACAGAGTACAAAAAACAATATGAGGGGCTTAAAAAAACATTTAATCCGGTTAAGTTTAATCCGGAAAAATGGGCTGATGCTGCAGAAGAAGCTGGAATGAAGTATGTAATATTTACAACCAAACATCATGATGGCTTCTGCATGTATGATTCAAAGTATACCGATTACAAAATAACCGATAAAGAATGTCCTTTTCATACCAATCCTAAAGCCAATATTACAAAAGAAATTTTTGACGCATTCAGAAAAAAAGGATTTATGACAGGAACATATTTTTCCAAGCCTGACTGGCATTCCGATTATTTCTGGTGGCAGCGATTTGCTACCCCTGACCGCAATGCTAATTATAATATTAAAAAATATCCGGATAGATGGCAAAAATTTGTCAGTTTCACACATAACCAGATTGATGAGCTGATGACTGATTATGGACAGATTGATATCCTGTGGTTTGACGGCTGCTGGGTGCGTTATTATTCTGATACGGATATTAAAGAGGAGAGAAAAGCCTTTCCTAATATTTGCCGTATACAAAACCAGGATATTAACATGCCGTTGATTGCAAAAAACTCACGCATTAAACAGCCGGGATTAATTGTTGTTGACAGGGCAGTTCCGGGGCCCTGCCAAAATTATCTTACTCCGGAAAACCAGGTACCTGATAAAACCCTTCCCTATCCATGGGAAACATGTATGCCCATAACACCAAGCTGGTCCTATGAACCGGGACTTGAATATAAGTCTGCAGGAAAATTAATTCATCTGCTTGTTGATATTGTTGCTAAGGGGGGTAACTTTTTACTTAATGTGGCTCCTGATGCTGAGGGAGACTATGAAGAAGAAGCTTATAACCGTCTTAAAGAAATAGGCGGCTGGATGAAAGTAAACAGCGAAGCTATTTATAAAACTCATCCTGTTGAACCGTATAAAGAAGGAAATGTTTGTTTTACCCAATTGGAAGATGGAACTACTTACGCTGTCTATCTTGCCGATGAAAAAACAAATTCATTACCGGGAAAAATTGAATTAAAGAACTATTCACCGCCGGTTAATTCAAGTATTGAATTGCTTGGAGCTGATGTTAAATTAGCCTGGCATAATACCGGGCACGGCTGTACTATAGAAATAGCAGATTCAATCATAAAAAATCCCCCGTGTAAACATGCATGGACATTAAAGATTTCTAACGGAAAATAATCTCTGGTGATTAAGATGTTTAATTTAAAATTTCACCCATTCCTTTTATTATTTTTTATCTTCTTAATAAATACCTTTGCCTTTTCCCAGAATTCATCCAACTATATATTAATAAATCCGGATGATACACCGGAGCAAATTATTACTAAAGCTGCCAATGTAACTCCATCAAGCAGACAGTACGAATGGCAGAAGCTTGAACTCACTGCATTCGTACATTTCGGCATAAATACTTTTGATGAGGTTGAATGGGGAAAAAAAGATATAGATATATCAAATTTTAATCCTAAAGATATTGATGTTAAGCAGTGGGTAAAAGTTTTTAAAGATGCCGGAATGAAGATGGTAATTCTAACGGCAAAACATCATGATGGTTTTTGTCTGTGGCCTACCAGGTATAAAGATCTTAATATTTCCAACACTCCTTTCCAGGACGGTAAAGGAGATATTGTTCGCGATCTTTCAGAAGCATGCCGTGAGGCAGGATTAAAGTTTGGTATTTATTTATCACCATGGGATATGAATGAGAAAAGTTATGGAACACCTGAGTATAATGAGTTGTTCAGAAATCAACTGACAGAACTTTTAACAAACTATGGTGAAATTGCCGAAGTGTGGTTTGATGGGGCAAATGGTGAGGGTCCTAATGGGAAACGGCAGATTTATAACTGGCAATCTTATTACGAGGTAATTAGAAGACTACAGCCTAATGCAGTAATTGCTATATCGGGACCGGATGTCCGGTGGGTTGGAACTGAATCAGGTTACGGAAGACAAACTGAATGGAGCGTTTTACCTGCTGCAAGTATGGATCAGGATGAAATTGCGGCTAACTCGCAGCAGCAAGCTTTAGATGGTGGCTTTATCCCCCGTGATTTAATGGATGAAGATTTGGGAAGCCGTGAAAAAGTTCTAAATGCCTCAGCTTTAGTATGGTACCCTTCAGAAGTTGATGTTTCTATCCGTCCGGGATGGTTTTATCATCCTAAGGATGATGCAATGGTTAAATCACCTTATAAACTTGTTGATATCTACTATAATTCTGTTGGATTGAACAGCCTGCTGCTTTTAAATGTACCGCCTGATAAACGTGGTCTGATTTCGGAGCATGATATTGAAAGTCTGCAGGGTATGCGGTATATACTTGATGAAACATTTAAAACTAATTTAAGTACAGATGCTATTGCGGCTGCCTCAAACGAAAGTAAAGAACATAAAGCATCACTTATTCTTGATAATGATACTGAAACATACTGGACAACTGAAGAAGGTATAAGTTCTGCCTCAATAGAAATTCAATTAAAAAATGATGTTACATTTAACCGTATTATGCTGCAGGAAAATATCTTAGCCGGACAGAGAATTGAAAAATTTCACATAGAGTGGTGGGACGGAAATAATTGGAGCCGTTTTACCGAAGGAACTACTATAGGTTATAAGAGACTTTTAAGATTTCCCGTTATTACTGCAAACAAAATAAAAATTGTAATTGATGAATGCCGTACAAAGCCAACTCTTTCTTCCTTCGGTTTATATATTGCTCCGCCGAAAGTTGAGTTTGATAAATATGGCGGCTCGTTTGAAGACAGCATTTATTTTAATTTGTCAAGCGATCTTAAAAACACTAAAGTATATTATACTACTGATGGAAGCATACCAGATAAAAATTCAAAAGAATTTACAGGCAGGGTATTGCTGACTGAAACAGCAACAGTAACGGCAGTTGCCGTTGCAGATAATGGACAGAAGAGCCTCCCGGTAAAGGCATACTTCAATAAAGCAAAATACCGAATTGAATTAAAATCAGCTTATGATAAGAAGTATCCTGCCCGGGGAACTTATACTCTTGTTGATGGAGTAAATGGGAGCATTTATTTTGATGATGGCAAGTGGCAGGGTTATAATGGAGTTGATATTGAAGTTGTTATTGATCTGGAGAATACTAAAAAGATAGACAAAATTTCCGCGCGTTTTTTAAGCAATACAGGGGCATGGATATTCCTTCCAAAATCAGTTGAGTATTTTGTATCGGAAGACGGAAAGAATTTCCAGAAGCTGACGGAAGTTAAAAATGATACTGATGAAAAAGACAAGGGTGCTTTTATTCATTCATTTAATTTTAACCCTGTTAATACAAAAGCCAGGTTTATAAACATTAAAGCAAACAATATAAAAGTTTGCCCTGAATGGCATCAGGGTGCGGGCGATAAAGCATGGTTATTTATTGATGAAATTACTGTAGAGTAACTATCTGTTAAATCTTGCTGAGGAGCTGCTGCTTTAAATTATTAGCTCCAGGATAATCAGAATTAATATCCAGGCATTTATTTATTGTATTAAGGGCAGTCCGGAAATCTTTCTTTTCCGAATATGCCTGAGCAAGATAATATAAAATTTGCGGGTCAGATGGATTAACCCGGCTGCTTTTATTTAATAAGGCAACAGCTTCATCGTACTCTTTAATGTAAACTGCAATTATCCCCATTCTCTTTTCGGTAAAGTCATTAATATTAAGTTTATTTTGAGAATAAAAATATTTAATTGCTGATTTGTAGTTTATTAATGAAGGATATTGATAAAGCAAGACATTAATATGTTTTACATGATTTTGTATGTCATCTCTATCCAGATAAGCTGCAGCGGCATTCAGATGTGCATCTGCCCAGGTAATCTTGTTATCTATAAACTGAAATGCAATTGAATCAAGGAAATTTTTGGGAGTATAATCAGTAACAAAAGTATGCTCCCCTTTTTTAGAAAAAGGCCAGTCACTTTTAAGCAGTGCAACAATATTATTCCCAATTACAGAATCAAGATCTGTAAATAAAAAATTTGCTCTTGTAACACTATCCTGTATATTAAAAGTTATCGCAGGTTCCTCTGTTTTCGGCAGATTGCCCGATAAGCGCATAGCTTCATAAAATGCTTTACCCATCAACTGATAGCCCTTAAAATTTGGGTGAAGGTGATCAACCATCAGGTTATCTCCAGCTATACGATCAGGACTTTCAGAGTTAAATATAGAATCGATTGAAACAACACTCACCTGGAATTCTTTTCCCAGGTTATCTATAATTTTGTTAAGATCTTCAGGAGCTCTGAATCTTAAAGCGTCCAGATCTTTTGCTAACCGGAAAAGTGAATCAGCCTTATGTAAATTTTTATTATTTAGTTCAAGCAGAGCCTCTTCATATACCCGGCCGGCTTCTTTAAATTTTTTATCAGGTACAGAAATAAACGGCCTCTGATCTTTCAGATTAGAAACCAGCCGTCCCAATATTACAGGCACGTTTGCATTCTTTGTCTGCTCTAAAATATCCCTGATATTTTCTTCAAACATCTCCAGGCCTGCCCGGTACTTCTGTGAGTTCAGCAGAATGTACTGGTCTTTTGCCATCCTTGCCATCAGACTGCCGGAGACGGCTTCTTTTGAGGAGAATAATGATACTACAGACTTAACAGTATTACGAACTAATTGGGTTGTCTTAAACTTATTCAGGTAAAGAATAAACTTAACAACTGTGTTTGAAGTGCCTAATGATTCTGAAGAGCCTGCACCGAGGGCACCATAATACTCATTATGCCCTGTATAGATTAAAATTAGATCGGGTTTTTGTTCAATAATGCCGGGCAGCAAATCATACAAAGTATAAGAACTAATACCCGTCATACTTAAATTAATTACTTCAACAGGTGTATTTGGATATACAAGTTCCAGTCTTTTCCTGATGTACCGCGAAAAAGAACCCATCGGCATATACGGGTAGCCCGCGGCACTGCTTTCACCAAGGACAAATACTCTGAAAGCATTACTCTTTTTTTCCTGGTCAAAGACATCTTCACTTGTAACAGGAAGAAACTTAACGCCGCTAAAATATCTTCTTGGGACATCATGATTAATAATATATTTCCCTGAACCTGCATCTGCCCACTGAGTATAATCATACCCGTAATTAAATATTCTTAACGCTAATTCCAGCAGTACAAAAAACATAACCGGGATCAGAAACATTATAGCATAAAACAAAACGGAAGATTTTTTATTCTTAAATTTTCCGCCGGAAAAGCTATTTTTGTTTGACAGTTGGGGATTTGCAGGCTCCCTGCCTGTTGTAGTCTTTTTCTTTTTATTACCGGATGATTTCATTATGCCTCATAAGATGATTTAATTATACCTATTATGATTCATTTGATATCCCGGAATATTTGCAGAGGTGTAAACATATTTGTGATAAATTACAGACTGTTAAGTAATTCTTTTTTCTGATGATAAATTTTCAGAATCAATTCACCAAATAAAGTATTTGCCCAGGCAAACCAGTTCCTTGTATAGTTAGCCGGATCATTTTTGTGAAATGATTCGTGCATAAAACCGGTTCCTGCATGAGTTTTAATTAAGGTTCTTATACAATATTTTATTTCTTCGTCATCATTGCTTGTAAGTGCACGCATTATTATACTCATCGGCCATACCATATCCATACCAACATGCGGACCGCCAATTCCTTCGGCACGCGTTCCTTTAAAAAAATACGGGTTATTTTCACTCAGGACAAATTTTCTTGTATTTAGATATAAAGGAACATCGGGTCCAGTTATGTTTAAATAAGGCAGGCTCAGCAGACTCGGAACATTTGCGTCATCCATAAATAATTTATTCCCAAATCCATCTACCTCATAGGCATATATACTTCCGTAATTCAGATGCTCAGTTACTGCATACCTGTTAATTGCATCTTCTACTTCATCAGCAAGGGCAGTTAAGTTACCTGCAAAATCCTTATCATTAAAAACTGAAGTGAATATTTCTGCTGCCTGTCTAAGAGAAACAACAGCAAATAAGTTGGAAGGAATTAAGAAAGGGTATATTGCTGCATCATCTGAAGGGCGAAATATAGAGCAGATTAAACCTACCGGTTTAACAGGATTACCATATCCGTGAAGAGCTACAGTGTCGCTTTGATAACTGGTTATCCTTTGAAAATTATATGGCCCCTTGTTTTCTTTTCTTTGCTGTTCCCTAAATGTTTTGTATACACTTTTTATTGCTTTCTGCCAGTTATCATCAAAACATGAAATATCACCGGTTTCTTTCCAGTACGCATGAGCTAACCGTATGGGATAGCAAAGGGAATCAACTTCCCACTTTCTTTCATGCAGTTCCGGTTTCATATCTGTTAGATCTTTTTCCCATCCGCTTCCAACAGGCCCATCATTAAATGCATTCGCATATGGATCGATAAGTATACATTTAGTCTGGCGGTTAATAACTCCCGCTATAAGACCTTTTAGTTTCTCATCTTTACTGCAAAGAGGTATATAAGGCCATACCTGAGCCGAAGAATCCCTTAACCACATAGCATTTATATCGCCGGTAATAACAAAAGTATCCGGCCTGCCGTCAATAATTTTATAATTAACGGTGGTATCAAGAGTATTTGGGAAACAATTTTCAAATAACCATGATAATTCTTCGTTCTGCAAGTTGCCCTTAATTTCCCTTATTATTTCCTCTACAGCCTCACTTGTAAATTTTCTCTCCAGCAGCGGAGGTCTCTTAGTTGAGTAGTTCAAAACAGTGCCGGTTTTTGCCTGTAAACCGCTGGCACCTAATGAAATACCCGATAATAATATTCCTGCTTGTTTTATGAAATTTCTTCTGGATGTCATGTTTTATACTTTAGTTTTAATAAAGATGGATAAAATTTCACCTTAATTTACTTCGGCAAGATAATAATTTTTAATATAGTTTAGTAAATCCGGTTGAAGAATTTGGTACTTGAAAAGTCAGCATTAATTTCATATAATGTGGTAATTCCTTTTGTTATCAAATTATGCGGCACAATGGTTTGCTGTTCCTTAAACTATAATGTGTCAGACACCTGAAAGAAAAGTTATGAAAAGTTATTTGGATTTTGAAAAAACACTGGATATGAATAGTCCGGAATTTCCGTTTAAAACCAGTTTTAGTTTAAAACCGCTAATTGAATTATGGGAAAAAGAAAGTAAACATCCCAATTCGCTGAAATCTTCAATTGCCAGCAAAGTAGTTGAAAATCTTAAAAATAAACCTGAATTATATGAGCCGATTGAAGACCTTTCTGTAATAGATAAATATAAAGAAACAGTTGATTTGCTGATGTCGCTGGTATATGCTCCGTCCCAGTGGAATATTCAGATAAGTTCTTCAAGTATCCCGTTTAAATTTAAATCTTTTTACAAAACACCTTCATTCGAAAGGATATTTCAGTCTGATGAATTTGTTCACTCCCACGATCTTGGCATAGACCGTAAAGCGATGTACCGGGGTAAGATACTAAGTGCATATCTTGCTATATTAGATAAATTTTACAATATAAATGCACGGTCGAGTACACCGGTGATCATTAAAATTAAAGATAATGACACCAGAGTTTATAAGTATTACCAGTTCCTGGTTGATATATCATTTACAAGTGTTAAATGCACGGGTACTTTACCTGTACTTAATCCTGAAGACATTGAAAATCTTTTAAAGGATCCTTACAATATTGATAACTGGATGGAAACCATACCCCCTGATAATTTCGTGTTTGAAGGTTTTGTTACATATACTGCAATTGACGTTACAAGCCAGGAGGCAATTTCTGCTTTAAAATTTGACCTGCTTGAGAAGGAGTCTATTATTTCTGAGGAAAGGTTCAGAAGTCTGGAAGATAAACTGCAATCGCTTTTTGAACTGCCGGAATTAAGACTTGGACTTGCATCGATACCGGAGGACTGGAGCCTGTTCTGGGATTATGGAAGAAAAATTGGAGACAGCTTTCTCCTAAATGATTCATGCAAAACATCCTGTGAAAGTTTTGTCGGATCAGTTTATGATAAGGTTGAAAGAAGCGGAAAAACTATAATTATTGAAGATATTGATAAATATGAAGGATGCACCGCTGTAGAAAATGAATTAAAAAGACAAGGGATAAGAAACATCCTTATAGCTCCGCTTTTTTATAAAAATAAAATAATCGGTGTTTTGGAACTTGGCTCACCGAATCCCGGTGATATAAATTATTTTAACTGGATTAAAATAAAAAGTGTTCTCATGCTGTTTGCAACTGCAGTTAAAAGGAGCATGGAAGAACTTGACACGCAGATACAGGCAGTGATAAAAGAAGAGTGTACTGCTATTCACCCCTCTGTTGAATGGCGCTTTAGAAGGGCTGCAGTTAATCTTATCTTCAAAAAAGAAAAAGATAAACTTGCCGAGATGGAAGATATTGTATTTGAAAATGTTTATCCGCTATATGGGTTGTCTGATATAAGAAATTCTTCTGATTCAAGAAATGAATCAATAAGAGAAGATTTGTTATCACATCTTTCAATAACCCAGGAAATAATTAAATCTGCTAACAGAGCTAAAAATCTTCCTATATTGAAAGAATTAGTATACAGTATTGAAAAGAACTCAAAAAGATTAAAGAAAGGCCTTAATTCAGGCGATGAGATATCTATAATTGAATTTATACAAAACGAAATTGAGCCTCTCTTCAATCATATTAAAACTTTTGGTGACGATATTAATAGTTTAATCCTTGATTATTACAAAATGCTTGATCCCCAACTGAACACATTTTACCTGAAGAGAAAATATTACGAAGAGAGTGTAACTCTTATTAATGATACAATTTCTAAATACCTGGATGAATGTGAAAAGATTTCGCAAGAAATGCTGCCTCATTATTTTGAAAAATACAAAACCGATGGCGTTGAACATGGGATGTATATCGGTTCTTCCCTCTTAAGAGAAGAGGAGTTTAATCAAATTTATCTGAAGAACCTCAGGTTATGGCAGTTAATGATGATCTGCGGTATAGTTAGAAAAACTGAAGAAATAAAACCGCAGTTAAGAATACCATTGGAAACTTCTCATCTGATCCTTGTTCAGAACAAACCGCTTTCCATAAGGTTCCGGCAGGATGATAAAAAATTTGATGTTGACGGTACTTACAATCTGCGTTATGAGATAATGAAAAAACGAATTGATAAGGCTTTTATTAAGGGAACTGATGAAAGGCTGACACAGCCCGGTAAGATAGCTATTATTTATTCTCAGAAGAATGAGGCTGCTGAATACAGAAGGTATCTTGAATACCTTGAGAGTATAGGATATATTAAGGAAAGAGCAGATGATTTTGAACTTGAAGATCTTCAGGGGGTTCATGGACTAAGGGCCCTGAGAGTTACTGTTAATACAAAAAATGTTACTCATTCTGTGGCGGGTGATATAAATGAGTTATCGGTTGTTACCCAAAAGATGGAAAATGTTTATAATTAATTAGCGGGCAGCTTAATTTCTTTTAATAGTTCTGTAATATTTAAAAGGGATTTATTATAAGTTTCCTCCAATTTCTCTTTCTTCATCAGTTTAAAAATAATTTCTGTAAAAAAGTTTTTCTTAAAATACAGATTAACTGTAAGTCTTGTTTTATTATTTCCTGTTGATTCAAGTATAAAGCAGGTTAAGTTGTTTCTGTTTTCATCAGTTTCGCTGAACTCAACCTTGCCCTGGCTATGTGAGTAACTGCTGGAGTATATTACAAACTCTTCTTTATCAGTAAAATAACGGCATCGCATTCCAACGCGCGGCAGAAAGTGATCGATCTCCTCTACCCTTTTTATTCCTTCAATCCAGCGGTTACGGTAATTAAAATCACCGACTGCATGAAATAATGTAATTATATCCGTATCATATTCTTTAGAAACTGAGATCATTTTTACTTTGTCTGAAATGTCGGGCTGCAATGAAAGCTCAGGAGTTATAGTATTTTTTAATTCTCCCAGTTGTGTATAGTGAAATAATATTTGCCCGGATTCCGTCTGTTTAATACTACTGTTCCACTTCATCCATTGCGTTAAACCAGCGGGAGGAACTTCCAGAAGATTTTTTGTTACCAGCCAGTATTCATGCTGTTCAATTTCATTTTTCAGAAGCTGGTGTGCAACTATAACATCTTTCCCTATAAGTTTTTAAAATTTTTAACATTATAGCTGGTAAATTCTCCATAGTGAGTAATTATTTTTAGTCTCAGATTAATAGCAGATACACAAGCTTTACACCAGCAGTAGCGGCGATGTTCGTATGCCAGAAGATGCCGGTTAAACTCGCAGAACATCTTTTCTACCTGTTTGTACAATTCTTCCATATCCGGATAATCCCCATATTTGTAGAAAAGGATCGCATCACCTTCGATCTCGGAAATTTCAAGCCCCATATTATTGGCATTGATAAGAATTTCCAGTAATTCCTGGATGATCAGGCGACTATGCCCTATTTCTGTTTCATTAACAAAACGGGTAAATCCGCTTATATCAGGAATAAATAATAATCCCTTATTTTCCACTTTTTTTATAAGCCTTAATTATAAATATGGTCATGTGTGTCGATAAAACTAAGAGCATTATAACAAAAAAACAAGCGCAATTTTATCCCGGTAAGTGTTTATTAATGGTGATACAGGGTAATTTATTCAATTATTTACATGATGACTGAAATTACACAAGGCAGCAATCTTTGTACATTTTAGGGGCAGCTTTAAATAATACGAGAGAAATGTCTTTCTTTTCTCTTTTATTATCTAACTAATACCATTTTCTTCTGAAGTACTTGTTTGTCCGTTTTTAATTGATAAAAATATACGCCGGAAGTAACGGGAATGCTGCTATCATCTGTTGCATCCCACATTATAGAATGTCCGCCGGCATTTCTGAATCCATCCAGCAGAACTTTAATCTTCTGGCCTAGCATGTTATAAACTGTTAGTTTAACGGTTGAGGGTTTATTGAGCAAGTAACTTATAGTTGTAGAAGGATTAAAAGGATTTGGATAATTCTGTTTCAGGGTAAACTCTGATGGAATGTTTTGATCACCATTAACACTTACCGGAATCTCAGTAACAGCAGCATAGCTAACTCCATCATACCATGTGCGGTTAATATCTCCGGCTATTATTGGCTGAGGAGTTCCAATGTTATAAGCCGAGTCATCTACAAATACATCAAAACTTCTAACATCGTTTACACGTCCTATATATGCCTGATAAAGATAACTTTCGCTATTTGAAGATAAGACTGGTTCACTTTCATAATCTGTACCTTCCACTTGTTTGCATGCCATTGATCTGAATAACTGCATATTTTCCGGTGAAAGACCTGCTTTAATACGCCATTCAGAATATACATTGGGGTGACCCCAGAAGTTAACCCAAACATCGTAAGTTCCACCATCGGGTAAATTAATATGAGTTTTTATCATTGGTGCATTTTCACCGTCAGTTAATTCGGCAGAGGTGTAAATATTACCGCCGTTCCCTATTCCCGTTCTTTCATGCCACTGATTATCAGATGTACCAGGGTTTTCATCAGGGCCTGTAGCAGTAATTGTTGATCCATTGACATAATTTGTATTAGACTCTGAAGCATCAATGTAGTTTTTTTCTCCGGATATTTCAGAATTGTTTTCAATGATCCCAACAACGGCTGCGTCAAATCCCTGCGCAGAAATATATGTTCCCCTGCACCAAAGCAGAGCTGTTTTGTTATTCTCCCAGGCGGGTACTATAGGACGTATATTATCTCTTACTGAATTTTGTGTAACCGGTGTCCACTCCCAGGTTTCTCCATTATTTGAAGTAACTCCTTTAAATATTTCCCTTACCCCTAAATTTATTGTTGTATCCCGCGGATCATAAGGAGTAGATATATATAGAGTGTTAGGGTCATCAGGAACAAGGGCTCCCAAGCCAACATAATCGGCCTCTGAGGCATAAAACTTTAACCCGGCTTTACCGAGATATGAATATGACCAGTTACTGCCGTCGAATCTGCAATAAACAAATTCGTGTTCAGGGTTAATATTATTATCAGGATATCCCGGGCTATAACTTTGATTCGTCCTGGCAGTTATAATTGCTGAAATTGTTCCATCATCATATCTTACAAGATCAGACTGCCAACAACGTCTGAAAGCAATGTTGCCAATAATAGTGTTGTCGCCAAAAACACGGGTAAAATTCCAAAATGCCGGGACAAAGGTTGAATCATAGATATTATCATCAACTATAATTCCATTTGAATTATATGCTCTTCCATCCTGCAAATAGCCATGATATATACTTGTTAGAGTATCTCTTGGATGCTGCTCTGTAAAAATAAAATCGATACGGTTAACTCCGTTACTCCAGTATTTATAATAACCCTTGTTATATGAATTACTTGTATTTGTTGTTAACTGTCCACCGAAGGACCAGGTATCTCCCATATCATCAGAAACAATAAAATTGGGAGAACGGTTAACTGCCCTGGAAAAGTTATACATACGCTCTTCTTCAGATAGGTAATAAAGATTATTATACGCAATAGTATAATTAGTGCCGCCCGGCCTTGCCATCCAGTCAAAAACCTGTTCGGGTGACCATTCACTTCCATCAAAAATCCGGTAACGGCTGTTATAATAGTCATAATGCTCTGAATACATTGAGAGATACTTACCGTCAGGCCGCAAAATAAAGCCGGGTACATTGTGATCATCGCATCCCATATCCGCCAGTTCATATCTTCCGGATAAGCCAGTATTCAAATCATAAATAACTGCTTCAATAGCTCCGTCCCGGGCTGAATAACCAACTCCGGCCTGACTTGCATCGCTGCCAAGTATTAGTTTGCCTGAACTCTTATCAATGATAGCTCTTTCGTCCTGGAACCAGCACCATAAGCCATTATCATTAAATTGGATTAAATTTCCGTTTACTTCATCTTGAACCTGTGCCACTAAATTTGAGCCAGACAAAATGGTTACATTTACTAACAGCCATAAATATTTTCTGAAATTAAAGAACATTCAAGTATCTCACATAAAAATATTTTCCGAATGTATATAATGCTTTTAGTTCACTATTACTAGCGGGCCAAAATCATTTTTTTTTGATGGATATGCTTTTCTGTTTTTAACTGATAAAAATAAACCCCCGAACTCACCGGATTATTATTTACATCCGTTGCATCCCACGAAACCGAATACTCACCTCCGTGCTGGTAATAGTTAACCAGAGTTTTTATTTCCTGCCCAAGCATATTATAAACCGAAAGATTAATATTACTGCCATTTGAAAGCTGATATTTTATTTCTGTAGAAGGATTAAAGGGATTTGGAAAATTCTGATACAATTTAAAATTTTGCGGCAACAATTCCGTTTTTTCAACATCGGTAACAACTGTATCCGGCTGCCAGAAGTTCCCGGTTAGTGTAAGCATATAAAGGCAGCGCAGATTAAGATTAAAATATTGATTATCCTGTCTTGAATTATGCAGAGCTAATAATCGCCTTGTAAAATCATCTACTACTGTCTGGCTGTTGCACATTGCACCTGCCGCAAATCCTCCAACAAAAGCGCTGTTATTAAACTGTCCTCTTGGTGTTCCATTCAGATTATAACCATCCACAATTCTTGTTGGCCCAATTGAAGCAGCAAAGTTTGTAATTCTTGTACACCATTCCTGTGCGGTAGAATTGCCATTCCAGATATAGTCCAGGGACATTCTCCATGGGGTTCTGCAAGCATCATAGCGGTAATAGTCTACTCTGCCCTGCCCTCCGGGAATACCATCAAATGTCTGCCAGTCAGGAACTAATCCGGTGGTATCATTTGCACCAAATTCCAGTATTATATAAGAGTGATTGGCAATAGTACCCCAGAAAGGATCACCGGTTACATCCTGGAAAACACGAAAATAACCGGGTGAGTAATAGGATATGTCGGTTAAGTTACACCCGCCGAAGCGTCCGCCGGGTTTCATTGTGTAGTAACCCCTGCCGCATATTTCAAAATAATATTCTTTAAGAATAGATAAAATCTCCCGGGCATCATCAAGATAGTTTTCGCCCCACTGATAATGAGCAACAATTAAAGCATATACAACATCCAGATCGCCGTCCGTAGCACTTCCGGGATCAATAATATCATCACATGTAACCCTCCATCCCATCAATCCGTAAGCATGTTCTGTCCTTTTACTTTTATAAAATTCGAAAAGTCCGTCAAAATATTCCTTCTCACCAAAATATGCCGTCAAAAGCATGCCATACCCCATACCTTCGGAAATACTAAATGCAGTATCATCCCCTGAAACACGGTACATACCATTACAGCTCTTAAGAAATGAATTTTTCCAGGTGTTATATGCATCCAGCATAACTTCCGGAGTTATCAGGGAAGTTTGATAACCATAAGGATATTCCACATTTTGGGGAAAAGGCCTGGCCTGGCTCAGGAGATAATTTGTAGTTAAAGTAATAAAAATTAATATTAGTGCGGTATTCCTGATGCTGAAGACTCTGCTTTTATACATACTTATTTCCCTTAAGATGATTAATAATTAAGGAAATGTATAAAACACATTTTTTTTTATCTATCAGAGATGTTTCATAATATAGCAGAAATATTCCAATTGTTCTAAATATTTATGCTGACTGAGCACTACTTTTGTATTCACTTGGCAGGCATCCATACATTTCTCTAAAACAGGAAGAAAAATAGGATGGTGAATTAAACCCAGACATATAAAGTGCTTCAGTTATATTGCATGAGTTTTGTGATAAAATCTGTGCGGCCCTTTTAAGCCTTATATTTCTTATGAAGTGATTGGCAGAATAACCGGTTGTGGCTTTTAATTTTCTAAAAAGCTGTGTTCTACTTACACCCAATTCATTCATAAGCATCTCAACATTCAGGTCAGGATTAGTAATATTATTTTCCACTGATTTAATAGCTTTTTTAAGAAATTCATCATCAGGGGAAATGGTTTTTACCGGATTGGGGTTAAGAAGATACTCTCTTGTGAAATATTTTCTTAATATTTCTCTTTGTTCAATAAGTCTATTAATTCTCATTTCAAGAATTTGAGAGTTAAATGGTTTTGTCAAATAATCATCTGCCCCTTTTTTTAATCCGGTTATTTCATTTTCTTCACCTGTTTTGGCAGTTAATATTAATACAGGGATATGATTTGTGCGGATATTATTCTTCAGCTTACTGCATAATTCTAATCCATTCATTCCAGGCATCATTATATCACTTATTATTACATCTGGAATCAGTTCATTTGCAAGCCGGTATCCCGTTTCACCTTCGGAAGCTTCATAAACTTTATACTGCCCTGAAAAAATACTTTTTATATATTCCCTTAAATCATCATTATCTTCAACCACCAGTATTATGTTACCGCCGGCATCATTATCATTAAATATATCAGGAACATTTCCTCCGGCATTTACAGCGGATCCGGTTTCTCCCGGTAATGGAGATGGGTACAGCCGGATAAATTCTCCACTGGCTGTTTGATCAAGGCTAATACCGCTTAATAATTTTTCATTTTCAGAATAATATGTTTCCTGTACCGGTAAAATAATTGTAAATGTTGTTCCTTTATTTAATTTACTATCTACATTTATTTTACCTTTATGCAGCTCAATTAATTCTTTGGTATATGCTAATCCAATACCGGTTCCTTTATTGTACCCGCTGTCTGTATTTTCAACCTGGTAATACCTGTCAAATATATATTTGATCTGATCCTCCGGAATTCCCTGCCCGTTATCTTTAATAATAATTTTTACATAAGATATTTCTTTGTCATAATCTAAAACAGGTTCAACCGCGACATTTATTTCACCGCCTGCAGTTGTAAACTTAAATGCATTGGAAAGAAGGTTATTTAATATTTTCTCCAGAATATCATGATCAAACCAGCAGAGAGCTTTTACACTGGTACTGTTAAAGTTATAAGTTATATTGTTTTCTTCTGCAAGATGATAAAATATTGAATAAATAATCCTGCAATGGTTTTGAATATCACTATAAGAAACTTTTAACTTTATATTGCCCGTATCCAGTTTACGGATATCAAGTACCTGATTTATAAGATTATATAACTGAAGTGCATTCCTGTGAATAACACTCAAAATTAATTTGGAATTGCTGCTTAAGTTATTTTCTCTGACTAATTTTTCAACGGGCCCTAATATTAGTGTTAAAGGTGTTCTGAATTCGTGTGATATATTTGTAAAAAAATTAAGTTTTTTCTGATCTGCTTCATGAACCCTGGCAGACATCTCTTCTATCTGCTTTTTTTGCTGTTCAAGCAGCAGACTGTCTCTCTTCTTGCGACGGAAACTAAGGAAAATTACAAGCCCCAGGATTGTAGTTAAAACAAAGGCCACTATAAAGAAATATTTTAACATTGTTTGTTTACGAAGCTCTGCATCGGCTTTTAGCTTATCATTTTCTTTTTGGGCTCTTAAATTCTGAAATTCAAATTTTGTTTCAATCCTTGAAAGATTTTCCGCCTCACTTATTTTATTCAGACTGTCAGACACCACTTTTGACAATGCAAGATATTTATATGAATTAGCATAATCGCCTTTACCATAATATGCCTTGCTTAATTTAAGCGATATTTCTTTCCGGAGAGAGAGTGAACTGGCTTCTAATGCATGATTATATGAAGTACGATAATATTTAATTGCCTTCCCTGAATTGTTTAAAGACATTTGAATATCTGCCAAAGCCGAATAGGATACAGCCTTTTCATAGACTGCATTTACTGAATCTGCAAGGGATAAGCTTTCACTAATATATTTTAATGCGTTCTCATAATCCTTAATATCTAAATATACTTTGCCTAAATCAATAAGCACTATATGAAAAAATACCGGGGAACAATCATCACAGCCGGTGTTATAACTCTTCAGAAAATATGCCAAAGCTTCTTCATAATCCTTCTGCAAATAGTACATCTCACCAATATTTTTATAGACACTTGATTTAGTATAATTGTGATTAATCTTCTCTGCTATTTCAAGGCTTCTGTTAAAGTAGGCAAAAGCAAGAGAATCCTGACCTAAGAGTTTTTGAACATTCCCTATCTCATTTAATGCCCAGGCAATACCGGCCTGATCTTTATTAACCGTAGTTATTTCCAGAATTTTATTATAGTACAATAAAGCGATTTCATAATTGTGCTGATAATCCCTGAGATAGTCACCTATTTGATAATATACTGAAAGGATAGCTTTTTGATTATTCATTTCTTCTGCAATTTCAAGAGCTTTCATTGCATATATCATTGATTGAGTCTTATTCTCCTTTTTCCCGAATAAGTAAATAATATTAAAATAGTACTTTAAAAGCCTGTCCGGGTCTTCTGTCTGGCTGATTATATATTTAATATCCGTAATAGCTGTATCAATATAATTTGAATGATTTGCATTTATTAAAAGCCAATCATTACTAATAATCATTTCACTATTTTTAAGAACCCAGAAGGCTTCCCTGCTTTTTACAGCATACAGGAGGATATCCTGAAACTTTTTCTCTTCCATTGCAAGGCTGGCAAGGTTATAACTTCCCCATGCAACTCTGTTTGGTAAATTATGTTTTTCCCCTATCTCAAGGGCTTTTTTATAGAGTTCGGCAGAGCCTTTATAATCAACATTATACCGGTATGCAAGAGCAGCCGCGTCATAAACTTCGGCAAGTTTTTCCTCATTAGTAATTCTTTTAGAAAGCTCCAGAACTTTTAATCCATATTGAAAAACAACATCAGGATCTGGTTTATTAAGACTCCATATAACCCAACAAAGAATTGCTGCGCTGTCTTCTGCAGTTTTTGCAATGGATAATTCATAACCAACGCTGTCGCTTGCTAATAAGTTTTGAACTGTTTTTGTACTGTCATTTCTTGCCCTGTTCAGCAGAAGATCACATTGAATAAGCATTTGCGGCTTATTAAGTCTTTCAAATATTTTTCTGCTTCTTGCGGCATGCTTATAAGCTTCTTTAAACTTATTCTCTCTTAAAGAAAGATCAGCAAGATTAAAACTCTCCCAGGCTATTCTAGTCTCAATATTATTCTTAATACCAATGTTAAGAGCCTTCATGTAATACAATCTAGCCTTCTTCAGGTCTCCCTTTACCCAGAAACTTAATGCTGCGGCATCATATAATTCAGCCAGTTGTTCTTCATCTTTTTCCGAGCCGATTTTTTCAAGAGCTTGTAATGCATAATTATAAGTCATATCAGGATTCGACCAGCTGATTTCCCAGATTAACCTGCTTAATGCATATATACTATCACTGCCGTTTACAGCTTCAGTTAATTGTTTATTAAGTTTAATAACAGTATCAGCAGAAGGTTGAGGATATGATTGCTGGTTTCCAAAAAAAAAGAATCCGGAAGATAACATCAGAAAACTTTTTAACAGTAATATTCTTTTCATTATTATATCTTAATTAATTCATAATTTATTGCCAGTACACATAAAATCTGCGCTTTTAAAATAAACTTAAGGTCTGGCTTAATAATTTTCAATAAGAATCTTATTCTAATCTTGGTTTTAGCAATCTCTTTATAACTATTATCATTAAAAAGATTATAAATGATCAAAATAAATGATTTAGCATTAACAAATATTAAAGTTTCCCGATTATGCTTGTATAAAAGTTGACTGTCATAAATATAAAGAAATGCCTGAATACTTTGCTTAAATTAATATTAAGTTATTAGTTGAGGGATAGAAATTAAAAAACCTGGTTCGCTTATTTACAAACCAGGTTTTCAGTAAAGATATACTTTTAATTATTTTTCTTTCAGTATACTATTAACAGCATTGGATAGAAAAATGTAATTAGCGCAAATATCAACTACATATTCATGTTCTCCCCAGAAGAAAGGCCAGTCTTAGTAGAAATGTTATTTCGCCCCGCACAAAATAAAGATATAACAGAGGCTCACTTTGTAAGCCTCTGTTAATTAGTTTTTGCTAAAAAATGATTTAAATTGCAGTTTCTTCAGTTCTTCCTTTTCTTTTCCTGAAGTATCCCTTAACTCTGTCACCAGCATGTTCAAATACTACATACATAACCGGTATTACCAAAAGAGTAAGTAAAGTAGTAGCTGTTAATCCGCCTATTACTGCACGCGCCAGGGGTGACCATGTTTCGGCCCCCTCGCCAAGCTCAATTGCAAGCGGCACCATACCAAGTATTGTAGTTAAGGCAGTCATTAATACAGGACGCATTCTTGCAATACTGCCTTTCTCTACTGCTTCAAACAGCTCCGTTCCCTCTCTTTTAATCTGGTTGATATAATCAACCAAAACAATTCCATTATTTACTGCAATTCCTACAAGCATTACAAGGCCTACCAGTGCCATTACACTAATAGAAGTACCTGTTATGAAGAGGAACGGGAATACACCGATTACAGAAAGAGGTACAGTAATCATAATAATTATTGGATCTATAAGAGATTCAAACTGCGCTGCCATAATCATATATACTAAAAGTACCGCTGCAAAAAAGGCTAATCCAAGGTAGAAGAATGCTTCCTGCTGATCTTCAGCGGAACCGCCGATAATTACCTGGTATTCAGATGAAACAGGAGTTTCATTTATAATTCTCTCTACTTCTGCTACTGCTTTTGATAAATCAAGCCCTGACAATCCTGCACCAACCGAAACAAACCTGTTTTGGTTTTCACGGAAAATAGTTGGGGCTGCTTCCTCTTCTTTTATTTCTGCAATTTCACCAAGAGTAATCATCTCTCCTGATGCAAGAGGTATCTGGATTCTTTCCAAAGATTCTTTCTGGTTCCTGAATTTTTTGGCAAACTGGACTCTTATATCATACTCATCCCCTTCTTCACGTAATGTAGATGCTACTGTTCCCTGCATGGCAGTTGAAATATTTAAAGCAACCTGCATAGTTGTAAGCTTAAAGGTATTAAGCATATCATAATTAAGATGAACCTGCAGTTCCGGAGTTGTTTCTTTTATATTAATACTAATATCAACAAAGCCGTCTATCTCCTCCATTTTCCGCTTAATATCCTGGGCAATTTCCAGCCCGCCTTCTATATTAAATCCAATTATTTTAACTTCAACAGCTTTTTCTGTTGTAAATCCGCCCCCTTCCTGGAACAGATATGTTATTCCGGGAATTTTATTAAGTCTCTCTCTCATCAGGTCGCTTATTTCAAACTGGGTTCTTTCCCGTTGTTTTAGGGGTTTTAACCTTATGAAAGCCTCAATAGTGCTTTCTGTTGTACCGAATGCACCTATTCCTTCCCTTTCACCAAACATAAAAGAAACATTTTCAAGTTCCTCCGGTTTTATAACATCTTTAACAATATCTTCCAACTGGTAAACTAATACCCTGTTTTTTTCAATGGGATTTCCGGAAGGAGCTTCAACAAGTAAATTGATAAAGCCCTGATCTGTTGTAGGCATAAATTCACCGCCTGCAAAAGAGGCAAGAACTATAGATACCGCAAACATGGCAAAAACAATTGCCAGAACAGTTTTTCTTCTTTTCAATGACCACAATAATATCTTCTTATACCGGTTCGTGAGAACATCAATCCCGCTTCCAACTTTTTGTTTAAATTTGTTTAGCCATCCATCTGTACCGGTCTTTTCAAGTTCAAGTATACTGGAGGCCATCATTGGTACAAGAGTGAGCGCAACTAAAAGAGATACAACCAAACTGAATGTAATGGTAAGTACCATATCTTTGAATAATTGCCCGGTAATATTAGGAACAAACAACACAGGTAAAAACACTGCAATGGTAGTTAAAGTTGATGCAGTTATTGCCATACCCACCTGTGACGCACCAATATCAGCAGCGTCTGCCCTGCTTTCACCTAATTCCCTGTGCCTGAAAATATTTTCAAGAACAACAATAGAATTATCAACAAGCATGCCTATGGCAAGTGCAAGCCCCGCCATTGATATAATATTTAATGTAATATTGCTTAGGTATAATACTGCAAAAGTAGCAATAACAGATATGGGCATTGATAACCCCATAATTATACTACCTCGTATATTACGAAGGAATACATAAATTATTATAAATGCCAAAACAAAGGCAATGAATGCAGAATTTCTAAGATTATTTACAGACCTGGTAATAAAATCAGCCTGTGCCCAGATAGTATTTATATTTGTTCCCTGGGGCAGCCTTTTTATTATTTCCGGAATTTCATTCTTAATATATTCAGTAGTTTGTACAGTGTTGGCATCTGATTGCTTATTTATAACTATCATTATGCCTTCGCCAAAATCAGCACGCACTTCGGTTGAAGATTCCTTAAACCCGTCTACTACATCAGCAACATCATCAATATAAATTGCTTTGCCGCCCCTAACAGCAACAATTGTTTTCTTTATCTGTTCAAGTGAAGTATACTCACTCATTAATGTTAACTGGTATGTTTTCTCACTGGTCTTTAATGATCCGCCGGGCTGTATTCCTCTACCTGTCCGCAGAGCATTTGATACATCCTGCGGGGAAATGTTAAAAGCCGCCAGCAATGTTGGATCCATATAAACATTTATCTGCCTGGCAAGCCCGCCCATTGTAGCAACTGATGCAACTCCTGATATTCTTTCAAGCATCGGTTCAATCCGGTCTTCAGCCAGATTTCTTAATTCTGACTGCCCCAGGTAAGGAGACCCTATGCTTAAAAACATAACCGGGCTCATTGAAGGGTCGAAAACAAATACAAGCGGGTCTGAGGCATCATCGGGAAGCACATCCCTCACAAAATCTATATTCTTTCTTATATCAACTTCCGCCTGGTTCATATCGGTACCATATTTGAACTCAAGGGTTACTACTGAACCGCCGGTATATGACTGCGAGTTTACCTTCTCAATATTTTTTACCGAGGATATTGCTTCTTCAAGGGGACGGGTAAGTGTATTTTCAATATCCTGAGGGCCAACACCCTGATAACTGGTTATAACACCTGCAATAGGAAATTGAATATCCGGGAAAAAATCCACTTTTAATTGTGTGAATGCAAAAACACTGAATGTCAGTATTATGGCATAAAACATTAATAGTGTAATACGTCTTTTAATAGAAAATTTTGATAACAGCATGATACTAAAAATCCTTAATCAATAATGTTTACTTTTTGATTTTCCTGAACAATATTATTTCCAATTACAATAACCTTGTCGTTCACTTTTATCCCGCCTGTAATTTCAGCCTGACCATTACTTAACAATCCTACCTTAACTTCTTTCATTTTAGCTCTTTGGTCCTCAACAATAAAAAGGAAATATTTCTTTGAGGTTTCCTGTATTCCTGTTTGTTTGTTTATCTGAACCTCAGTTTGACTAAGCAGTGCATTTTCAGGAACAACTATAGTGTTTTCGGCTATTGCGGTGGGAATCAAAAACTCGCCGTACATTCCTGATTTAATATAGTCATCGGCATCAGTGATTAATACTTCAACCTCAAGTGTTTTTGAAACCGGGTCTACCGCCTGGTCTATTGATGTAATCTTCCCTTTATATTTTTTACCGGGAATAGCAGGTATTGAAACTTCAACATCTTTTCCTTTTTTAATCAGATTTATGTCCCTGCTTGCTGCTCTTATTTTTGATTTCATCGTTGAAGGATCAATAATATGTGCCACTTGCTGGCCGGCAGGCACCATTTGATTAAGTTCCACAAATACTGCTGCAACAACCCCGCTAAAGGGAGCTTTAATTACGCTGTTCTCGTATTGTTCAACAGCTTGTTTAAGCTGTGCGCGTGCAGATTCCAGAGCTGAAGCAGCGGCTTTAAATTGAGTAGAAGACTGCTCAAACTGCTGCGTACTTACGGCACGTTGTTCATATAGCCTTTCAATCCTCTTAAAGTTTTGATCAGCAAGTTCGTTCTGAGCTTCGGCATTTGCAAGGTTGGCTTTTGCTGCATCAATACCCTGTGACAAAGATGCATTATACTGCCTGGCAATAACCTGGTTAACGCTTACACGATCCCCCGGTTTTGCATATAGTGCATCTACCCGTTCGGTTATTTTACTGAATAGAACCTGATCTTTTCCCGCGCTGATTGTCCCGGTTAATTTAAGATACTGTGTAAGGGATTCGGGCTGAACATTATAAACTTTTACGGGAACAGTTGTTTCTTCCTGTTGATTAGTTTCTTCACCGCAGCCTGTAAAAGGCAGTATTATAATAAATAATAAAAGTATATACAGATATTTTAGTTTGTTCTTCATATTAATTCCAGATGGTATTTAGTTTTCCTATAGATTTAAGTAGTTGAAGCTGATTAATATTATAATTATAAATTCCCTGCAGATACTGTACACGGCTGTTGTTATAAAGCAGCTGCGCATTTAAAACATCAAGCTGGGTACTCATACCTTCACCGTATAAAAGATTTGACAGCCGTAAACTTTCTTTTGATTGAGTCATTGCTTCTTTAAGGCTTCTCAGATTTTTAACAGATTCATTAAACCTGTAATAATTCTGTTCAACCTCAAGAGATACCTGGGTTTCCGTCTGCCTCTGAAGCAGGCTCATCTGGTCAGTTCTTATCTGTGCAAGCTGATGATCAATGTATCTTCTTCCCCCTTCAAATAATGGCCAGGATACTGCTAAAGTTATTGCCTTTGATCTTGTATAATCGTTCCAGTGCAGTTTGCTGTCATCTGAAAATGCCTGCTGCTGAAGATTAGCTGAAACGGCTATTGACGGAGCAAACTGGGCCAAAGCCAGTTTTTCACCTTCATTTGAAGCAGACAACTGATGTCCGATTGATTTCAGTTCACTCCTGTTATCTGCAGAAATGTTCTTATACTCTTTAAGCTCAACTCCCTTAAGGTCATCAAGAAAATCTTTTGTTATTAGTGAGTCTATAACTACAACTGAATCTTCCAGAGGTATATCCAGAAGCATTTTTAGATTCTGATAAGAAAGAAGCCGGTTTGATTCAGCATTTTCAAGTTGAGGAATTACCGAATAATACTGGGCACGTGCCCGCTGTATATCAAGTTCGGTTGCAGTTCCCTCATCATAAAATGACTGCACCTGTTTCAGGTTTGATTCAGCAACTTCAACTGCTTCCTGTGCTGTAGCCCGTAGATCATTTGCAAGAATTATCCCGTAATATGCCTGTAAAGCCTGCAAAACAATATCTTCTTCCTTTCCTTTAAGCTCCTCACTTAAAGATTTCCTAAGATAGTTTTGAGCGTTAAGATTAAAGAGTCTTGAACCGCCTGTAAACAAAGGAAGCGTTGCATCAATGGAATGCTGAAAAGTATACTTTGTTCCCATAGTGAACGTTTGCCCCATAAAAACCACACTGGGCAATTCTATATTATATACCCCTACTCCCTGATATGTAACTGACGGTAAGAAGTTGGAATATGCACGCCATACTTCAAGATCCTGCGTTTCATAATCAAGCTGCCGGGATCTGACAGTAAGATTATCTGTTAAAGATTTTCCAACAACATCATTCCATGATAAATATATTATATCTTCCTGCTGTGCCAATAAGACAGTAGAAAATAATATCATAGATATAAGATATCTGAACATTGTAGTCACTCCGATTATTTCCCCTTTTTAATGAATTGAGATTTCCAGAATTTAAAATATTTTTTTAGGTTATCTTTTAGCGGTTTAGTGCTATTTTTGATAATAATATTTTGTGCAATTAAAACGCCAATAGGTGCAATAAAACTGTATACAAGCATTTCCTGTTCAACATTCTTATCAAAATATTTTTCAATTATACCTTTAGAAAAAACAGAATTTATTTTCTCTAAAACTTCTTTAGATTTTTTTTTACTTATGCTTTTTATCTTTTGGGGAAGCGGAGATAACTGAACATAGGTATTAACCTTGATAAGGTGCGGGTAAGATTCCGCATAACTTTTATAAACTGTTAAAAGTCCATCAAGACTTTCTTCAAAAGAATAATCCGGTTTTATATGTTTATCAAAAAGTTCCTTAAAACGTTTATGCCCTTCATTAAGCAATTCAGACAGCACATCCTCTTTATCCTTGAAGTAATAGTAAAGAACAGGTTTTGTTACCCCTGCCGTTTCGCAAATTTCTCTAACAGACACATTATGATAGCCGTGACTTGAGATCAGTTCTGCGGCTGCCATTAATACTTTTATTTTTGTTTCTTGTTCCAATTAAACTTCCATAATATTCTACTTACCGGTAGGTAAGTTATATAACCGTCAATTTATATCCAAGCCATTCATCACAATCGAACAAATATTTTTTTATCGCAACGGGAACAACGATAGCTGGCAATAATTGTTATCTGTTACAGATTATCATTCATATTTGGCAACTAATAAATTATTTCCTTTTTTAAAAGGACGGGGATTTCTTTTTAAATTTTTGTAATTTTGTAGACAAGTTGTACAAATTGTTCATCTTCTTGTGATAGCAGCTTTATGAAATTTAAATCTTTTCAGGGGGGAATCACTCCACCGGAGTATAAAGAACTAACAGAGAACTGTCCTTTCGAGATGCTCCCCTGTCCCGAAGAAATTATTCTCCCTCTTTCTCAGCATCTGGGAAAAGAAGCATCACTCCAGGTTAAAAAGGGGGATGATGTTTTTCCCGGCCAGTTGGTCGCAAAGGCAGAAGGGTTTGTCTCTGCATCAATTCATTCTTCAGTTACAGGAAAAGTTGTAAGTATAGGAAAAGAAATTACAACCGGTGGATTTCCACGCGATGCAATTGTTATTAAAACGAATGGAAATGTGCCCCCGGAAAAATTTCTTTTACCGCCTATGGATACTGAATCAATTACCCCTGATGAGATACGTCTGAGGGTTGCTCATGCCGGCATAGTAGGACAGGGCGGCGCAGCATTTCCAACTTCAGTTAAGCTTTCTCCCCCGGATGGTAAAAAAATAGATGCGGTTATTATAAACGGATGCGAATGCGAACCGTACCTGACGCGCGATTACAGGTTTATGATTGAAAGACCTGATGACCTGCTCTCAGGGTTAAAATTAATTATGAAAGCGCTGGGTGTTAAACGGGGAATAATTGGTATTGAAAGCAATAAACCGGAAGCAATAAAACTTTTATCAGACAAAATTAAGCACGAAGATTCTATTGAATTAGTTTCGCTAAAAACAAAATACCCGCAGGGTGCAGAGAAGATGTTAATTAAGGCAGTAACCGGAAAAGAAGTCCCCCCCGGGAAACTTCCTATGGATGTGGGAGTTGTTATTCAGAATACCGGAACTGCAGTTTCAATTCATGATGCAGTTGTTAAAGGGGAAGCTTTAACTATGGCAGCGTTAACTGTATCGGGTAAAGGAATAAGGAAACCCAAAAACCTGCTGGTACCTATAGGAACATCTATTCAATACGTTATTGATTACTGCGGCGGTCTGACTGAAGATGCATATAAAATAGTTGTTGGCGGACCCATGATGGGAGTGGCACAGTATGATCTGAATGCGCCTGTAATGAAGGCAACTTCGGGAATTCTTGCTCTTACTAAAGATGAAGTTGCTGACAATCCGGAAACTCCCTGCTTAAGGTGCGGTCAATGTGTTGGAGTTTGCCCGTTGAATCTTATACCCACCAAACTGGTTCGTTATACCCAGCTTAAAAATTATGAGGAAGCGGAACAGCTTAATATAACCGTCTGTATGGAATGCGGTACATGTGCCTATACATGCCCGGCAAATATTCCTTTAGTTCAGTGGATCAGGCTGGGAAAGCAAAAAGTATTGCAGTTACAGCGCCAAAAAGCTGTAGTTAAATAGGGGCTATATGGAAACATTAACTATTACTGATAATAAAAATGCGGCTCATTTTGTTCTGAATTCATCACCCCATTTGCATTCAAAATGGACAACCGCAAAAGTAATGTGGTTTGTAAATCTTGCACTTCTCCCTTCCATAATTGCTGCATTAATATTTTTTGGTATAAGCCAGATATTAATAATGATTACTGCAGTTTTGTTTGCAATCGGCACTGAAGCAGCAATTCAGTCGATACGTAAGAAAGAAGTCACCTGGTTTGATGGAAGCGCTGCATTAACCGGACTTCTGTTATCACTAACACTACCTCCTGATTTTTCATTATCTGCGACAGCCATAGGGGCCGTTGTAGCAATCGGGCTTGGTAAACAAATTTTTGGCGGATTAGGATATAATATTTTTAATCCTGCTTTGGTTGGAAGGGCATTTCTTCAGGCAGCATTTCCGGTGCAGATAACTACATGGGTAAACCCGGATTATGCCATTGATGGAGTTACAGGAGCTACACCTCTTGCGGCTTTAAAATTTGATCATATAATTTCCGATCAAAGTTCTATGATTATTGGCAATATAGGCGGATCACTTGGAGAAACATCTGCTATTGCTGTTCTTGCCGGCGGTATATTTCTTATAGCAGTTGGTATTGTTAACTGGAGGATCCCGGTTTCCATGATATTAAGTATGCTCTTTTTTGGTACTATATTCTGGTTAATAAATCCACAATACCCCTCCCCTGTTTTTCATGTCTTTGCAGGAAGTTTTCTTTTTGGTGCAATGTTTATGGCTACAGACTGGGTAACATCTCCCATAACAAACAAAGGTATGTGGATATACGGTGCGTCTATATCATTTGTACTATTAATTATAAGGATTTTTGGCGGATTACCTGAAGGCGTAATGTACTCAATTTTATTTCTAAATGCCTTTGTTCCCCTTATAAACAGGTATACAACTCCCTCTGTGTTCGGAAAGTTAAGGGAGGATAAGAAGAAATGAACCCAATGACAAAAATGATATTGGTGCTTACAGTAATTGGAGCAATTTCCGCGGGGACCCTGGCATTTGTAAACAACTGGTCAGCGCCGCTTATTGCTTCCAATCAAAAAGCCGAAACAGAAGCAGCTATATTTCGTGTACAGCCTGAAGGTGAAAAATATGAAGTTCTTAAAAATACAGGCTTTGAAGTATACCGGGTAATTGATAATCAGAACGAAAGTGTTGGTTTTGCCATGGTATATTCCGGAAATGGTTTCCAGGGTAAGATAAGATTAATAGCAGGAATCTCAGAAGATCTTGAAGAAATAAATGCTCTTGAAGTTTTGGAACAGTCTGAAACACCGGGACTTGGATCCAAAATCCTGGATATTCCGTTTACAGATCAGTTTAAAAAATTAAAAACATCACCCGGAATTAATTATATTAAAGGTAAAGAACCTGAAAGCCCAAATGAAATTCAGGCAATAACAGGTGCAACAATTTCCTCAAAGGCTGTTGTTGCAATTATTAATGAAGGAATTGGTAAAATGAAAAAGCTTCGGGAAACCGGGAGTTTATAATGAAAAAGCAAGTATCACTCAGCCAGGAATATCTGAAGGGTGTATGGGACCAGAATCCCATCTTTAAACAAGTACTTGGTATGTGCCCGGCTCTTGCAGTTACTGTATCTGCAATAAACGGTTTGGCAATGGGTTTGGCCGCTACCTTTGTATTGGTTATGGCAAGTTTTTTAATTTCATTAATCAGAAAAATAATCCCTAACCAGGTTAGGATTGCATCATTTATCGTAATAATTGCAACTTTTGTTACAGTTGTCGATTTGGTAATGAAAGCAAAGTTTCCTGATTTAAGCAAAGCTCTTGGTCCCTTTATTCCTCTTATTGTTGTAAACTGTATAATACTTGGCAGAGCAGAAGCATTTGCATCTAAAAATAGCCCGGGCAGAGCAATCCTTGATGCACTTGGTATGGGAAGCGGATTTACAATTATACTGTTAGTATTGGGTACAATAAGGGAAATAATAGGATCAAGAACTATTTTTGGTTACCAGGTACTGCCTGATCAGTTTGAACCATGGTTAATAATGATCCTTCCTGCCGGTGCTTTTTTAACTTTTGGTTTATTGATGGGACTTTCAAATATGTACTCCGAAAGAAAGAGAAGAATGGAAAATGAATCATTGATCACACGATACAAACACAACAGTGATCAGCCAACAGAACCACTTGAGGCTACATGATGGAACTTTTTATAATTTTTATATCTGCAGCTATAGTAAATAATTTTGTGCTTGCATACTTTCTGGGTATATGCCCTTTTATAGGTGTATCAAACAAATTATCTTCAGCAATATCAATGGGAATGGCAACTACATTTGTTCTTGTTATTACTGCAATGGTTAGCTGGCTTATAGATCATCTGATACTTATTCCATACGGCTTAGAATTTTTACAGACACCTTCTTTTATTCTTGTTATTGCATCTCTTGTACAGTTTGTTGAAATGTTTATTAAAAAAGTATCAAAGCCTTTATACAGGGCACTTGGTATTTACCTCCCCCTGATAACCACGAACTGTGCAATACTTGGTTTAGCACTTTTTGGATCTATGAGAGAATATAGTTTTGTAGAAAATATAATTTTTGGGGTTGGAGCAGGAGCAGGATTTACACTTGCCTTAACAATAATGGCGGGAATAAGAGAAGAACTTGATCTTGCCGATGTTCCCAAACCATTCCGGGGTGCGCCTATAACCTTAATTGTTGCAGGAATTTTAGCACTTGCATTTATGGGTTTTGCCGGAATGATTTAATTATTAGATTAATAATAATATATACAGAAGTTTTTAGGTTGATAATATCGTGTAAAAAAACATTTTTAATTGTAATTCTATTGAGGAAAAAATGATATCCCGAAGGAAATTTTTAAAGATCACCGGTTTGGCAGCGACTGCACTTGGTGCCGGTTTTTCAGCCGGGAAACTGGTTGGTAATAAAAAATCAGTTTATTATGCCGTTTACGGGTATATACCTGCAGATGAAGAAATATTCCGCAATATTATTTTCTCCTTCAGGGAAAAAATTAAAAGCAATTCTAAACCTGTTATTCAATCTGAATTGAAAATAATTGAAATGTTAAACAGTATCGATCTCCAGGCACAGAATGCGTCATTTGGTAATAGCGGTAAAGTTAAATATAACCTGAAGAAACTGGATAAAGAAATTGATTCCGATATTATAATCAGTGATTCGGAAAATCCTGTTTACTCACTTTATGAATTTAACCAGTCAATGTCAGGTATCAGAACAAAGCTAAAAGGCAAAAAGGCCGGCTACTTTTTTACTGCCGAATATTCAGAAACTGATTTATTATCCTCTATACTGAATACGAAAAAGAAAGTACTGGTTATAGATAATGAAAATGGAACGGCAGAAAGAATTCCTTTGGATAAAACTTATAAAAATGTTGATATAAACGGACCTTTTGGAAAAACTGTTCTCAGAATTGAAGGTGGAATTGCACGGGTTCATTCAGCATCATGCAGGCATAAAATATGTGAGCACTCAGTTGCCGGCAGCCCCGGTAATATAATAGCATGTGCCCCTAATAAAATTTTAGTTAAGGTGGAACTGGTTTAGTTTGAGAAATAAGTTAATCTATATTATAAGTATTGTTGTTCTTTTCCTTATTGGTTTTTTTATAGCTCAGAATTACAATGAAGAGGTAAAGACAGTTAAGAGGACCAGGATACTTCTCGGTACTTTAGTAGATATCCAGGTGCGGAACAGTAATATGGAGACAGCAGAAGATGCAATTTCAAAAGCATTTGATGAAATTAAAAGGATTGATAAACTATTCACTGTTTTGGACCAGGGAACCGTCTGGGAATTAAATCAGGAAAAAGATTCTGTGATTATTGTTGATGATGAGATATATAATATGGCGGTTTTATGCGATTCTCTATACAAGCTCTCTTCAGGGAATTTTGATGCGGCTATTGGAACACTGATTAATTTGTGGGGGTTTGACAAAAAAACCTCAGGTCTCCCTTCAGATTCTGATATAAAAAAAGCCTTATTAAAAAGCGGATGGAAGAATGTTAAACTGTCCGGCAAAAACGGTTTACTTCGTACAGCAGATGTTAGATTTAATTTCAGTGCAGCAGCAAAAGGTTACGCAGTTGACCGCGCTATTGATGTTCTTAAAAATGCAGGTATTGAGGAAGCGCTTGTTAATGCGGGCGGAGAAATAAAAGCTGCGGGCGGCAACTGGATTATTGGGGTACAGCATCCGGATAAAGCTACAGAGATTATTAAAAAAATTAAACTGGAAGATATTTCTGTAGCAACAAGCGGTGATTATGAAAATTATTTTGAAAAAGATGGGATCCGTTATCACCACCTGCTCAATCCTAAGACAGGTTACCCGGCAAAAGAAGTCCGGAGTGTTACAGTTATTCATAAAAATAATGCATTTGCTGATGCCATGGCTACAGCAGTTTTTGTACTTGGAAGGGAAAAAGGAATTGTCCCACGTTCCGGAATACCGCGAAACCGTCCCTTTAACCTGACACCCCACAAACGGAGCTCCACGATGTCCCTGAAAGACTTCAACGTCGGACCCTGCACGCTGCGCTCAATGCCTTTCTGGTGCGTCGGCAATCCCCTCGGCGATCCC